>JANNLO010000047.1:0-11040 GCA_031396835.1 Snowella sp. SOY_38_metabat_116
AAGGTTATTTCTCTGTCATCTTATTAGCTCAGCTTATGCTTCGTTTTGATAAAATATTTAAAAGTTATGTTTTACTCTCCTTAGATTCATAAATTAATCCCCTCTCCCTGTTTTTTGACTTTTTCAGCAAGCCCTAATTAAACTAATAAGTGGTAAGCCTAAATTACTTAAATAACTTCATTCCCTTTAATAGCAATAATATTAATCAATAATCGCGCTACGATCTAAAAGCAATAAATTACGTAATTGATCTGTATCCAATTCAGATAGCCAATTTTCTCCTGTATCAACTGTTTGTTCTGCTAATTGTTTTTTACTTTCAATCATCTCGTTAATTCTTTCTTCTAATGTGCCAGTGCAGACAAATTTATGAACTTGAACATTGCGCTTTTGACCAATCCGAAAAGCCCGATCTGTTGCTTGATTTTCCACCGCAGGATTCCACCAACGATCAACATGAAAAACATGATTTGCTTTGGTTAAATTCAAACCTGTTCCGCCAGCTTTTAAGGACAAAATAAAAATTTTGGGTGCTTCGGGATCATTTTGAAAACGTTCAATCATTACCTGTCTTGCCTGACGAGAAGTTCCTCCATGCAAAAATAAGATTTCTTGATTAAAATATTGACTGAGATAGGTTTTTAATAAATGTCCCCACTCGGCAAATTGAGTAAAAATCAAGGCACGATCTTCTTCAATAATTACTTCTTCTAACATTTCTTGTAATCGCAATAATTTTCCAGAAAGAGCCGCATTTTCTAACTGATTTTCTTTTAAATATTGGGACGGATGATTACAAATTTGTTTCAGTTTAACTAATAGTCCTAAAACTAAACCTCGACGTTGAATTCCTGTTGAATCTTCAATTTTTTGTAGGGATTTTTCAACTAGATCTTGATATAAACTTGCTTGTTCTAACGATAAACCACAAAAGACGGTCATCTCTTGTTTTTCAGGTAAATCTTGAATAATTGTTGTATCAGTTTTTAGACGGCGCAGAATAAAAGGACGCACCAAAGATCTCAATATTTGCAAGGATTGGCGATCGCCGAATTTTTCAATCGGAGTTGCAAAACGTTTTTGAAAAAAAGCTTGATTTCCCAGAAAATTAGGATTCAAAAAATCTAAAATTGCCCAAAGTTCAGATAATCGATTTTCCACAGGCGTTCCTGTTAGCGCAATACGAAAACCAGCTTTCAATTGACGAACAGCTTGAGATTGTTTTGACTGGGGATTCTTAATGTTTTGAGCTTCATCTAAAACAATACCTTGCCAATCTATTTTTTGTAACGTTTTGCTATCACGATAGAGTAAAGCATAACTAGTTAAAATGAGATTTTTATGCTGAATATTTTTAGCAAAATCTGTTCCTTGACTACGCTTATCACCATGATGAATATGTATCGATAAACTCGGTGCAAACTTTTTAATTTCATGTTCCCAATTATTAATTACCGATGTTGGGCAAGCAATTAATACGGGTTTTGTTAACATTAATTCTGATTTTAAATGAAGCATAAAAGCCAACAATTGGGGTGTTTTTCCTAATCCCATATCATCTGCCAAACAAGCACCTAAACCCCATTTTTCTAAAAATGCTAACCAACCCACACCTCTAGCTTGATAAGGGCGTAATACTCCCTGAAAACCAGCAGGATTCTCGATAGATTGAATCGCTTGATTATCTGTAATATTATCAATAAATTCTTGTAAAATACCTGATGCTTCAAAGTTTACAACGGGCAATTTTGCTAACATTTGATTTTCACCAACACTAATTCTCAGGGCATCTTCCAAAGATAAACTAAGCGGTTCATTAGACTTATTTAAAATGTTTTGGGCCGCACGAACATCGGCAGGTTGTAGAGTAATCCATTCTCCATTAAGTTCAACTAAAGGTGATTTTTGATCTAGTAGTAGTTGAAATTCTTTTTCTGAAATTTCGCGATCACCAATAATTAATTGTAAATTATATTTCAAAAGTGAATTTAAGCTTAATCTTTCACCTTTTTGAGGTATAACTTGTCCTTGAATTTTTAATCCTAATCGTTTTGTTTCTCCGCCTAAAATTAAACTTGGTGGTACAATAACTCCCAGCCCATTATCCTGCAATTGCCAAGCAGAAGCTTTAATAAATTCATAGACTTGAATAGAATCAAGAATGCAATAAGTCGGTTGAGATTCTTCTAAACTGGCAGCAATGGGTGCATAAAGCCGAGAGGCTAAACCTAATCCTTTTAATAGGGTTTCTTGAGGTTGTTCAATAATTCGCTTTTCCCAGATTAATTGTTCATTACTTTGTTGCCAAATAATATTAGAATTCACCCAAAAACTTGCATCATCTAGTGCTTGTAAAAAATAATTTAATCGCCAATTAGTATTGTTTAAAAGTATCTCTTCTTGAGTCGGTGGCTCTAAAACAAAACAAACTCGAAATTGATGTTTTCCTAATTGTTGATTTTCGGGACGAACTAAATAATCTTGGATCGGCATTTGCCAATTTGTCAAAGCAGCAACTAACTGTTGAATTTGCTTATTTTCTCCTGTTATTAAAGTTTCAGGATTTGTTAAGCCTTCTAACCAAGTTTGTAGAGGAGTTTCTTTTGCTAAATTTAAAGCTGGACTTTGTGTAATTGTAATTGCATTTACTATTGCTTGTAGGAAAGATAAAATACTTGTTTGGGCTAATAATTGTAGATTTGAATCCTCAATTTGTTCAGAGCTTTGTTCAGAAACTTGACTATAATTCAAACAAGCGAGCGGCATCAACTGACTAAATTTTGCCAGACGAGTTTGATCCAAAGTGCTGTCAATCAGAGGATACCAACAAGCTTGATAGAGCGATCGCGAAACTGTAGTATTTGATCGCGCAATTTGAATGCCAGGTGAAAATTTACGGCGGACAATTAAATCCAAACTCCAGCGATAGAGATGGCTAAAAAACTGTAAATCCTTACCGAAAAAACTTTTTTGATCCAGACCCAAAGAAATGTTTTGAAAGAACTCACTAGCAGCAAAAGCATCAAGTCGAATTCCCTGAACTTTCCAAGCATGAAAACTAAGATTAGCAGGCTTTAATTCGTGTCTATCTTGTCCCGATAACAGAGGATAAACTACTTTTTTGATAGTTTGACTTGGTAAAGTAATAATTTCTGATTGCCAAAGGGTATCAAAATCAGGCGGAATTTTTTTTATCCATTTCTGCAAGCACGTTTTCAAGCTTTCTTGGTCTAAATTGAAGGGATGAAGACTAATTTCCGATTTATTGACTGTTTCTACTGTTTCACTAAGATCCCGCCAAGCTTCTGCCCAAATTAATAAATAATCGACGGATTCGGGTTGAATTATCCAACTGCCGTGTAATGTTGCCATAATTTCTAATTCCACAAAAAATTAATGACCATTACGGTTAGCGGTGTTTCGCCTCGCAATGGTGACTTTCCAATTTGAAACCCAAAATCTGGAGGAAAGTTTTAAGTATCATCCATTGTAGTTGACGATTTGCTTGTTTAATAGATTTTGAGTAAATACCAGAAATTATTCATACTTTTGACTAAACTGAAGATGATATTTTAGAAAAAGTAGGATTATAATTTATTCTCGTACTGCCCAGAATTTTTTCAAATTTTTGAGACTTTGAAAGGAAAAAATAACACGTCCCGATAAACTTTGGAAAAAGATGCCGCCAACTGTGATTAAAAAAACTCCGTAGCTAATGGCTTGAACGACATAAAGTCTCTGACTATAACCTAAGAGAGAACTAAAAATAATCCCTGGAAAACGATCATCAGGCAAGGTTTTGCTAAAATTCCAGACTAGCGGCCCCAAAATACAATCTTTGTCTAACGGTTTGGCAAAGGGTTCATAGTAAAAACAGAGGCTGGCTGATTGACGATCCATTTGAGCAAGGGCATGAACGGCTGTGTCTAAATTTCCTAATGCTTTAACGACTAATCCGCCAATAATCAGGAGCAATAAAAAGCCCATAACTTTGAAGAATAGACGAATATTTAATTTAATGCCCCATTTAAATAATAAAATGCCAATGCCTGATGCCACTCCAATTCCTGCGATCGCGCCTAAAGCTGGCATAAATCCCTGTTCAAACTTAGCCGCAATAAATAAAACTGTTTCAAATCCTTCTCTCACGACTGCCAAAAAAATCAAGGTGAAAATCGCCCAACCGCCGCCAAAATCTTGTTTTAATAGTTTTCTTAAATTTCCTTCTACTTGGTCTCGCATTTGCCTAGCTTGGCGCGTCATCCAAAGTAACATCCAACTCAACATCGCCACCGCCATCAAACTAAAAGTTGCCTCCAATAAAGGTTCAATCACTGGCGCATATTTTTGATTAGCAGTCGATAAATCTTGAATCAACCAACTAAAAAACATTCCAATCATCGCACTCGCAACAATTCCCGCCGCAATCCCGCCATAAACCCAAGTGATTAAATGCCTCTGACCTGCTTTTTTCAGATAAGCAACGACAATACCCACCACCAGAGCCGCTTCGACTCCTTCCCGCAATGTAATAATAAAAGTCGGTAGGACTGCACTATAATCCATCTTATTTCTCCGCTAAAGGTTGACTGGTTTCTTCGATAGTTTTAATCAGTTTTGTTACTTGTTGAGGCGTTTTTACAGGAACAGCAGGAGGTAAAGCGGATGGCCAAATGGTTTTTAGGATCACAAAGTTAGATTGAATCGATTTATCAGCCGTCGAATTTTGTTTTTGGATTTGGGGCGCGATCGCCTGATAAAGTTGATCGGCATAGATCACAAAACCCCGTGAATCTTGATACTCAATCGGCGCGGAGATTTTTCCATTCAACACGGCGGCTCCATATTCAGAGTTAGCCGTATCCAAGAGTCCATTGATGACGGGAAATAAAAAAGCTGGGGCTTGGCGTTCTTTGATCGGTAAAGCTGCGATCGCGTTATCAATGTCCTGCATCGAAGTTTTAAATGCGGCATCAACTTTTTGCTTATCTTTTGCGCCCGCTTTGACTAAATTTTGCAGAGAAATTAAATTCGTTTTAAATTCTCCGACTTTGCGATCGCTTAATTGATCCTCCACATCTGCATAAATTTCTTCTACGGGATGACCAATATGAGGTTCGGCTTGATCGGGCTTATTTTTAGCTAAAAGTTCCTGAGCAACTAAAAGATGTCCTTTCATCAATCCCAATTTAATCATGTAATCAATATCTTTAGCTTTCCCTTCTAAAACAATATCTTCGATCGTGATAGTATCTTTGATTTGGTCTAATTGCTCCTGATTTAAGACCTTTTTAGCAACTAATTCTTCAATAGAACCATAGGGCCGACTTGCCTGAATTTTATTAGATAAAGCAGGAATCCCTAATTTTGCTTCTAATTTATCCAGTTGAGACAGAATAGCATTATTAATATTGATTTTAGCCTCCATTCTGTGAGAAATTCCCTCATGATCTGAAGAGGTTGAACTCGGTGCGATCGCAGAAGGGGCTGGACTCTTATTCTCATTACAAGCACTAAGAACGAGAATATTAGCCAAAATAGTCAGAAAATATAAATATTGAAATTTTTTCATTATTTTTTTATTGAAATATGGACGCTTTACCACAGGAATCCCCGCAAGTCGTTAGATGATTATTGCAAAAGATTATTAATTAGATTATCACATTATCAGGTTATTGAGAAAGTATCACATTAAGATTTTCACATTAAGATTTCAACATAAAAATCCAGTAGGGGCGAATTGCGATCGCCGTTTAAATTTATGAAGAGATCACATTAAACATTCCCATACAACCTGATTCGGCCATCCAATCTTGATGAGGGTGAAACATATATTCGCCTGGATCGCGGTAACTAAATTCGAGAATATGTCTTTCTGCCGTTCCCATCGTGATCACATCTGCGGTTTGAGTCGGCGTTGTCGTCATACCTGTGGGATAAACCTGAAAAAAATTTGCGTGAATATGAAAAGTCGCAACAGGATCATATTCAATCATATTCAACAAATAAAGACGAATTAACTGATTTTGTTGAATCGCGATCGGGTGTTGCATATAAATATTAGGCTTGCCATTAAAAGCAAAAAGTTCATTTTTGTGGTCTTCGTTTACGTCATAACCACCCATAATCATGACCATTTCATCCGCCTGGGGACGAGGTTCGGGAGGATCAATAATCATCATTCCATACAATCCTTTACTGATGTGACGAGTAACGGGTGCAACATGGCAATGATAGGGATGAACGCCGAACGGTTCTGCATCAAATTCGTAGATAAAAACCTGATTATTTCGCACGGGTTTAACACCATCCATCTCAGCGCGGTGCAAACCATGAAAATGCAGGGAGTGAGAATGGCCCGCTTTATTAGAAAAAATAACTCGAATTCGATCGCCCTGGGTTGCCCGAAAAGTTGGAGCGGGAACTTGTCCATTGAGATTCCAGGTAATCAAAGAAACCGCATTATTAAGTTGTAGGGTTGAAGTGCGAGCTTCCACTCGAAATTCTCGGATAGTTCGTCCATTTTCTTGTTTTATGGTTCCATAGTCGAAATTTCTTAGAAAAAAAAGAGGGTTAGACGGATCAGCCTGGGATTGGGATGAGTTGGTTTCTGAGTTTTGGGGAATAGTTGATGCCGAAATATGCGATCGCTGAAGTTGTTGCCATGCCCAAACACTTCCCCCGATTCCTAATCCTGCTCCTAGACTCCACTGGAAAAACTGACGACGATTAGGGAATTTTAAGTTTTTCTTTTCAATAGACATTTAATGGAAGTAGGAAGTTGAGAATTAATGAATTTTCTAACGATGTTTTCAGATTCGCGCTGATCGCTATCATCATATTATAGACATTAATTCTCAATTGGTTTTGACATCTAGTTTTTTAAATGGCTTAACGAGTTGCTTGATTTACTAAGGCTAAAACATCACTACGGCTCAGCTTTTCTTTCCCTAAAGCCATAACTTCTAAAGTTCCGTAAGCAAGTGTTAAGGGAATTTTACAGAAATTTAAAGCTGGGCCTGGGGCTAAAGACTTGGTATATTGATCCGCTAATTTTAGATTTCGACGAGCATAAGCGTGCATATCTTCAATTCGCCATCCTTTAGGGATAAAACTAACGCCCCGTCGTAAATCCTCTCGATGATTGCGGATAATGTTAACAGATTGGAGTCCTCTACCAAAACCGATCGCGTGACTCCGATTAGTTTGAGTTCCATCATGCCAAGCCCATAAATCTGAGAGCAATAAACCAACGGCTCCCGCCACACTAAATGTGTATTGATCTAAGTCGGATTCGCTTTCAATTTGCCAGTTTATTTCTGACCAATAAGCCATACGATCTGCCATTGCCGCCGTTGCATCCCAAATTCTAGGGGCAATGGATTCGGGAGCAAGCATGGCCCATTCTCCAACTCGGAGTGTCACATCAGGCAATATTCCCCGATATTGAGATAACTTCCCTGCAAAATCTTCTAGAGTAGAGTTTTCAGTGGCTGATTGAAAATTGAGACTGATTCGATGAAGAATCTTTGCTTTAGTAGAATTATCCAGTTCAGGATGGTCTTCCACTTCGTCAATGGCTCGCATACACAAGTAAGCCGATGCCACCGCTTCTAGCAGTCCCGACGGAAGAATACTAATGGGAATATAAAATGTCCGACTGGTCTGTTTGAGAACCTCTAGGGCATTATGACGTAAATTCATTCAATCAACTCCTCACACCAAACTTATGCAATAGCATACACTTAACTAACAAAGAGATCCTAATTAATGGTTATCAAGTTCCTGGCAAAGTCAGAAAATACCAGAATTAGTATTCAAATCGACAATTGCTAAAAAAATCTAAAATAATTTGTTTATTGTATGACAATTAGGTTCACTTTCTAGTTTAATCAACTTTATTTTTATTCAATCAAAGTATTTTTCTCTTACTACGGATTCAAAACTATATTTAAAAATATTTTCGGTTGAAAGTTTGGATTTTCCTTTTTGCGAAGATCCCATTGCCCGATAAGATATAAAGTCGATTCTTTTTGTGTTTGACCTTAACCCCTGAACGATAGTGGAACTTTTTATTTATCATACTCCTGAGCTAACTCCGTCTAATACATTGCCTGACTGTGCTGTAGTTATTGATGTTCTTCGCGCCACTAGCACGATCGCAACGGCCCTAAATGTTGGTGCAGAAGCAGTTCAGACTTTTAGCTCTCTGGATGAGTTGATGCAGGTGAGCCAGCAATGGCTGAGCGAAAAACGCTTATTGGCGGGAGAAAGAGGCGGTGCAAAGGTGGAGGGTTGCGATTTGGGAAATTCTCCCCTCGACTGTAATCCTGAATTAATGGCGGGAAAACGACTTTTTCTGACAACTACAAATGGAACTAGGGCTTTACAAAGGGTTGCTTTGGCTAATTCTGTGATTACTGCTGCCATGATTAATCGTCAATCGGCGGTCAATTATTTGCTAGAAAAACAACCTAAAACAGTTTGGTTATTGGGTTCGGGCTGGGAAGGCGGTTATTCCCTTGAAGATACGGTTTGTGCGGGTGCGATCGCCGATTTACTGATACAAACTCAAAAAGTTACGGTAGGAAATGATGAAGTTATTGCTGCGATCGCGCTTTATCGGCAATGGCAAGATAATTTATTAGAACTTTTTCAAAAAGCTAGTCATGGTCAGCGATTATTACGTTTAAATTGTGACGATGATTTAAAATATTGTGCCACCTTAGATTTACTGGATGTTTTACCTATTCAAAAAGAACCCAGTGTTTTAGTTAAATGGTAGAACCAATATTGTCACTGAAAATCATTCAATAAAATGACTAATCAGATATTAGAAAAAAAATTCTCTTGGCAAGAATTAGATATTTTGCGAGGATTAGCCGCCCTGTTTATGGTTGTTAATCACGGAGGATACGAGATCCTAAAACCTGACTTAGCAACTCAGGGAATATCAGGAAGTATTATTTTTTTAGGTAGTTTTGCACCTGTATTATTTTTCCTTGCAACTGGTGTCGGTTACGGACTGCAATCTGGTCAGAAAATCAAGTTAAATTATTGGTCTGATACTATTTATAAAGTTATTATTCTGATAGTAGCCGATCAGTTTTTATTCTGGAAAAAAGGCGAATTATGGGGACTTGATTTCTTAGGATTCATTGCTTTTTCTACCCTAGTCATGGCTGCTATAAGAACATCTAAAAAATCTCTATATTACGCAATATTCGGTCTGGTGACAGTCTCTATTTTACGTTATTTTATAGGCCCAATTCTTGAAGATAATAACATACAAGTTTATGGAATAGTGGCTTGGCTAATTGGAACTAAAGGACTGCCGAATATTTCCTATCCTTTTTCTCCTTGGTTAGTTTATCCATTTATTGGATATATATTTGGGGTAGGTATTATCAAATATCAAAAAGTAATAGAATCTAAGCGTTTAATGATTATTGCTCAGTTATTATTATTATCAATATTACCTGCGATCGCTTCTCTAATACTTTGGTATAAAGGAGCATCTTTTTTCCGATGGGGAACAGTTTCTTTAGGATTTTATTTGTTGAGTTTTGTGGTTTTATTCGTGATCACAGCACTTAGCTTATTAATAAAAATCAATTCTTCTCTAACTATTTGGCAAAATATATTATCTCTTAGAGGAATTAGTTCTTTAGCGGTTGTTCCCATTCATTATTCTTTAATTTCTTTAGTAACTTTTGTGGGAATCAAAAATTTAGATTTTCTGATATTTTTTCCCGTGATTTTTATAATTCTCTTTTTAAGCTTTTTTCTGGCACGTAAAATAAATTCCTTGACCTATGAAATATCTAAATCTCAAAATTCAAAAACTTGGAAATGGATTATTCTTGTGCTATTATCTCTAACAGTTGCTTTAACAATATTTTATGGTCAAAGTAGCTCTTTAAGTGGAACTTTATCAGCAAGCTTTGGGCAAATATTACTTTGCTTTTTATTAGTTGTTCGTCGGTAATAGATAAAAGCTGAGTATTCTAATTATTAACTATTAACGAGAAACCGAAATGTTAGCATCAAAACAAAAATATTCTCTCGATCCTAATTACTTAAAAGAACTCGCGACTAACTATCATCAAGATTATCTTAATGCAGAGCCTTTTCCCCATATTGTCATTGATGATTTTTTACCCCCAGAAATTTTAGAACAAATCCTTGAAGAATTTCCTAAACCTAAATCGATTAATTGGACATCTTTTGAGAACAAATCAGAAAAAAAGCTGGCTTCAACTTCTGAATTACAAATGGGAGAAACAACTAGATTTCTGCTCTATCAACTCAACTCTTCTATCTTTATAGACTTTTTAGAAAAGTTAACAGGAATTAATGGAATTATTCCCGATCCTCATTTTCTTGGTGGCGGTTTACATCAAATTGAAAAAGGTGGATATTTAAAAGTTCATGTTGATTTCAATAAACATACTCGTCTCAAGTTAGATAGACGCTTAAATCTTCTGCTTTATCTCAACAAAAATTGGCAAGAAGAATATGGTGGATATTTACAACTTTGGGACAGAGAAATGAAGGAATGTCATCAAAAAGTTTTACCAATTTTTAATCGTTGTGTAATTTTTGGTACAACTGATTTTTCCTATCATGGTCACCCTGACCCTTTAACTTGTCCAGAAGATCGAACCCGCAAATCTTTAGCACTTTATTATTATAGTAATGGCAGACCTGCTGAAGAAGTTAGTGATTTTGATCATTCAACTATCTTTAAAGCTCGTCCTGATGAAGATTTAACTGAAGAAATTCCCCAATCAGAAAAAGTTAAACTTCTTATTAAGAAATTCATTCCCCCTATCTTAATTGACTTAGCTAAAGTTGTTAAAAAATAGTAATTTTTGATGGGAAAATGCCACAAATAATTCTATTTAGGGCTTGCTGAAAAAGTCAAAAAACAGGGAGAGGGGATTAATTTATGAATCTAAGGAGAGTAAAACATAACTTTTAAATATTTTATCAAAACGAAGCATAAGCTGAGCTAATAAGATGACAGAGAAATAACCT
>JANNLO010000214.1:0-4147 GCA_031396835.1 Snowella sp. SOY_38_metabat_116
CGACCGAAGTAGCCATGAGCCGCAACGATGTTGTATGTTTCTTCTTCTTGACCAAACTTGTAACCGTAGTTCTGGGATTCAACTTCAGTTGTTTCACGAACTAAGCTGGAAGTTACCAGAGAACCGTGCATTGCAGAGAACAATGAACCACCGAAGACACCTGCTACACCTAACATATGGAAAGGGTGCATCAAGATGTTATGTTCTGCTTGGAAAACAATCATGAAGTTGAAGGTTCCAGAGATTCCTAAAGGCATACCATCAGAGAAAGAACCTTGTCCGATGGGGTAGATTAAGAATACAGCAGTAGCGGCGGAAACAGGTGCTGAGTAGGCAACACAGATCCAAGGGCGCATTCCTAAGCGATAAGAAAGTTCCCACTGACGACCCAAGTAACAGAAGATTCCAATCAAGAAATGGAATACAACCAATTGGTAAGGGCCACCGTTGTATAACCATTCATCTAAGGAAGCAGCTTCCCAGATAGGGTAAAAGTGAAGACCGATCGCGTTAGAAGAAGGAACAACCGCACCAGAGATGATGTTGTTTCCGTAAAGTAAAGAGCCAGCTACGGGTTCACGGATGCCGTCAATATCAACGGGAGGAGCCGCGATGAAAGCGATGATGAAACAAGTGGTAGCAGTTAAGAGAGTGGGGATCATCAAAGTTCCGAACCAACCGATGTAGATACGATTGTTGGTGCTGGTGACCCACTGACAGAACTGTTCCCATACTGACGCGCTTTCGCGTTGCTGAATGGTGGTTGTCATTGACTTATGATTCCTTTATGTATGTTTGATGTACGAATGATTGATACCTTTTTATAATAGGGCTATTTCTCAGGCTTGTAAAGAAACTTAACAACATGATTGCTTATATAAAATATAGCTTTTTCTTATTACTATTTTTGCAAGCGTCAATATTTCAGACAAATTCAGATTGAGCTGCATTAAATGCTTTGACGCAAACGGTTAACCCAATTGTGAAGATCGTTTTCATTAAGACGGTAAGAAAGAGGATGGGCGATGAGACGGGCTGAACTTTCAAACAATATATCTATCTCAATTAAGCCATTTTCTTTGAGCGTGCGCCCTGTGGAAACCAAATCCACAATGGCTTCCGACATTCCTGTAATCGGGCCTAATTCAACAGAACCATAGAGTGGGACGATTTCGATGGGTAAGTCTAATTGGCGAAAATACTCTTGGGCGCAATGGACGAATTTAGAAGCAACTTTTCCGTGAGGTGGTAAATCAATGGAACGTCGATAGGGACTGGCTTCGGGAACGGCAACTGAGAGGCGACACTGACCGAATTTTAAATCTGCTAATTGCGCGATCGCTGGTGTTTTTTCTAGCAGAACATCATAGCCAGCAATACCCAAATGAGCCTGACCATATTCTACATAGACGGGAACATCGTGAGTTCGGACTAAAAGAGCTTTGGCTGTTTGAGTTGGGTCAGTAATTTGTAATTGGCGGTTAGTTGGATCGAGAAAAGCACTAAAATCCAAACCAATACGCTGAAAACGTTCGATACAATCCTTAAGCAAAGCACCCTTGGGTAAGGCGATGGTTAACATGATTTATTCCTTACTTTCTGTTTTAGTTTTCCAGTCTTCAATAATACGTTGTCGTTGTCGGGCAATAACAAGAGCATCGGTCGGAACATTATTGGTTACCACAGATCCAGCAGCAACCGTCACATTTTCTCCCAAAATAACAGGTGCGACAAGAACACTATTTGCTCCTGTTTTCGTTCCGTCGCCGATAACCGTCGTGTGTTTATTAACTCCGTCATAATTAGCCGTAATCGTTCCCGCTCCGACGTTAACGCGATCGCCAAGGATTGCATCTCCGAGATAGGACAGATGAGCCACATTAGACTTTGTGCCGATGGTAGTTTTTTTGACTTCTACAAAATTACCAATGCGACAACCCTCTTCTATTTGGGTTTCACCGCGCAGATGAGTGTAGGGGCCAATGCGACAATCCGATGCGACCTTACTATCACTAATAACGGAATAAAGCACCGAGACATTTTCGCCGAGTTCACTATTTTCAATTAAACTTCCAGGCCCAATGCGACAATTTTTCCCAATCACTGAATTTCCCCGCAAATGGCTATGGGGTTCGATAATAACATCGGTTGCCAGATTTACTGTGTCATCAATCGTAATGCTATCGGGATTAATCAGGGTCACGCCTGCCGCCATCCAATAATCTTTAACTCGATTTTGGAGAACTTGATCTGCGCTGGCTAATTGTTTACGGTCATTAATACCGCTAATTTCTAAATAATCTTCCACATCAACGGCCATAACGCGATCCAGAAAATCCACAACATCCGTGAGGTAATATTCCTGTTGATCATTATTAGGAAGAAGTTTGGGTAAAATTTCAGCAAGTTTAAGCCAATTGAAACAGTAAATTCCCCCATTAACACGATGATTTTGCTTTTGGGCATCATTACAATCGCGGTCTTCAACAATTTGTTTGACTAAATTATTTCCATCACAAAAAACTCGTCCGTAACCTTTCGGATTGGGTAATTGGGCGGTTAGAAGAGTGGCCATATTTTGTTGAGATGTGTGAATCGTCAACAGATTTTCTAAAGTTTCTGAACGAAGCAAAGGCGCGTCACCATTTAAAATCAATAAATCTCCCGTAAAATCTTGTAGA
The DNA here is from genome assembly GCA_031396835.1 of Snowella sp. SOY_38_metabat_116. GTDB lineage: Bacteria > Cyanobacteriota > Cyanobacteriia > Cyanobacteriales > Microcystaceae > Snowella. Next base: position 2,682 of record JANNLO010000214.1, read on the forward strand.
TGGGGCAGTAATTGCTGAATTGCGTGGCCTGTCCCCTTTTGTTCCTTTTGTTCAACAAATTCAATTTCAGGTTTATGTCGAAATTGCGATTTAACTTGTTCAGCTTGATAGCCCACAATCACCAATTGACGACTGGGATTTAATTTTTGACAACTATCCAAAACCCGTTCCACCAGCGATCGCCCACCGAGAGTATGCAATACCTTAGGCAAAGTGGATTTCATTCGGGTTCCTTTACCCGCCGCTAAAACTGCTACCGCTACCATGATTTATCTATGAATCGATGTTCTCGCCATTGAGTATATCGCGTCCTGTATCCCGTAGCATTTTGTATTTTGTGTTTTATATATATTCAGGAAATATGAAATTGAACAGCAATGGAATTAAGGATTCTGGGTTATCGTTATCCTACATCCAGGCGATCACATCTTCCCAAAATCAAGAAAAAACGCGATCGCGAAAATTCAATCCATGTTAAATCACAAGAATATCTTCAAAGGTTAGGGCTAACTTCGGATTGAGAGTTGCAAATTGAATTGCTGAGGTTGCTCCGTTACCATCTACATCAAATAATAAGGCTCCATTTGTAGAGTTGTAAACAAAACGTTGACTTGCATTCGTCGCGGTTGTGCCGATAATAAATTGAGCAGAAGTAATGATATCTCCTGAAATCAAACCACCTCCAAAAGCAGAACCTTTGATCAACAAATAATCACTTCCTGCGGAGAAGTCGGTAATGGTATCAATTCCTTCATTGGTGGCATTAAAGCTAAAGGAATCACCGCCATCACTTCCCGTTAGGATATCGTTGCCCAGTCCTCCTGATAAAATATCACTGAGGTTGGTTCCTAAAATTACATCTTTGCCACTGGTTCCTTTTTGGCGACGAGTTCCGTCATCGTTAATGATGGTGGCGACTTGGGCCGTAGTTGTAGCAATGCTATAACTTGTCCCCGTTGTTAGTTGTAAGCTAATTGTTTCGTCGGCTTCAAGGCTGATATCCCCGATTGAGTCAAGATTGAGTGTGGCTGTTGCTGAACCTACTGCAAAATTGATAGTTTTGCCTGTGCCTGGAGTTGCTCCTATGTAGTCGGTAGTTGTGGCAGTTCCTGCAATGCTGTAATTAACTGTTAGGGCATTGGTTGTGACTCCTGTGCGAGTGAAGGTATAGATAAAGTTACTGGGGCTATTTTCGCTGATACCGTTGTAGTTGAGACCGAGGTTGACAGTTGGAGCAGTTATAGAGTCGTCGTTGGTAATAGTTCCTGTTACTGCTGTTGTTGTTCCTATCGCATAACCTGTTCCTGTTGCTAGGGTTAAAGCTACAGTTTCGTTGGCTTCAATAACAGTATCGGCTGTGGGATTTACGGTAACTATTGCTGATGCTGAACCTGCTGCGAAAATAACACTTGTACCAATGGTTGCGTAATCAGTGGTGTTAGTTGCGGTTCCTGTTATTCCATAAT
>JANNLO010000272.1:0-13598 GCA_031396835.1 Snowella sp. SOY_38_metabat_116
GGTCACGCCGATTGTATTGCCACTGAATCCTATCAAGAAAGTCGTCAATTTGCCATGGGGATTGATAGTGCCTTGGTTTATATTAATGCTTCGCCCCGTTTTACCCGTAATCCTAAACAGGGAGAATCACTTTTTTTAGGAATTTCTAATCAAAAAGGTCATCGAAGAGGATTGATTGGCTTGGAAACTTTTACGACTTTAAAACAGGTGGTACAAGGTAACGGAAAATTTTAGAAGTAATTAGTCACGATCTCGGATTAAACTTCTACAGCCTGATAGAATCTTGTAAGCTAGAAGGTGTATTTCAATAATGATTTTCATGGTATTTATGGACAGCAATAAACCTCTCACTGCCAATGAATTAGCGATCGCCCTCACCTCCCTCGACGGATGGACAATCGTTAACAATAAACTGCACCGTCAATTTCAGTTCAAATCTTTTATAGAAACCTTTGGATTGATGACCAGCCTCGCCTTGTTTGCAGAATCGATCAGCCATCATCCCGAATGGTTTAATGTTTATAACCGCCTCACCATCGACCTCACAACCCATGATGCAGGAGGAATTACCATTAAAGACATAGAATTTGCCAAAAAAGCCAATGAATTAGCCAAGATTTAACTATGCTTGAGCAACTCAAAAAATGGTCAAAAAAAACAAGCAAAAACAAAAAAATGTCTGCTTGCCTTCATGCCATAAAAATGAAAAATTTCAATTATTTCCAGTTGGTAGCGACTAATTCAGCTAAATCTACAACTCGTTGAGAATAGCCCCATTCGTTGTCATACCAAGCAATAACCTTAACCATATCGCCGCCCATAACCATTGTTAAACCAGCATCGATAGTAGAAGAACAATCTGTTCCTTTAAAATCACTGGAAACTAAGGGCAGTTCTGTATAGTCCAAAATTCCTTTTAAATAAGTTTCAGAAGCTTCTTTCAAGACTTCATTAACCTGTTCGGCGATCGTTCCTTTTTCAACTTGAACAACCAAATCTACCACGGAAACATTAGGAGTTGGCACTCGCATTGCAATACCATTTAACTTGCCTTTCATTTCGGGAATAACTAACGCAACCGCCTTAGCCGCTCCAGTAGAAGTGGGAACAATATTCACCGCCGCCGCTCTTGCCCGACGCAGATCTCGATGGCTTGCATCCAAAATCCGTTGATCGCCTGTATAACTATGGGTAGTGGTCATTGTGCCTTTGATAATGCCAAAATTGTCATGAATAACTTTCACAACAGGAGCTAAGCAATTGGTAGTACAACTGGCATTGCTAATAACATCATATTCATCGTGTTTATAATCTTGATGATTAACGCCCATCACAAAAGTCCCGATATTAGCACCTTTTCCTGGAGCCGTAATCAAAACTTTTTTCGCGCCCGCCGTAATATGTTTTGACGCGCCTTCATGATCAATAAATACTCCTGTTGCCTCAATAATCAGGTCAACTCCCCAATCAGCCCAAGGTAAGTTTAAAGGGTTGCGGTCAGAAACGCACTTGATGGTTTTGCCATTAACCGTAATAGAATTTTCATCCGCGCTAATGTCGGCATTGAATTTGCCTAGCATGGAATCATATCTCAGCAAATGAGCATTAGTACTAGGATCGGATGTGTCATTAATTCCTACTACTTCTATATTGCTGTTTGTACGTCCTAGCCAGCACCGCAAAAAGTTGCGCCCAATACGTCCAAATCCGTTGATAGCTACTCTAGTCACCACGTCTTACCCTCTTTTTCTTACTAAGTACATTAATAAAAGTATCAATAGAAACAATCATATCCTGAACATCGATCACTTCGATCCCCAAGTTTGTAATTACTGGTAATTTTTGGTTTTGACAGAGGGCAATTTCCCTTCCACAAAATTTGCGATCGCCAGATTAGGAGATTTATTTTCAGCTTCCCGTCTCAATAAAACTCGTTTAAGTTAGCTTGATTACCATCAACTTGGGTGCAAATACTTGTTCTAAAATTAATAGTTTCTGTTCCCAGATCGCGTATTATCTTGGTATGATAGCGCGTATTCAGTGAGAGCGGCTTACAATTACGGTGTGGCATTTGAGGAGTGATCGAGAATGAAAAAAGTTGATTTTAGTGGTCGTCCTTTCCATTTTATTGGGATTGGAGGAATTGGTATGTCTGCCCTGGCTTATGTTTTAGCCAAACGTCAACTGCCAGTTTCGGGTTCGGATGTTCGTCCTAGTCATATTACTGAGCGTTTGCAGTCTGTTGGAGTTAAATTTTTTAAGCAACAAATTGCCAGTAATTTAGAAATTTTTCAATCTATCAATATTCCAAAACTAGAGAAGATTACAGCTTTTGTTGGTCAAGGATCAAAAGAAAAAAAAACAGCTATCAATAATTCCGTAAACTTAATTACAAATAATAATGGGAATGGAAAAAGTTCCTATCAAATTCCTTTACTTCCCCAGATTATTTGCTCAACAGCTATTAGTAATCAGAATGAAGAATATCAAGCGGCCTTAGAAAAAGATTGCCCAATTTTTCATCGATCTGACGTTTTAGCGGCTCTTATTCAAGATTATTACAGCATTGGCGTAGCGGGAACTCATGGCAAAACCACGACCAGTAGCTTAATTGGCTATGTTTTATTAGAAGCAGGATTAGATCCCACAATTATTGTTGGCGGAGAAGTGGATGCTTGGGATGGAAATGCGCGTTTGGGACTCGGTAATTATCTGGTTGCTGAAACTGATGAGTCGGACGGTTCTCTGATTAAACATCAACCTAAAATTGGTATTGTTACAAATATTGAATTAGATCACCCCGATCATTACCAAACTTTAGAGCAAGTTGTTGAAATTTTTCAAGTTTTTGAATCAAATTGTGAAACATTAATTGGTTGCGCCGATTGTGAAGTGGTGACTGCTAAATTAAAGCCTCATATTACCTATAGTTTAAAATCTGAAAAACAAGCAGATTATACCGCTAAAAATATTGTTTATGCCTCTGGTCATAGCTTAGTTGAAGTTTGGGAACGGGGACAATGCTTGGGGATGATGCAGGTTAGTTTGCCAGGTGATCATAATATTAGTAATGCTTTGGCGGCTGTTGCTGTCGGTCGTCTCCTGAATTTGAATTTTGAAATCATTGCGGCGGCGATCGCGAGTTTTGGGGGGGCGAAACGAAGATTTGAGTGCAAAGGAGTTTGTAAAGGAATTACTTTTATTGATGATTATGCTCACCATCCCAGCGAAATTTTAGCGACTCTTTCAGCTGCCCGACAAAAAGTAACTCACGGACAATATTCACGAGTGGTTGCTATTTTCCAGCCTCATCGTTATAGTCGCACCAGTATCTTTTTAGAAGAATTTGCCGCCTCGTTTAAGGATGCCGATTTAGTGATTTTGACGAATATTTATAGCGCGGGAGAAACCAATGTAATGAATATTCAAGGGGAAGATTTGGTGACAGCAGTGAGCCGATATCACAACAATGTTATTTATCAGCCTTCATTAAGAGAATTAACCCACTTCTTGCCCAAGATTTTACAATCGGGAGATTTAGCTCTATTCTTAGGGGCAGGTAATTTAAACCAAATTATTCCTGATGTCTTAGCTGCTTGCGCTCAATAAAAAATCCTTAATTTTTAAACTTTTGTTCTTTGACTGATATTAATTATTAAGGAACTATTGAACAAATTCCCAGTCTATTTCCTAAATAATTGCTTGAATTTTCATTTTTTACTCCTCTTCATTGACATTTTTTAGATTTTAATTTGCAATAAAAACTTTAAACGTATTATGGTATTTTCAACAATTTCTAAAACTCTCTCGGCTCCAATTCAGTTGACCCAAACTCCAAACCTGATTCAAGCTAATATCCCGTTAGCAGATTACACGTCCTATCGAGTTGGTGGGGCGGCGGAGTGGTATGCGGCTCCTCGAAATCGTGAGCATCTGTATTCAATTTTTGATTGGTTCCAACATCAAGATTTACCTTTAACGTTGCTGGGTGCAGGATCTAATTTATTGATCAGTGATCAAGGCATTCTAGGTTTAGTTGTCAGCACTCGCCATCTTCGTCAAAGCGAACTCGATCTAAAGATGGGAAGAATTACAGCCGCAGCAGGAGAACCGATCGCCAAAATTGCTTGGAAAGCCGCTAAACAAGGTTGGTTTGGTTTGGAATGGGCTGTAGGAATTCCAGGAACAGTGGGCGGTGCAGTGGTGATGAATGCGGGAGCCCATAATCAATCAACTTCGGATTGTTTGGTCAGTGCTTTGCTGCTTTCTCCTGATGGAACTCTAGAAACCTTAACTGCGGAACAATTGGGATTTAGTTATCGCCACTCTAATTTGCAAGGCGATCGCCGATTGGTGATTGAGGCAACATTTCAATTAAAACCAGGCTTTTCTCGTCAAGAAGTGATGACCCAAACCAGCAGTAATTTACATCAACGCAAAAACTCTCAACCCTACGACAAACCCAGTTGTGGCAGTGTATTTCGCAATCCAACTCCCCAATATGCCGCCCGTCTGATTGAACAATTAAGCTTAAAAGGTTATCGCATTGGTGGCGCGGAAGTTTCCCATCGTCACGCTAATTTTATTCTGAATGCAGGAAATGCGAAGGCACAGGATATTTTCCGTTTAATTTGTCATATTCAAGAACAAGTGGAAACACATTGCGCTCTTTTGTTGGAACCTGAAGTTAGAATTATGGGAGAATTTTCGCTCTAGTTTTGTTGAAAGATAAATTTATATTTATTAAACGAGAACAACTTCCTGATTTTGTATGAAATATCCATAAGTTTTCTCAAAAAGAGTGATTAAATAGAAAATTGCAGTAAATATAGAAAAATCAATAATTAAGGCTTTAGTTTAAGAAACGGGGCGATCGCCTTGAGTTTTGCTAGAATAAAAAGACAAAATATGACCGATAATATTTGAGAATTTATAGTTATTAATTCTTTATTAGGATTAGAATATAAACAAATTATATGTAGTTTTAAAGTGGGCTTTAGGTTGGTTCTAGAAATGTTATTTTTCAGTTTATATTTGTCTTAAGAAAACTATTCACACGCTTCATGAAAACAGTTTCTCCTCTCTCTAAAAACCTCTTACAAGTCGCAAATTTTGATTCTGAACGTTAAAATAAAGTGTAGATATTAAGATTGTGTTTTGCTGTAGCGAGAGAACTTGTTTCTGTCAGTGTCAAATGCTACTTTTAGGAAATTAATTCTTATCAATTAACTCGTTTTTCATTGTTTCAATGCGTAAATCCGATAAAATAATAAGAAAACTAAACATCACAATTTTCACAATTTATAGATATATTTAACCCTATGGGTGAACCGCTAAAATCTTCCAAATCTGCTCTCCCAGAATCTAGTTTACGCTGGATCGTGACGTCCTTAGTGCTGGGTCTTTTTGTTACAGGTATTACTATTTTCTATGGACTCAGAAACACAAAAAGTAGATCAGAAGTTTTGCCTTCTTCTACTTCTCAAAATAGAGATGAAATAGATAAAGAAGTAGTTTCCGCTTTGGGAAGAATCGAGCCTGTGGGGGAAGTTATTAAATTATCTCCTGCTCCAAGTATGGGAGGTGCAAAAGTAGCTCGTATTTTAGTACCAGAAGGTGCAACTGTAAAGATGGGACAGGTCGTTGCTGTAATGGATGACTATGAGCGAAAAGTTGCGGCTCTTTTGACGGTGCGAGAGTCGGTTAAGGTGGCTAGGGCTAATTTAGCGATCGTTGCAGCAGGAGCAAAAGTAGGAGAAATTCAGGCTCAAAAAGCAGAGTTTAATCGTTCTAAAGCAGAATTTAAACAAAAGATAGCAATCAACGAATCTTCTGTAAATAATTTGGCAAAACAATTAGAAGGAGAAAAATTTGAGCAACAAGCTACAATTCAGCGTCTAGAAGCCGAACTTAAGCAAGCAGCAAATGATTATCGACGGTATCGAATTTTGGCAGAAGAAGGGGCGATCGCGTTATCAGATCTAGAACAACGGGGACTCACTGTTGCAACCGCTAAACAAAGGCTAGAAGAAGCTCAAGCAAGATTAATGAAAACAGAAGCAACCCTAGAAGAACAAATTCAGGGACAAAAAGCTGTTACGCAAAAAGATGCGGAAACTCTCTATCAACAAGCCCAAGAAGCTCAGGCAAATCTTTATAAGGTTTCGGAAGTGCGAAAGGTTGATATTCTCAAAGCTCAAGCAGAACTAAATTTGACCTTGGCAGAATTTAATCAAGCGAAAGCTGACCTTGATATAGCCTTAGTAAAATCGCCGATTGACGGACAAGTGCTTAAAATTCATGCTAGACCAGGCGAAAAAGTAAGTGATGTAGATGGAATTGCTGATATTGCTAGAACTCAACAAATGATGGTTATTGCGGAAGTTTATGAAAGTGATATTGCAAAAGTTAAGTTAGGACAAATTGCCCTCATCAAAAGTGAGAATGGTAGTTTTCCAGATGAATTAGAAGGACAAGTGCGAGTGATTGGTTTAAAGATTGGGAAGAAAGATGTTTTAGATACTGACCCTTCGGCGGATATTGATGCTCGTGTGGTTGAAGTAAAAATTTTATTGCGACCAGAATCCAGTAAAAAAGTCGCGCAGTTAACTTATGCAAAAGTTTTAGTCAAAATTTTTACTGAATAAAATAATTTTAATCGACCTAAAAATTTGATATGAAAATTCCTTTATCCTGGCTTCAACTCACTCACGAAAAAATGCGTTTAACAGTGGCGATCGCAGGAATTGCCTTTGCTGATATTTTAATGTTTATGCAGTTGGGTTTTAAAAATGCTCTTTTTGATAGTTCAGTGAGATTACACAAAAGTTTGCAGGGTGATATTTTTATTTTAAATTCCCAAACTGATAGTTTAGTTGGTGGAAAAAGCTTTTCTTCGAGACGTTTATATGAAGTAATGGGAGTTAATGGAGTTAAAAATGTTAGTCCTCTTTATATTAATGTAACTGACTGGAAAAATCCTGTTAATAAAGGTTCTCGACGAATTTTTGTAGTAGGTATAAATCCCGTTAACAACTTATTTACTTTACCTGGAATGCAAGAGGCTTTACCCTTAATTAAACAACCCGATGTCTTATTATTTGATGAGAAATCTAGGGGAGAATTTGGCCCAATTAAACAAGAATTTGAAGCGGGAAAAGTTGTTAAAACAGAAGTTGCTAATCGACAAATTACTGTTGGTGGATTGTTTTCTTTAGGTGCATCTTTTGGAGCGGATGGAACGGTTGTTACCAGTGATCTCAACTTTTTTAGGATTTTTCCAAGTCGGACTAAGGGATTAATTGATGTTGGTGTTATTCAATTAGAACCGAATGCCAATTTAGAAATTACTTTACAAAAAATCAAGAATAAACTATCAACTAAAGATGTACAAGTTTTCACCAAAAAAGAATTAATTGAACACGAAAAAAGTTATTGGGAAAAACGAACAACAATTGGCTTTGTTTTTGGCTTAGGAACAGTTATGGGTTTTGTGGTGGGAACGATTGTTGTTTATCAGATTCTTTATACTGATGTGACGGATCATTTGCCTGAATATGCGACTTTAAAAGCAATGGGATACGCTGATAATTATTTGTTAATGGTGGTTTTTCAAGAAGCATTATTATTAGCGGTGATTGGTTTTATTCCTAGTTTAGGATTATCTATTTTTTTCTATACAAATACTGCTAGGGCGACGGGTTTACCAATTTTGATGACACTATCTAGGGCCGCAATGGTTTTAGGATTAACAATGTTAATGTGTACAATTTCTGGTGCGATCGCAGTTGGAAAGTTACGAGCAGCCGACCCCGCCGATATTTTTTAAAGATAATATTTTTAAAGGTTGAAAATAATTTATGCAAATACTTTCTACTAATGTTAATACTGCTGAAGAAACTAATTTTAATAATGCGATGGTTGCCATTAAGAATCTTAATCATTTTTATGGTGAAGGCACGCTCAAAAAACAAATTCTTTTTGATATTAATTTAGTTTTAAATAAAGGAGAAGTTGTTATTCTTAAAGGCCCATCAGGTTCAGGTAAAACTACTTTATTAACTTTAATGGGCGGTTTGCGATCGGCTCAATCGGGAAGTTTGCAAGTTTTTGGAAAAGAAATTATGGGAGCTAAAAAGCATGAATTAGTCAAGATTCGTCGCTATATTGGTTATATTTTTCAGGCTCATAATTTATTAGAATGTCTGACAGCAAGACAAAATGTGCAAATGTCAATTGAATTACATCCTCAATATTCAACTAATGAAGCCAAAGAAAAAGCGATCGCAATGTTGGAATCAGTTGGATTAGAACAACATTTAGATTATTATCCCCACAAGTTATCAGGAGGACAAAAACAACGAGTTGCGATCGCGCGTGCCTTAGTTAGTCATCCCAAAATGATTTTAGCAGATGAACCAACAGCGTCTTTGGATAGCAAATCAGGGCATGATGTCGTGGATATTATGCAGCGTTTAGCTCAAGAACAAGGCTCAACTATTTTGATTGTGACTCACGATAATCGCATTTTAGATGTGGCAGATCGCATTATTGAATTAGAAGATGGATATTTGATCTGAAAAAATTAGTTTTTTATATTGTTGATCCAAAGTTCAATTTTTACGAATTTTCTTTTGCGATCGCGTCATCAGATCCTTCAACCTTTTACAGATTTATCGCAAAACTGACTCAGGTCATTGAAATAGATTAAAGTGTGATCAATGATTAAAACGATCAATAATTCTACTCTATGCACATCAGTGAACTGACTCATCCAAACCAGTTGCACGGTTTATCGCTACGTCAATTGGAGGAGATCTCTCGGCAAATCCGAGAAAAACATCTAGAGACTGTTGCCAAAAGTGGTGGTCATCTCGGTCCAGGATTAGGCGTAGTTGAACTGACCGTCGCGCTTTATTCCACCCTAGACTTAGACCACGATAAAGTCATTTGGGATGTGGGACATCAAGCCTATCCTCACAAAATGTTAACGGGTCGATACCATCGTTTCCACACCCTACGGCAAAAAGGTGGCATTGCAGGTTATTTAAAACGTTGCGAAAATAAGTTTGATCACTTCGGTGCAGGTCATGCTTCTACTAGTATTTCGGCGGGCTTAGGAATGGCTCTAGCGCGGGATGCCAAAGGAGAAAATTTTAAAGTCGTTTCTATTATTGGAGATGGCGCGCTCACAGGTGGAATGGCCTTAGAAGCAATTAACCACGCAGGACACTTGCCTAACACCAATTTAATGGTTATTCTCAACGACAACGAGATGTCCATTTCTCCTAATGTTGGTGCAATTTCTCGCTATCTCAATAAAGTTCGACTGAGTACACCTGTTCAATTTTTAGCCGATAATTTAGAAGAACAATTTAAACATTTACCTTTTGTCGGTGATGCCCTAACTCCTGAAATGGAACGAGTGAAGGAAGGTATGAAACGCCTTGCTGTTCCTAAAGTTGGAGCGGTTATTGAAGAACTCGGCTTTAAATATTTTGGCCCCATTGACGGACATAATTTACAAGAATTAATTGATACTTTTAAACAGGCTCACAAAGTTCACGGCCCTGTTTTTGTTCATGTTGCAACCATCAAAGGCAAGGGCTATGAATTAGCAGAAAAAGATCAAGTCGGCTATCATGCCCAAAGTCCCTTTAATTTGGCGACAGGAAAAGCAATTCCTTCTAGTAAACCCAAACCGCCTGGTTATTCCAAGGTTTTTTCCCATACCTTAACGACTTTAGCTGAAAATAATCCGAAAATTATTGCTATTACCGCAGCTATGGCGACGGGAACAGGATTAGATAAATTTCAGGCCAAACTTCCTAAACAATATATTGATGTTGGTATTGCAGAACAACACGCGGTTACTTTGGCAGCAGGTCTGGCTTGTGAAGGAATGCGTCCGATTGTGACTATTTATTCGACTTTTTTGCAACGGGGTTATGACCAAATTATTCATGATGTCTGCATTCAAAAGTTGCCCGTCTTTTTCTGTTTAGATCGAGCAGGAATTGTGGGAGCAGACGGCCCTACTCATCAAGGAATGTATGATATTGCCTATCTGCGTTGTATTCCCAATTTGGTGATTATGGCTCCCAAGGATGAAGCCGAACTGCAACGGATGATTGTGACAGGAGTTAATCACACTGAAAGCGCGATCGCAATGCGTTATCCCAGAGGTAATGGCATGGGCGTTCCTTTGATGGAAGAAGGTTGGGAAGCGTTACCCATCGGCAAAGCAGAAATTTTGCGGAGTGGAGATGATGTCCTGATTTTGGGCTATGGCTCAATGGTTTATCCCGCTTTGCAAGCCGCCGAAATTCTCAGTGAACATGGAGTTGAAGCTACTGTAATTAATGCCCGTTTTGTCAAACCTTTGGATACAGAATTGATTTTGCCTTTAGCGAAACGCATTGGTAAGGTTGTGACCCTTGAAGAAGGTTGTCTCATGGGAGGTTTTGGTTCGGCAGTGGTTGAAGCTTTATCGGACAATAATATTTTGGTTCCCGTCAAACGCTTGGGTGTTCCTGATATTTTGGTAGATCATGCTGAACCGAACGAATCTTTTGCCAGCTTGGGTTTAACCACTCCCCAAATTGCAGATCAAGTTTTGGAAGCCTTTTTTAGTAATAAAACTCTTGTTACGGCAAGTTAATTTTATTTCTTTACAGAATTATTCCCCCTAAATTATTTCTATTTAAGGGGAATTTTTTTGACTCAATCTTTCTTTAAGTAAAATTCTTTTTTACAGAAACAATTAACCTATTTTTGAAAAAACTTGATCACGATAAGAGCTAATCAGAAACTTATTCCCCAATGGGAGCAACCATTCCTGGCATTGTTCCACTCTCTGCTTCAAATTCACTTTGTGGAGCATTACATTGAGGGCAATTCCAATCTTCAGAGATCGCCCCAAAAGGAATGCCAGTTTCAATTCCTGAATCTGGCTCACCGATCGCTGGATCATAAACATATCCACACACTTGACAAATAAACTTTTCCATTTTGACTCCTTTAAATGAATATAAAAAAAGGTTAAAGTAATCTTGAATTTCAAGAAAATTGTATTGATAAATTCCCAAGAAGTGGTATCTCTAACAAACGATTAGAGAGTAGAAAATAAGTGTTATAAACCCGTTGATTTATCATAAAGATTTCAGTTGAGGTCAACTCCCATATCTGCAACAAAATCACGCAAAAATATAATTTGTTTAGAATGGCTGAATTGCTAGAGTTGCTGCAAAAACTCAGTTGCTCGTGATTCAAGGGTACAATTTTCTTGCAACGAGATAATTTTAGAAATATTCATCCATTGGACTCTACCCAGCAACGAGGTAAATTTTCTCCTGATGGAAAAATAAGCATATTTTTAGCAAATTTTTCTAGATTTTGTTCCTCTTGACCTTCTTGTATGCAACCCTTAACTTGGCTCTCAAAGGGATTAATTAAAGTTATCGTATCTTGAATTTCTATTAATGCTCCATCTTGCTTGTTTTTTAATAACATAACTTTTGATTTACCTCTTAACTAAAAGAATAATTTAAATAGTCTTTCTATTGTTATTATTATGAGCAATTAAAGGCGATCGCATCATCTATCTCTAGGGGTAATATTCGATTCTTTAGTATTAACGGAAGTTTCTAATTTTTGTTAAGCATTCTCTTAAATTAGTAACTAAGTTCTATCATTATGAAAGTTATTCTCCAAAGTCGAGAATAGCCGTTAATGTTTGCTAATAAGCGAGCTAATATTTTTTCAAAATTCTTGTTTTAGGGAAAATTGGGTCGATTATACTCAAAAGACTTCATGTGCCGTTCATAGCGATTCATGAGGGGCGTTGAACTGATTCCATGAATGACGATTGATAAGGTAATTGTTGTGAAAGAAATCCAAGCAATTTGTTCACCCAAATTATCTTTTAAGCCTTCACCCAAAGCATAGAATAAATAGTACAGAGAACCCGCTCCTCGTATTCCAAACCAACCAAATAACCAACGACGAAAAGGCGTATAGCGTTCTCCAATTGTACTAATCCAAGCACCTAAAGGGCGAATTACAAAAAATAGTAAGCCTGCAACTAATAGGGATTGAGGCAAAAATTTTAGGACTGGCTCTATTCGTAACAAAGAACCTAAGAGAAGGATGGTTCCGACTTCCATCAATTTTTCAATTGTTTCCGTAAATTCAAGTTGAGAAAATCGTTTTTCAGGATCTTGATAACTATTTTGTGTGACCATTCCAGCGATAAAAACAGCTAAAAATCCATAACCATTAACCACTTCTGTTAATGAGTAAGTGATCAAAACAATACTAAGAGCAACAAAATCTTCCATTAATTTGTCAGTAGTAATGAGTTGTTGAAGTCGTTTATCTAGCCAAACAATGGTTCGGGAAACCACAATTCCCATGACAAATCCTGCCGCGATCGCCCAAATAACATCAACTGCAACCCATTCTTTAAACCAATCCTGCCAATTATCATTTTTGAGCCAGCGTAAACCAAAATAAACAAAAGGAAAAGCTAACGCATCATTTAATCCTCCTTCAGAAGTCAAACCAAAACGTAACTCATCCTTATCCTTGATATGGGAAAGCTGAACCTCAGAGGCTAATACGGGATCAGTCGGGGCTAGAATCGCGCCCAAAAGAATGGCAGCACCCCAATTCAGCTTTAAAAAAAAGTGTCCAATGGCAGCAAGGGAAAAGATAGTAATGGGCATCAAAAAGCCAATCAGGCGTAAGGGAGAGTTCCAATTTCGCCATCGCAACGGACGATTCATTTTTAAGCCGCAACTAAAAAGTGAAATAATCACAACAAATTCGGTTAGACGCTCTAAAAATTCGGCATCGGGTCTTAATTGAATCAGATTAAAACCATAAGGACTCAAAATTATGCCAAAAATCAAATAAATCAGCGCGTAGGAAAGGGGAAGTCGAGCGATCCAACCTGATCCTAAAGTAACGAAAAGTAACAGTAAACCAATGACGAGTAAATTAAGAATATAAAGATCAACCAAAAGAATCACTCCGCCTTAAGAATGCTCCTAATCTACCCCATGCTCTTTATCTTGTTACTCTTTCCTAAGTCTGATCAGATCAAGGTTTAGGAATATTATTAGAAATCAATATCTGTAATAGGTAAAAGTTAAGCCTTAATAAATTTCAATTTATAAGGCAAATCTTCAAATGAACAATTCAGATCCAGCTTGCGAACACTAATTTTAATGGTAATCTCCCACATAGAAATTGACACGAGAAAATCTGAACTAATCACAATAACAGGTCTTGTTTTTTGAATTTCTTGTCCTCTCGTCGGATTCAGATCAACAAGCCAAAGCTCCTCCCGTTTCACCATAGGGTGTTTGATATTCTTTCGGTTGCTCTCCCTTAGTTTTCCACGTTTCTTCACCAATTTTTACAGGGGAACCGTCTGTATCTAGATATTTTAGTGCCTCTTTACTGGCTATACAACCTACTTCGTTTAAGCTTTTTTGGATATTTATTTCTGTATCCAACATTGAGCGACTGAGTTCTAATGTTAGTTCTATTTTTATTTTTGAACCTTCTATATTAATTAGTCTTGCTGTCATAAA
>JANNLO010000281.1:0-7105 GCA_031396835.1 Snowella sp. SOY_38_metabat_116
TGCCGACCGATCCAAACCGAATACTCCTTGCCGTCATCCCCAACAACTTTCCCTTTTTCTAAACCGTGAATAATTACCCCATCTTGAATATTAGTTTCATCACCAATATAAAAAGGCGTTCCTTCATCGGCTCGAATAGAAGTTCCAGCTGCTATCAATACTTTTGCCCCGACTTTCACATCCCCAACAAGGTTCGAGAAAGAATGAACATAAGCAGTTTCATCAATTTGAGGTTCGGCTAAGTTTTTCGACCCAAGAGTCGGAGGAACCGCCGATGTGCGGGCTATCATTAAATTTTATTCCTCCCAATCAGTTATCGAGATTTAGTTTTAAACAACGTGTTTTGCGTGATTGATTATTTGTTTAATAATTAATTAATCACTCATCAACTAAATCTAAGAGCGATATTCGTCTTTTTTGCTATACAGAGAACGGTTGTCAATAGTGACAGTATCAATAATGCCCACGACCATCGCATCTAGAGGACGATCTTCATTTCCACTATCTTTGCGAGCCGCACTCCCTCTGGTCACTAAAACCCATTCATTAACACCCGCTCCAACAATGTCGCCTGCAACTTCATAACTAGGAAGTAATTGACCTTGAGCATCAATTAATTGGAGGATAACGAGTTTAACACCAGTGAGACTGCGGGTTTTATGGTTACTTACCACGGTGCCAAGCACTTTGGCAATTTGCATAATATTTTGTTAATCGCCTCTTAAATCCGTCTTAAGGGCTGAGGATTGACACTTTCACGGAATTGTTCAACAGCTTCGGTATAACGAATTGGCAGAACATATTCTAAGTTTTCGTGAGGACGGGCAATAATGTGGGTAGAAATGACTTCACCACCATTAACTCGTCGAGCATTTTCAGTTCCAGCACTGACAGAAGCCTGAACTTCAGAAACGTCTCCACGCACAATTACGGTGACACGACCGCTTCCAATTTTTTCGTAACCGACTAAGGTTACCCGTGCCGCTTTGACCATTGCATCCGCCGCTTCAACGACAGCAGGAAAACCGAGGGTTTCCACCATTCCAACAGCAATTGACATAAGATTAATGCTCTCCTAAAGATATAAATTTTTGCTTTTTTGTTCAGTTATAAATCTCAGTGATCAATTAAGTTTTTTTGTAAAATTGACTACTGATTATTCAGGCTGAAAGATTTAATATGCTCGGAATTGTTCGACTTCTTCGGTATAACGAATCGGTAGAACATATTCCAGATTTTCGTGGGGACGAGCGATGATGTGGGTAGAAAGTACCTGACCGCCATTAACTCGATTAACAGATTCAATTCCCGCAGAAACAGAAGCTTGAACTTCAGAAACATCTCCGCGAACAATTACGGTGACACGACCGCTTCCAATTTTTTCATAACCAACTAGGGTTACTCGTGCCGCTTTAACCATTGCGTCTGCTGCTTCGACGACAGCTGGGAAACCTAATGTTTCTACCATTCCTACTGCAATTGACATAATTTACATCCTTGCTTAAATTTAAGCCAGACTAAAGAGTATATTTTTTAGATTTCACCCCAATTAGTGGGATGAGTTCAGTTCTCCACTGTTTTAGAATTCAGGGACGGATAAGGTCTTGACTGACGCCAAAAACATAGCTCGAACCCAAGGGACTCAAGCGGGAAAATTTTGACGAGGGAGGCTAAATTTATTCACCCTAACAAAAGCATAGGAAACTTTGGCCCCTTTGACAATTTGACACTCCACTCCCTAAAGGGCTAGGATTCTTGGGCTGAATCTTGCCTCTACCAGCAATGCTAGTTTTGGTCTTACAGTCTCATGTCTAGTCCGACTACACCTTTTACAGCAAGCACTCTGGTGGACTACTCCCCAAGCGTAAATTTGCGCGTGTCCCGCGCTATTTTATTTCTTTTATCTCCCACCTATGCCATATTTTTTTAGAGGGCAGTGAGGTATTGGGGCAATCCATTGGGATTGGTGACACTAGCCTTTGTGCAACGGTCAGTTCGCGTGCCACGACTACACATCTGATTTTCCGCTTATTTTTGATAGTATCAGAAAGCCGTCTTAAAGGACGGGGTTTTTACCCAATTTTCCGATAAAAGATCATGATATTTTTTAATTTGATGGTTAATTAAAGTTAATCATTGCTCTTGAGTCTTGATGAAATATGAAAAATAGGCATTTCGAGATTGCCTAGATTTAGATTTGAGAAGGCTTTTATGCTGACAGGGCAAGCTCTATAGGCTTTTTTAAAGTTATGAATTATTGATTTGATTTTAATAAATAGAGTGGTTTATTGTGATTTCTGGGGATGAAATTTTTAATTCTTTTTTTTAGCTCGTTCGATATAAATAATAGGTAGAAATACTTGTTTCTTTGAGTAGATATTTTCCCTGATTGTGGATCTGAAAAATTCACTGCTTAGATTTGTGGGCGCGAGAACAAAATTGCGATACGATTACAGACTATAAATTATTATTCTGAATAATGCTTCCTGATCTTGATGGTCTAAAAGATTCGTTTGATAATCAGCTAAATCAGCTTAAAAAAATTCCTCGGCCAGTAACGATTGGCTTAATCTGTGTCTTTGGCGTTGTTTTATTGGGGCGAATATTACCACCGATATTATGGCCTGGTGGAATTGGCATCGGAAAGGATAGCCCTGTTTCGACCAAAACAATTGAAAAAGATGCACAAGGTAAGACGGTTAAAACGATAGAAACTATTAAATATGATGATGGAAAAACTCTCTGGGACTGGGGAAGTCTGTTAGGAGTACCGTTAGGAGTACCTTTATTATTAGCAATTCTGGGATATGTTTTACAAGAACAGCAGCGAAAAATTGCAGATAATGAGACCAAGGAAGAAGTTTTACAAACTTACTTTGATCGATTATCAGTGCTGTTAATTGATAAGAACTTAATCGCACTTTCTAATAAATCTAATTTACCTAAAATTACGTCTATTCCACTTTCTAATAAGTCTCAATCATCTACAATTACGCCTGAAGAACAAGAACTTTTGGATTCGTCACTGGATGTAATTCGAGCTAGAACGCTATCTATTTTAAGAAGGTTTGAAAACGATGCGGAACGTAAAACCAGTGTTATTAAATTTTTAATTGAAACTGAGATTGTTGGTAAATCTAAGCTTGATCTCTCAGGGGCTGATCTTTCAGGGGCGAACCTCTCTGGAGCTAATCTTTCTGGAGCCAAACTTCATGGGGCGAACTTCTCAGGAGCTAATCTTTCAGGGGTTAACTTTCGTGGGGCTGACCTTGTTAACGCTTTTCTTTCTGGTGCTTTCCTCTCTGATGCCAATCTGTCTGAAGCTAAACTTTCTGGGGCTAACCTCAATGAGGCTTTCCTCTTTCACGCTAACCTCTCTGGGGCTAACCTCGATATTACTAGCTTTATTGGGGCTAACCTCTGTGTAGCCGACCTTTCTGCGGCTAATCTGCGTGAGGCTAACCTATCTGAAGCTAAACTCTATGGTGCGAACCTTCGTCAGGCTGACCTTCGTTTTGCTAAACTTTCTAACGCTGATTTCTCTAAGCTTGACTTCTATTTTCCTAACGTCACTTTCAGGGGCATTTCTGAGGCTATTCTCTCTTATCAGGGACTCACTAAAGCTAACATCGAAGATATTAAATGGGATTCAGGGACTGTATGGCCTGATAAAAGCCAATTTGATAATGCAATAAATATCCCAGAAGATCTAAAAAAAGAGCTTGGTATTACTCCATGATCATTACTGAACTTCAAGGCATTGAACAAAAACAACGAATCCTTAGTCGCTTTGTGGAAATGCGATCGCTTTGGCTGAGGGCGATCGGGGAAAATCTGTAATGAACCCACTATAATGGACAAACTTCCGAACATAGCCTGCGTTATTTTACCCATTGACAAAAATGTATCCTAATCATTGAGGAGTTTGATCGAAAATCCATCCCAAGAACCGTCATTTTGCACTAGAGTAGTACCTATTATTATAAATAATGGTCGAGAATTACTTCGCCATAATCAATCTGTTAAATGTTAGGAGATAATCCCGCTTATGCAAGAGCTTGCTGTACGCTCACAATTTGACTATGCCAGTGAAACCTATAAAGATGCTTACAGTCGCATTAATGCCATTGTTATTGAAGGAGAGCAGGAAGCCCACGACAATTATTTGCAAATGTCAGAAATTCTTCCCAATGACAAGCAGGAGCTAATTCGTCTAGCTAAAATGGAAAATCGTCACAGAGCAGGCTTTCAATCTTGTGCAAAAAATTTGAATGTTACTCCCGATATGCCGTATGCTCAAGTTTTTTTTGCTGGTTTACACGGTAATTTTCAGAAAGCTTATGCTGAAGAGAAAGTTGTTACTTGCCTTTTGATTCAGTCTCTGATTATCGAAGCTTTTGCGATCGCGGCCTACAATATTTATATTCCTGTAGCAGACCCATTTGCTCGAAAAATTACCGAAGGTGTTGTTAAAGATGAATACTTACACCTCAATTACGGCGAAGAATGGTTAAAAGCAAATTTTGAAACTGCTAAAGCTGAATTAGAAGCCGCTAACAAGGAAAATTTACCCATCGTCTGGAGAATGCTCAACCAAGTTGAAAATGATGCCAAAAAATTAGGCATGGAAAAAGAAGCTTTGATCGAAGATTTTATGATTAGTTACGGCGAAGCACTCAGTAATATTGGTTTTACCACCCGTGACATCATGCGAATGTCTGCTTACGGACTGGCAAACATTTAATTAACTGTTCAGCTAGGAATATTTTCTTCAAAAGTTCATCGCAAAAAGCTGAGGCCTGCTCCTGCGGGCTTTATTTATTTTCATGGCAAACAGCCGTAATTTTTAAGGAAAGCAAATTTTATGCAATACTGTTAAAAGTTTTACTGCTTCTTAACCTTCACTTCTTAAACCTCTTAACCCCAACTCTTATTATCAATGTTTGGTCTTATCGGTCATCTTTCCAGTTTAGAACACGCCCAATCCGTTGCTGAAGCCCTTGGTTATCCCGAATACGCCAATGAAGGGCTAGACTTTTGGTGTTCCGCGCCGCCGCAGATTGTGGATAGTTTTCATGTGACTAGCGTGACAGGACAAACCATCGAGGGAAAATATGTTGAGTCTTGCTTTTTGCCAGAAATGCTGATGAATCGGCGTATTAAGGCCGCTATTCGGAAAATTTTAAATGCCATGGCCCTAGCCCAAAAAGCGGGTTTAAATATTACGGCGTTGGGAGGTTTTTCTTCGATTATTTTTGAAGAATTTAATCTCAAGGATAATAGTCAAGTGCGAAATGTCTCCCTCGAATTTGACCACTTCACAACAGGAAACACCCACACAGCCTATGTAATTTGTCGCCAAGTGGAGCAAGCATCTGCCCAATTAGGCATTGATTTATCTCAATCAACGATCGCAGTTTGTGGAGCAACGGGGGATATTGGCAGTGCAGTCTGTCGTTGGTTAGACCAAAAAACGGATGTTAAAGATTTATTACTAATTGCCCGCAATCAGGAACGGTTACAAGCTCTCCAGTCTGAGTTGGGGCGTGGAAAAATCATGAATCTGGAAGAAGCTCTTCCCGAGGCAGATATTATTGTTTGGGTAGCGAGTATGCCGAAAGGAGTACAAATTAATCCTGAAACTCTCAAAAAACCCTGTTTAATTATTGATGGCGGTTATCCAAAAAACTTAGATACAAAAATCCAACATCCTGATGTTCATGTTTTAAAAGGCGGTATTGTCGAGCATTCCTTAGATATTGACTGGAAAATTATGCAAATTGTCAGTATGGATGTTCCTTCTCGTCAAATGTTTGCTTGTTTTGCCGAAGCGATTTTATTAGAATTTGAGCAATGGCACACTAATTTTTCCTGGGGACGGAATTTGATCACCGTTAGTAAAATGGAAAAAATTGGGGGAGCTTCTCTGAAACACGGTTTTACTCCATTGTTAAGTTTTTAGCTTGTTTTAATAAAGTTATTCGCTAAGTAAGTGGGCTTAATTAATTGTTAGATTGTAGAATAGGGTTCTAGCCTGTGGACAGGCAGGATGCCCATCCCACATTTTATGTTTAATTGTAACCAGCTACTTATCACCTTGTTTGATAGAAGAGAAGCTCGAACTGCTATTTATTTTAATCGTTCAATTAAATGATCGCCGAATCCATTTATTCACAAAAAATGCGATCGCATCTTCCCAAAATTAAGAAAAACGCGATCGCTAACGTTCAACCCATGTTAAAGCACAAAAATATCTTCAAAGGTTAGGGCTAACTTCGGATTGAGAGTTGCAAATTGAATGGCTGAAGTCGCTCCATTACCATCTACATCAAATAATAAGGCTCCATTTATAGAGTTGTAAACAAAACGTTGACTCGCATTCGTCGCAGTTGTGCCGATAATAAATTGAGCAGAAGTAATGATATCTCCTGAAATCAAACCACCTCCAAAAGCAGAACCTTTTATCAACAAATAATCACTTCCTGCGGAGAAGTCGGTAATGGTATCAATACCTTCATTGGTGGCATTAAAGCTAAAAGAATCACCGCCATCACTTCCTGTTAGGATATCGTTGCCCAGTCCTCCTGATAAAATGTCACTGAGGTTGGTTCCTAAAATTACATCTTTGCCATTGGTTCCTTTTTGGCGACGGGTTCCATCATCGTTGATAATAGTTCCGATTTGGGCTGAGGTTGTACCAATGCTATAACCAGTTCCTGTTGCTAGTTGTAAGGTAACAGTTTCGTTCGGTTCAATGGTAGTATCAGCCGTTGAGTCAAGGTTGAGTGTTGCTGTTGCTGAACCTACTGCAAAATTAATGGTTTTGCCTGTGCCTGGAGTTGCTCCTATGTAGTCGGTAGTTGTGGCAGTTCCTGCAATGCTGTAATTAACTGTTAGGGCATTGGTTGTGACTCCTGTGCGAGTGAAGGTATAGGTAAAGTTACTGGGGCTATTTTCGCTGATACCGTTGTAGTTGAGAGCAAGGTTGACAGTTGGAGCAGTTATAGTGTCGTCGTTGGTAATAGTTCCTGTTACTGCTGTTGTTGTGCCAATGGTATAACCTGTTACTGTTGCTAGGGTTAGGGCTACAGTTTCGTTGGCTTCA
>JANNLO010000069.1:0-38818 GCA_031396835.1 Snowella sp. SOY_38_metabat_116
TAGAGCAGCATAGTTACCATTGAATAAGCCGTTACCACCATCACTGTAGGTATAACCGTTGCCTGTAACTGGATTGGTCGCTGTAGGGCCAGTCGGGCTACTGGGATTATTGGCTGAGCCAGCTAAATAACCAATACTGAAAGAACTAGGTCCTAAAATGTTATTTAAGAAACCAAGTTCAAGGGTTGTACCAATACCGCTACCACCACCGATATTATAAATTGGGTTTCTTTCAGAGAAAGTACTGAGAGCACCTTTGCCACCACCGAAATCATCAAAGAAAGGGTTGATAGTAGGAACGAAGTCAGCCCACTGTCCGCCCCAAGCAGCAATGTAGGTATTTAAGCGGAAGTTTTCGCCCAAAGAAACAGGTACATAATAGGCCAACCAATCAACTGCTACGTTGTTGTTGGGGCCACCACCACCAGTGTTATGAGATTGTTTGAAAGTAGGACTACTGTAGGAGTCACCTACAATACCTATCTGTTGTCCGCTGTTGACACTGGGGTTAATTACGTTATTGGTGGGGTAAAAGGACTTGAAGGATTCAAAGTTATTAGCGGCAAGACGAGTGACTAATAAGTCCTCTCCACTAAAACTTGTGTTGAATTGTAAACGAACCCGGTCTTGCAATACAACTTGGTTATTGTTCGTTTCGTTGTTGAGGGTATTTTTAGTTCCAAAGATTGCAGAAGGAGCGATGACCACTTCTCCAGTTAATTTGGTCGTGGTGGAGAATTGGTGATCTTCCAAGAAGGATGTACGTGCCTCTAAGTTATCAACTCGCGCACCCAATGCAGCCAGTTCAGCTTCAAACTCTTGCATGAGGCGTTTGAGTTTATCAATATCTTCGCGAAGAACGGCAACGTTTTCTTGAATTAAACGCTCCATCACGTTCATACAAGCATTCAAACCCGCTGCGAATTCCCAACGACTGAGGGCGCGATTACCACGAAAAGTACGGTCAGGATAACCAACGATACAACCGTAACGTTCCACTAAACTTTTGAGTGCTTCGTAAGCCCATTCTGTGGGTTGCACGTCACGCAGTTCGCTAACGCTGGTTACTTGATCGGCTGCTGTATTAGCTTGACCTTCACTACTATAAGTATCAAGTTGATTTAAAAGCTTTTGGTCTTGCTGAGTGTTGCTAACGTTGGGAGTAGCTTGAGCAAGTTCAATCGACGCAGATTTTGTGTTGAATACATCAGACTTAGCTGTAGCATCAGCGGCTTGGGCAGAAGAGCTAACGGCTAACGCAGCACCAATAATGGCTGGGCTAACTAACAGAGATTTCCAGATCATTTTAAGCATTTTCGCTTTTCCTCACACCTTTACACCTTAAGTTTGACGATAGATTTTTAGGCTACTGCCATTTTCATTATACACAGCTTTTCCAATTTGTGAGACAGATTAAAAAAATTAAATCAAATGGCATAGACTAAGTTTTTTGATGATTTATTGCTCTATGTTTATTTTTAATTTTTTAATATGACAACTTTGTTGTGAGCTATGTGGAACACGTTGTAAGAAATTATAACTTCTTCAACCCAAAATGGATCATCT
Organism: Snowella sp. SOY_38_metabat_116; assembly: GCA_031396835.1. GTDB lineage: Bacteria > Cyanobacteriota > Cyanobacteriia > Cyanobacteriales > Microcystaceae > Snowella. The sequence goes on from JANNLO010000069.1 coordinate 1,567, forward strand.
GAGTTTTTGATTGTTTACATTCAGATTTATTAATAATAGTCGATTAATCTTCCTTTAAACACTATCCGCTCCCCTTAAGTTGATAAAGGAAGCGGTCTAGTGGAGTCTCTCTGATTGAAACCTAACTACCGAAAGGAACTTTAATCACGGTTCATGGTTTTTAAAGAACTAATGATTTAGAGAACAACTTCGGAATATAGCTGGCGAACTCCAATCAGGCGACCCATGTTTTTACTACTTTCGATCATGAGCATCACCTCCTGTATTGCCTATTCGGCTTGTATTTCAAGTGTTGATGTATCTAGGCTAACGTATGTATTTAGAAAATGCAAGGCACGCTTGAAGAATGTTTTGAAAAAGTTGAGGATAGCTCTCAAAATGGAGGTGCAGATAAGAGGCATGAAGATTGTTTTTTATCCATCCTTCTTGATTTATAGGGTCTTGGGGTAAATAGCCTTGAGTTTGAAAGAGGGGTTTTGGGGATGAGTGGGCCAGACTGGAACGATGAAATTCATGACCCCAAATGGTCTGACTTTGAGGAATAAATCCTTGTTTTTGTAATGCGATCGCGTGACGATAACCGAGGGTGAGTTTTTGACCCATGATTGCGGTTGTGGGTAAGATTCCGACCATTGGCCAAGTTTGACCTGAAAAATCAATAATTTTTTCACAGAGATACATTAATCCGCCACATTCAGCATAGGTGGGCATTCCGTTGGCGATCGCGGTTTTAATTTCTTGGTGTAAAGTTTGATTTTCGCTGAGGGACTGGGCAAAGATTTCAGGAAAACCTCCTCCTATATATAGTCCCTGAATATTTTTAGGGAGATGAGGGTCTTCTAGGGGACTCCAGTAAACGAGTTCGGCTCCGTGTTCTGCGAGTAAATCTAGATTGTCTTGATAGTAAAAGTTGAAAGCGCGATCGCGGGCAATAGCTATGCGGAGATTTCCAATAATTCGTTTGGGTTTTGCAGATTGATTAGAGATAACTTTCGGGATTAACAATGGCAAGAGTTTTTCCCAATCCAAGGAAGATTGAGCTATGGCTGCCAGTTTATGGAATAATTGGCTTAAATGGGGTAATTCATCGGTGGGAATTAATCCTAAATGGCGATCAGGAATTGTCAAATCGTCTTCTCGATGTAAAACTCCCACAATCGGTAAATTGATTCTTGCTATGGCCTGCTGAAGTTGGGTTAAATGGCGATCGCTGCCTACTCGATTTAGGATAATTCCTGCAATATTAATAGTTGGATCTAGATCTCGATATCCAGAGGCGATCGCGGCCACGGAACCTGATAGGCGACTGCAATCAATGACGAGAAGAACAGGTAAATTCAATAGTCGCGCAATATGGGCAGTAGAAGCGAAATCATAACAATTATTTAGGGAAATTCCATCAAATAAGCCCATTACACCTTCAATAAGTGCATAATCTACATTTTGAGAATGACGAGCATAACAATTTTGAACATAGGTTTCTGAGGTTAAAACAGGATCTAAATTTCGACAAGGTAATCCCGTTACAGCCGTGTGAAACATCGGATCTATATAGTCTGGCCCTACTTTAAAAGATTGGACTTTGGCTCCTTTTTGAGCGAGAAAAGCCAGTATAGCTAGGGTTATGGTGGTTTTGCCAACGCCGCTTCGTTCTCCCGCAATAATTAAAGACATTGATTAAATTGATGAATTAAGGGCTGCATACTCGTCTAATAAATTTTCAATATTATTTAATAGATCTTCTTGATTCCAATTTTGATATAAATAGGCCGCGATCGCTGCTGCTCCTGCCCCGACTCCTTCTTTGACAAAACCTTTTTCATAGAACTGCAAGGCGGAATAACGGGAATTTTTGAAATTAAGCTGAGTTGCCATTAAACAAACGGGAAAAAGTGATTTTGCTAAACCGACTGTATCTCCCGTAAAATCTTCTGCAACCCAACGCGTGGTTCCGACAATAATTTGCTCTAAATTTGCAGGATGTAAACTTGTCTTTAAAATCCCTTGAATTAAGGCATAAACCGCTAACATTTGCGTTCCACCTGCTAACATCACCCCAACCGTTTCACTCGCTGCGATCGCCATTCCAGCCGCCACAATTTGCATGGGATCACCGACAGCAGCAACGCACTCAAAAGGGTTATAAGTTGATATATTTGCTAATTTTAAGCCTTTCTCTACCAATATTTGCTTTTGCTGATGATTACATTCGGGATGACTACTATTCACTTTCCCGAAAGCGTCTATTCCTAAAGCCGTCAAGAGAGCTAAGGCCGTTGTGGTTCCGCCGACAACACATTCACTCAAAATGAGGTAACTATCTGGACAATCTTGGGCTAATTTTTTTCCCCAGATCAATCCTTGTTCAAACAAATGTTCAACGGTTACTAAAGGCAAAGCTTGAGCCGTGGTCAAACAACGTGCCGATAATCCTTTTAAATCAATGCTAGGGACTGTTGGTGGAATTGGCAAACCTGTATTGAAGAGATATACGGGAATTTGCAGTTTTTCAACAATAGCGCGAGTGATAAAAACGGGAGAAACACCAACGCCTAAAGGAGGCAAGGCATAACTTGGATGGGGTTGGCAACCATTGATTAAAAATTCGGCATCGGCGATCGCGGTATATTGACGATCTTGGGGAGTTTTACCTGCCGCAGAAATCCCTGGAATTAATCCTGTTTCTGTAAAACCCAACAAACAAGCGAAAATTGGACGTTGCGATCGGTAGCGATTTAACCAACGTTGCCCCGACGAAATTTGGGTATAAATCTTGAGCATTATTTGATCATAAATCTTTTAAATCAGTTTCGATCTAGGTTATAAAAATTCAACTCAATTCAAAAAATGTCACATTAGTTGTAATTAGGAGAAATTACTCTTCTATACTAATAAAATAATGTTTTTGAGAAAATTCCTACAACAATTATGGTTGCTCTAGTTGATTATTCTTCGGTTCAGTCGTTATCTGAAATTTGGTCATTGACGGCCGAACGTTTTAAAGATATTCCCGCCCTGCAAGATCCCCATGCTCAAACAGCAGTTAGTCTGACCTATGGAGAACTTTATCAGCAATTACAGAATTTTGCGGCAGGTTTACAGAGTTTAGGTTTAAAATCTGAGGCTAAGATTGCTATTTTTGCCGACAATAGCCCGCGTTGGTTTATCGCAGATCAGGGAACAATGTTGGCAGGAGCAACTAATGTAGTCAGGTCATCTCAAGCCGATCGCGACGAATTACTTTACATTTTAAAAGATAGTGAAAGTAGCGGATTAATTGTTGAAGATCAAAAAACTTTGCAGAAATTACAACTAAATTTTGAAAAATATCCCTTAGATTTTATAATTTTTCTGAGTAATGAAATTGCTGAATTTGAGTTGCCTATTAAACCCATTAATTTTCAGCAATTGTTAAATTTAGGACAGGGAAAAACGCCTCAGACTACTAATCATAATCGTCAATCTCTGGCAACTTTAATCTACACTTCTGGCACAACGGGACAACCCAAAGGTGCGATGTTATCTCATGGCAATTTGTTACATCAAGTCGCCGAACTTCGGGCAATTCTTAATCCTGAAAAGGGCGATCGCGTCTTAAGTATTCTTCCTTCTTGGCATTCCTATGAACGTAGTGCAGAATATTTTTTGCTGTCCCAGGGTTGCACTATGATTTATACGAGTATTCGGACTTTTAAAAATGATTTAAAAAAATTTAAACCTCATCACATGGTAGCAGTTCCTCGTCTTTGGGAATCTATTTATGAAGGTGTGCAGAAAACATTTCGAGAAAAATCAGCAAGCCAACAGAAATTAATCGCTTTTTTCTTTGATATTTCTAGAAAATATATTTTGGCTAAACGCATTGCCGAAAATTTAAGCTTGGATCATCTTCATGCTTCTAAAAGTGAAAGGGCGATCGCAAAATTAAAAACACTTTTCCTTGTGCCATTGCACGCTTTAGGAGATAAAATTGTTTACCAAAAAATCCGAGATGTAACAGGCGGACAAGTCAAAACCTTCGTTAGTGGCGGCGGTTCTTTAGCGAAACATTTGGATGACTTCTATGAAATTGTAGGAATTTCTGTGCTAGTCGGCTATGGTTTGACAGAAACTTCTCCCGTCACTAATGCCCGCACCCATCATCACAATTTACGCTATTCTTCTGGTAAACCAATTCCCCAAACCGAAATTCGCATTGTTGATCCCGAAACTCGTCAAACTTTGCCTGCTGAACAAAAAGGATTAGTTCTCATTCGTGGCCCCCAAATAATGCTTGGTTATTACAATAAACCTGAAGCTACTGCTAAAGCGATCGATGGGGACGGATGGTTTGATAGTGGGGATTTGGGTTGGGTAACAGCAGAAAATGATCTGGTATTAACAGGTCGGGCTAAAGATACGATTGTGTTGAGTAATGGCGAAAATATTGAACCGCAACCGATTGAAGATGCTTGTATTCGTAGTCCTTATATTGACCAAATTATGTTAGTTGGACAGGATCAAAAAGCTTTAGGTGCGTTAATTGTTCCCAATGTAGAAGCATTAGAAAAGTGGGCTAATAGTCGCTCTTTAAATCTTAATTTTCCCGAAAGTCCCATCACTTTTGAAGAGTTGAAAAAAAGCGATCTTTATAATAAAGCCGTTTTGGATCTATTTCGCCAAGAATTGAACCGAGAAATTAAAGATCGACCTGGTTATCGCGCTGATGATCAAATTAAAATTTTTGGCTTAATCTTAGAACCTTTTTCCATTGTCAATGGCATGATGACCCAAACCCTGAAAATTAAACGTCCCGTTGTGACAGAACATTATCGCGGTATTATTGAAGGAATGTTTGAAAAATCTTGATTGTTTAATCTTGGTTTTAAAAACGACTTTCAACGAACTTAAACTTACTTAATTTATTCACGACGGAATTAGCTTTTTATGGATGACGCACAAACTAGCCTTTTGTTAAAACGTCCAGTGACAATCAAGGTCATTGTGACATCGCGCTGGAAAGAGGAAATGCAACAACAACTCCAAGCGCAGATTAGCCAACTGGATTCCCAAATACAACAATTAGAAGTTCAGGGTCAACGGGCGATTACAGAAATTCAAAGACAAAGCCTCACGCCAATTCCACCTCAGGCAGCCCAACAAATTGACAATGTGCAAATCCAAATCAATCAACAAAAAAGCGAAATGTTGGAGCAAAAAAATCAATTTCTTCAACAAATGCAACAAGTTCAATTTCTCGACTTAGATCAAGAAGTTCCTCAAGCCCAAATGGAAAGTTTTTGTCGTATTGAAACAGGAGATAATTTGGTTGCGAAATTAAATGTTGAAATTGTAATTCGAGATGGAATTGTTGAAGAAATTCGTGGTGAACTTTGATTAAGTTTAATCTTAATTTACTACTTTAAAAAACAACTTAGTTTCATAAAAAAGGGTGAGAATCAACCCACCCTAATAATTTTATAAGACAATGATTAGGAATGTTTAGGGCCAAGTCCTAATTTGGGAGCATAAACTGCGCGATCGCCTAATTCATCTTCAATCCGAAGCAGACGGTTATATTTAGCAACCCGTTCACTCCGACAAAGAGAACCTGTTTTAATTTGTCCTGCGCGAGTTGCCACAGCTAAATCGGCGATCGTGGTATCTTCCGTTTCTCCCGAACGATGGGAAATAATCGAACGATAACTATTGCGAGTTGCCAAAGAAATAGTTTCCAAAGTTTCGCTCAAAGAACCGATTTGATTCAGCTTAATTAAGATCGAATTAGCAATCCCTAAGTCAATAGATTTTTGCAGACGAATAGGATTTGTTACCATTAAATCATCGCCGACTAATTGGGTTTTTGTTCCTAAAACTTCGGTAAGCAATTTCCAATTGTCCCAGTCATCTTCGTGCAGACCATCTTCAATAGAAATAATAGGATATTGACCTGCTAATTTAGCTTGAAAGTCAATAAATTCTTGGGCAGAATGGGACGTGCCGTCATAAACATATTTCCCATCTTGATAAAATTCACTAGCTGCAATATCCATAGCTAGGGCAATTTCTTCACCTGGTTTGTAGCCTGCTTTTTCAATCGCTTCAATCAAAATATCTAGAGCATCTTGATTGGATTTTAAATTAGGAGCATAACCTCCTTCATCACCCACGCCGCCTGTGAGTAAGTTGCGTTCTTTAAGGACTTTTCCCAAAACCTCAAATACTTCTGCACCCCAACGAAGAGCTTCTTTGAAAGATGCTGCACCAATGGGCATAACCATAAATTCCTGAAAATCTACGTTATTAGCCGCGTGCGCTCCGCCGTTGATCACATTCATCATCGGAACAGGAATCACATTGGCAAGAGGCCCACCCAAATAGCGATAGAGCGGAATTTGCAGTTCGGCTGCGGCAGCTTTAGCATTGGCAAGAGAAACAGCCAAAATTGCATTCGCGCCCAATTCTTTTTTATTAGCACTACCATCGAGATCTAACATGGTTTGATCAACCATAATCTGATCAAAAGCATCTAGATCAACAAGAGCAGGCGCAATTTTTTCAATAATGTTGTGAACAGCTTTCAGAACACCCTTACCACCGTAGCGTTTGGGGTCATTGTCTCGTAATTCATGGGCTTCAAAGCTGCCTGTCGAGGCTCCACTGGGAACTTGGGCAATCCCAAAAGCTCCTGTGTCAAGCACAACTTCGGCTTCTACGGTAGGACGACCACGAGAATCTAAGATCTCACGAGCGGCGATCGCTTCGATTTTTGCTGGGACTTTATTTAACATGGTCTTAATCAAGCTCCAAAAGCGGAATGAATAGGTTCTGGTTCTTTCCCGTTCATTATATTCACAACTTGTTACTGTATGTCCCATCTCCATCATAATAAAAACTAATTATTATTTTTTTTGAATAAAAATGCTGCGTAAAATTTCCCTAGCTTTTGTTGGATTAACCGTTGGTAGTGTCTTAACCGTTGTGGGTTTTGTTGCTTATGCTTTAGATAACGCAACTTTAAATTTAGCTGGATTTTTCTACGGAATTCCTCTATTATTAGGCGGCTTAGCTCTAAAAGCGGCTGAATTAAAACCCATTCCCTTTAGTCAACCAACAGCCGACACCATTTTAAAACTCCGCGAAAAACTAGCCACGCCCACACAAAATCAAATTCGCAAGGATGTCACCCGTTATCGCTACGGACAAGAAGCCCACTTAGACGATACGCTAGAACGTTTGGGATTAAGTCCAACAGATGAAGAAAGACCTTTATTGGTGAGTATTCAAGAAATTGCGATCGCCGAAAAATATGCCTTGATTTTAAATTTTAAATCGCCCTTTATTTCCTTAGAAACTTGGCAAGAAAAACAAGAAAAAATTGAAAAATTCTTCGGCCCTGATATTCAAGTTAATCTTACACAAACTGACGAAAAAACAGTGGAAGTTGCTTTAATTTCTGAGTTAAGTTGATTTTTAGGCTATAAAACTAATGTAAAAATATCTAAGCCTATTAACTTAAATAATTACCTGAAATAGTATTGAAGATTTGTAGCCATGACTAATCAAGCTAAATTGTTTCACAGACACTTGTGAGGGTGGTTAAGCTTCTTTTCTCAAATATCAAAACCCATGTTAGGGTAAAAACAGCAACAAAACCTTTAATAGAAACACTGACAATTCAGCTCAAAAAAATGATTAATACTCAAAGAAAATTTAAATTCTCTCCTAAATGGTTGCTCGGTTTTTTGGCTATTTCTGGTTGTTTAATAACCGTCTTACCAAAAGTAACTCTAGCTGGTGGAAATCCTGGATTAACTATTTTTAGCGGTGTAGAACGCAAAGATATTCTAGATTACTACCTTCAATATAATGGCATTCCCAATCAAAGCGGAGAACGCTATAAGCTCTATATTCCAGGCAAAAAGCTAACCCAGGGCGCGAGCAAGTTTTATATTTCTTATCCAGCTAATTTTGATGGAAAATTTGATACCTCAAAAATCGAAGTTCGAGTCAAAGATCAAGCAGTTCCCCTCAAAGGAGATGTTATTTGGGATAAAGAAAGCCGTTTTCTAGAAATCAATCTCCAAGAACCAATTAATCCTAATACAAAAGTAGATATCGTCCTTTCTAATGTTGTGAATCCCGATTTTGGAACCTATTATTTTGTTGTTGATGCTATGGCCTCAGGCGATATTCCTGTTCGACTTTATATTGGCACTTGGATTATTAGTATTAATCGTTAAACTTTGTAACACGTTTGATGCTATCCTGAAAGACTGTGTATTTTATGGAGGAAGCTAATTGTGACTAAGCGAACCTTAGAAGGAACAAATCGTAAACAAAAAAGAACATCAGGATTTCGCGCTCGGATGCGGACAGTTAATGGGCGTAAAGTTATTCAGGCAAGACGGAACAAAGGTCGGCATCAAATTGCTCTTTAATATTTAATGTAGAGTTATAAACTGTCAATCAACCCAATATTAGGTTAAATGTGGGATTACCGAAAAGCTTTCGACTTAAACACTGGCAAGATTTTCAGTCTGTTTATCAACAAGGTAAACGCTATCGAGAATCTAACCTAATGCTGCGTGTTTTAAAAGATTCTAATCTTTTGGTTAGTCGTTTTGGCATTGCAGTTAGCCAGAAAGTCAGTAAAAAAGCAGTGGTTCGGAATCGAATTAAACGGCAGATTCGGGCGGCTATTTCTACACTTTTGCCTGATTTTTCTTCAGGGTGGAATGTTATTATTGTGGTTTTACCCAGCGCGATCGCGTGCAAATATGAACATTTTTTGCGAGAATTAAAGCAGTTATTTAACAAAGCTGAGATTATCAATCATGGGCATTAGAGAAACTACCTATTATGAAGGCGGCCCCCATATTGGAGATTTAATTATTAACATTCTCCTTGGGTTTACCGTAATTTGTTTACCCTTAACCGTTGCGGCTGTGGTGCGGGCGATTTGGCTCCGTTATAAAATTACTGACCGTCGTATTTCCGTTACAGGTGGCTGGATGGGACGCGATCGCACAGATATTGTCTATGGCGAAATCAGCAAATTGGTCAAAGTTCCTCGCGGCATCGGTGTGTGGGGAGATATCGTGGTCACGCTTAATGATAAAAGTCGTCTAGAAATACGGGCTATTCCCAAGTTTCGAGAAATTTATGATTATATGGGTGAACGGGTTGCGTCTAAAACAGGCCTTCCTCTGGAACTTATTACCAATAGCAAATGAACTATTTTATTAGTACAAAGCACCAATCTTAAAGATTAAACTTGAAGATTAAAGACTAAAATTGTTCAATGTTTCAGTATATTAATACTAAAGAAACCTTTCATATCAACTAAAAGGCTGAGAGTTAAGCGAATGGATTTCGGTATCGGATTTATCTCGACTAATATCATGCTGCCAATCCTAGATTTTTTCTATGGAATTGTGCCGAGTTACGGATTTGCGATCGTTGCCCTGACCTTGGTCGTACGCTTAGGACTCTATCCTTTGAGTGCTGGTCAGATTCGTAATATGCGAAAAATGCGAATTACGCAACCTCTGATGAAGGAACGGCAAGAAGAAATTAAACGCCGCTATAAAGATGATCCAACCAAACAACAAGAAGAAATGGGGAAGATCATGCAAGAATTTGGCAATCCGTTGGCGGGATGTTTACCTTTGCTCCTCCAAATGCCGATTCTTTTCGCCCTTTTTGCTACTTTACGAGGATCACCATTTTCAGATATTAATTATGCAGTAGATTTGCAAATTTTACCGAAGGAACAGATTGAACAAGTTGCTCCCCAAACTTTTGCGACTAAACCTCAAAATATTTATGTCAACGATGGCGTTCATTATCCAATCACAGCTTTTCTTCCTGGTGGAAATACCCTAATTACTGGTGAAAAAGCCAAAATTGAACTGCAAACCGCAGAAGGAAAACCTATCAGTCAACTTTTTGCAAAGACTGACGAAGAAAATATTCAACCGACTTTTATTGTCACTAAAGGTTCGGAGCGGGTCAAAATTAATCCTGACGGAACTCTTGAAGCGATCGCCCCAGGAGAAGCCACTGTCCAGGCAACCATTCCAGGCCTCGCCGCCAAAACTGGTTTTCTGTTTATCAAAGCCCTCGGACAAGTGGGTGTGAAGGGAGAAAATGGCGAAATCAACTGGGATGTGTTGGGAATGATTGTCTTTTTTGGAATTAGCATTTATGTTAACCAAGAATTGTCAGGAGCTTCTAATGGAAATCCCAATGACGCAGCCAAACAACAACAAAGCATTAACAAGATTACACCCGTTATTTTTAGCGGTATGTTCCTCTTTTTTCCCTTGCCATCAGGGGTGTTGATGTATATTGTTCTGGCAAATGTTTTTCAAACCCTACAAACTCTGATTTTAATGCGGGAACCGCTCCCCGAAAATCTGCAAAAAATAGTGGATGAACAGGCTAAAGCATCTGAAGTAAGGGAAATCATACCTTTTGAGAAAAAAAGCAAGAAAAAAGAAAAAACGTCTTAAAATACAATGATCATGGCTGAAAATGTCCAGCGTGGAAAAGCTTGGCTAGAAAATTTGTTGTCTTTAATCGGACTTTCGACCCAAGTTAAAGTAGAAGAAAAAGATGCCAAAGAAATGTCGGCAGGAGTCTGGTTAATCATTGATGAAACCCCTTTAAGTGTGGAACAAATCCAAGCTTTTTTGGGGGATAAGGGGCGGGGAATTGATGCTATTCAATATCTTGCTAATACCTTGATGAATTTAGGAGTTGAATCAGACCATCATCAAACATTTATTATTGAATTAGATGGCTATCGACTCCAACGGCAGACCGAACTTTTGTCATTAACTGAAGAAGTTGCCCAAAAAGTCAAAGCTAGTGGGTTTCCAGTAGAAATGGCTGCCCTTTCGGCGGCTGAACGTCGTCAAATTCATACTTTCTTGGAAAATGATCCAGATCTGGAAACCGAAAGTCAGGGACAAGAGCCTGATCGCCGTTTGGTTGTTCGTTTACGAGTTCCCCAAGCTAACTTTTTGGGCGTTGCTAAAGATTGAAAATTGTAATTTTGGCTTGCATTAACAAGTAAGTCCTAAAAAAATAGAAAACAGTATGCGTGAAGCTGTTATTCACTGGTTGAAAGAGAATGTTTCTGAGCATCGCTTGGAACACATTTTGGGCGTAGAAATGTTTAGTATAAAATTGGCCCACCAGCATGAAGTAGATACTCAAAAAGCGGCTCAAGCAGGTTTAATGCATGATCTTGCCAAGTTTTTTCCGCCTTCTCGTTTACTAGAGATCGCCCAAAAAGCTGGGATTGAAATAGACGAAGTTTTTCAAGGTAATCCTCATTTGCTGCACGCCGATGTCAGCGCAGTTGTTGCTAAAAATCATTTTGGAATAGTTGATGAAGAGATTTTAGCCGCTATTCGTTCACACACCTTGGGTTGTCCTGAAATGAGCAAACTTTCTTGTATTATTTTTGTGGCCGATGCCCTAGAGCCAAATCGAGGACAAAGTGCCGAATTAGAAAATATGCGTCAAGTCAGTCTTAAAGATCTTTATCAAAGCGTTCAGCAAACCTGTGATCATTCTTTAAAATATTTATTAGATAAACACGCGATCATTCATCCACGTGCCATTCTTACCCGAAATTGGGCGTTACAATTAATTAAATAAGTAAATATTACCTAGGAATTTAAAGAACCTATGACCGATCCTTCAAATTCATTTTCAACTGCCACCGTAATGGAAAAAGATCTCAATCCTTCTTTGGAAAATTTTGTCTGGACAATTACCCAAGCTGCGGATGACCGTAAAGCTGAAGAAATGGTTGTTTTAAAAGTTGCTGAAGTTTCCTATTTGGCAGATTATTTCGTGATTGTTTCAGGTTTTTCACGGGCGCAAGTTCGCGCGATCGCCAATAGTATTGAAGCAAAGATAGCAGAAGTCTACGAAAGAAAGCCAAGACAGTCGGGCCAAAATGACGGATCATGGATTTTACAGGATTATGGAAATGTAATTGTTCATATTTTCATGCCCCAAGAGCGATCTTTTTATAATTTAGAAGCTTTCTGGAGTCATGCTGAAAGAATCCCCTTAGAAGATTTAGATCCAATCAGAACTTTAGCCTAATTAAAATCCAGCTTCTCGAAACTCGTTAGAAATCCCTATGAAGCAAGAATCTTCATCGACTTTTTGCCCTGTTCCTTTTGAGCAGCAGCCTGTGAATGAATATGAAATTTTAAAAGAATCCTGGCTGTGTTGTTGGGCAACGTTGGATTTTTTGGCCTATGCACGAAAATTTCTCTGGGTTTTGCTAATTAGTTGGTTATTCATCAGCCCGATCGCGGCGGCAAGTTTTTCTCCCGTAAAAAAGCCAATTTTCTTTGCCTTATCTAGTGGATTGGGAGCAATGCTTCTAGTCGCGTTGGTTTTGAGTCGAATTCTGTTAGGCTGGTATTATATTCGCGATCGCTTGCAAGCTAAAAAAGTAATTTATGAAGAATCGGGTTGGTATGATGGACAAATCTGGGAGAAACCCCCCGAAGTTCTCACCCGCGATCGTCTCATTGTTACCTACCAAATTGATCCTATTTTGCAACGTTTAAAACAAACTGCTTTTTTGTTGGCAGGATTTATCAGCTTTGATTGTTTCCTTTGGCTAGCACTCTAACCATAAAATTTTCATTGAACTAACCAAAATCAACCTTAAATTTATTCAAACCTAATCTAAAGACGCATGAGCAGAGGAAAACGTACCCAAGCCCCGAATATTGAAATCCATCTATTGCGGGAAGGAATTGTCGAGTCGATTCATCACGTTGAGGCAACGGTTTGTGATGATCGTGGCCGCGTTTTGTCTGTTGCAGGAAGTTCAGAAACAGCTTCTTTTATTCGGTCTTCTCTTAAACCCTTTCAAGCTTTTGCCGTTACTAGTACGGGAACCCTAGAGCGATTTGGACTAACGGATAAGGATTTGGCAATTATCTGTAGCTCTCATCATGGGACGATTGAACAAGCAAGACAAGTTTTTAATGTGCTTTGGCGGGCTGATATTGATCCCAGTGCTTTGCAATGTCCGATTCCGACCGATAAACACAATGTTCTACAACATAATTGTTCTGGAAAACACGCGGGAATGTTGGCAGTTTGTCAGCAACGCAAATGGCCCCTTAATACCTATCTGCGATCGTCCCACCCCGTTCAACAATTAATTTTAAGCAAAGTTGCAGAATTATTGGGAATGCCTGGAGAAGAATTAATCTGTGCCCATGATGACTGTGGCGCACCTACCTATTTTATGCAATTGCGACAAATAGCCCATTTATATGCTCAATTAGCCTCTGGAAACCATTTGGATTTAGAACGAGTTATCCGTGCCATGACTTATTATCCGCGTTTAGTTGCGGCTGAAGGTTCCTTTGATACAGAACTAATGCGTTTAACGGAAGGAGAATTGGTTAGTAAATCAGGAGCCGAAGGTATTCAGTGTGTTGCTCGTGTGGGGGAAAGAATGGGACTAGCAATTAAAGCATTAGATGGTTCAAAACGTTCTAAGTATGCGGCGGCAATTCACTTATTACAACAAATGGGCTGGATTCAACCGAATGTAGCGGAAATTTTGTCTGAGCAATTTATGACTTTGAGCAACTATACACGATTAGATGTGGTTGGCGAATTAGCTATGCTCTAGATTCTAAATTTATGATTCAGTCGTTTCAGCAACTTCTGTTTTAAGAACAGGTAAATGATCGAGCAAAATACTAAATGTCACGGTAGATCCTAGGCTTTCACCCATACTAAAAAAGTCGATTTTACCCCCCATCGCTTCCACTAATTTTTGAGAAATGCTTAAACCTAGACCTGTTCCGCCATAGGCTTTGGTTCTCGAGCCATCGATCTGGACAAATTTTTCAAATAGTTTTGCTTGTTTTTCTAAGGACACGCCAATGCCTGTATCAGTAACGCTAATCTTGACTTTTCCAATAAATATTTGCTCTTTCCACTGAATTTTTTGTTTAATAATTTCTGCTCTGATTGTAATTTTTCCTTGATGGGTAAATTTCAGCGCGTTTCCCACAATATTGAGCATTATTTGTACAATCCATCGATAATTTCCGTAAACTGTAATTGGAGTGAGTGTTACAGGGAGTTTTAACTGAAAATCAAGTTGTTTGGATTGGGCTTGGGGAGCAGCAAATTTGTTGACGGATTGAAAAACTTCTGCGAGATCTACTGTGCCGAGTTCTAAGTCAATTTTACCCGCTTCGATTTTGGCTAAATCTAGAAGATCGTTGATTAAATTAAGTAAATGTAGGGCAGATTTATAAGCTTCTTCGAGGAATTCTTGTTTTTCTGCTTCGCTATCATGCATATCGTCTAAAACGAGTTTCAAAAAGCCAATAATGCCATTTAAGGGCGTACGGAGTTCGTGGGTAGTGCTGGCTAAAAATTCACTTTTAAGTTGAGAGGCTTCCTTGGCAATTCGGGTAGCCTGTTCTAATTCTTGGTATAAAGTGGCATGGGCGATCGCAGTTCCGACTTGGGCTGCTAATTCTTGTAGAAATTCAATAATCTCTGGACTCCACTGCCGATAGCGATCGCACTGTTGCAGACAAATAAAGCCATAACACTGGTCTTGATGAAAAGTAGGAACAATTAAAATGGAACAAGTTTGCTCTAAATTAGCTCCTAGTCCGTCTAGAAAAATGGGGTGATTTTGTTTTAATAAAGACTGATCCAGCTTTTTCCAGAGATATTCGATGCGTTGTTCCAACAGGCAAGAAATATTGGTCTGACAAAATTCTGCTTGGGTCTGAAACTCTAAAGATAAAGAATCTTTGCTTAACATTAAACATCGACTGACTTGAAGAGATTCACCAATACTATCCACTGTTTCTTGCCAAATAGTCTGTAAATGCAAAGTGCGGCGTATTTTGCGAGAAATTCTGGCCAATAATTTTTGATAGGATTCGGGAGACGGAACAATTGTCGTCGTTAACGAAATCTGCTCCTCATTTAAGAGACAACCCATTACTAAAACACGAGTAACTTCATTTCCACTCGCTAAGATTGGACTTATTACTAATGCGACTGAAAAAATCCGATCTTTATAGGAAAATACACAGTTATATTGTTCTGGAATTCTATCTTTAATAACTCGTTTAAGTCTTTCATAATAAGCATCCAAAGCAACAGGACAAAAACTTTCTTCGGGAAGATAACCAATAATTGCTTGGGGAACAATCCCATATTCAACTTCTAATCGCCAAGAAAATGCCAAATAGCGACCACGATTATCCTGAATAAATGCTAATTCAGTTCCTAATTGTTCCCAATAAATTGTAGTCGAATCTGCCTGACAGCAAGAAGAATCTTCGCGGTTTTTGTTAGAAATAGAAACTAGCACATTCATTTTTAATATCTATGCATTTAAGGTTTAATCTTGGACAATAGCTCTTGTGTTACAAGAATAAAACAAATAATATTTTCTATTGGTGTTCCTAATTTGCAGAATAGATTGCTTTATCTGCTATTTTTAAAACCTAGAATCAAACTGATTTTTAGATATAGATGAAATTTAATTTCATAGATTTACTAAGCAATGCTATATTTCTGTTCATCTTTATCAAATAACAATTTTAAGAGATTTTAAAATGTTTTTAAAAAGATTGTAAAGGGTAACAGTTAATCTAGCCACTATCTTGAATTGTTTTGAACGCAAAATTTATACAAATAGAAGATCTTCAAATTGCTTGTCATCATTAAGAATTGATCTTTCTGAGGCTAAAAAACTAATCATTCCATTCTCCCTTGGGAGGCACTGGCGGATTGCGTCTTAGCGATCGCGTTAAATCGTCATCTTGGCTGGGTTCACCCCGCAACCATTGTTTAATGGCTGTTTCAATAATTCGGCTTGGGTCATTGGTTAAATGTTGAATTTGTTCTAATACATCAGCATCTAAATGAATAGAAATTTCGACTTTTTCCGATGCCCGTTGAGTTGACACGACATTTTCGTTCATAATTTGTTTCTCTTTTCTTCTTAATCAATCATACCCTATTTTTCAATAAACCTATCAAATAACAATACCTTGATCTAGTTATTATCATAATCTCGATATCGATTAAAAAGTATTTTTTAGAAAAGATCATTAAATATTAAGGTTGTTTTTACCATTTTTAATTAAAAGTTTAAATATCAAATCAAGCTGCTGTTTTCTACAAATCGAGATCTTACTGAAATTTATTAATAGTTTTTACTTGTTTTTTCAAGGTCTTTACCTGATTATTTTGGATTAGAAAAGCTCATTTTTGGCTAAATATTAAAAACATAAAATTTTTTCTTAGTTTTTTATAATTTAAGATTAAAATTAGATTACAAATATTTTTTTGATTGGTTTACCGTGAACTTACAACCAGAATCAGCAAAATCTAAACAGCAAGGAATTCAAGAATTATTTGAAACTATTTGGGGATATAAAAACTTTCGTTTTCCTCAAGCAGAAGTTGTTGACTGTCTTTTAGCGAGGAAAGATGCAATTATTGTTATGCCAACAGGAGGCGGAAAATCGATTTGTTTTCAACTTCCCGCACTTTTTCAAGAAGGTTTAACGCTGGTTGTTTCTCCATTAATTGCCTTAATGGAAAATCAAGTTAGGGAATTAAAAGATCGTCAATTATCCGTCGATTGTCTTCACAGTGAACTGCCCCGTGCGCAACGAAAAATTATTCTTAATAATATTCAACAACAAAAATTACGTTTATTATATATTTCTCCTGAAATACTTTTAAGTCAGCCAATTTGGGAAGTTTTGTGTCAACCCAATTTAGAAATTACGGGATTAATGATCGATGAAGCTCATTGTTTAGTGGAATGGGGAGAGTCTTTTCGTCCCGCTTATCGACGTTTAGGGATAATTCGTTCAGCTTTATTAGCTCAAAAACCTAATCAAAAAAAGTTTTCTATTGCTGCTTTCACTGCGACAGCTGATCCGTTTACCCAAGCTCAACTGAAGACAATTCTCCAATTAGAAAATCCCGAAATTTTTGTTCTAAGTCCCTATCGTTCTAATTTAAAAATTGCAGTTAAAATTGCCTGGTCAGCTTATTGTCGTCAGCATTTATTGTTGAATTTTTTAGAAAAATATAAGCGCAAATCTGGTTTAATTTATGTGCGATCACGTTCTGATAGTGAATTTTTAGCACAATGGTTACGCACTCTAAAATATAAAACAGCAGCTTATCATGCAGGTTTAGGATCGACCCAAAGGAGAACAATTGAAGAACAATGGCTAACAGGAAATCTATCTTTTGTGGTTTGTACAAATGCCTTTGGACTGGGAATTAATAAACCAGATATTCGTTGGATTGTTCATTTTCATCCGCCCCATTTACTTTCCGAATATTTGCAAGAAATTGGCAGAGGCGGCAGAGATGGTTTGGCGGCTGATACGCTTACTTTAATTAGTGAACCGACAGGATGGCTTGATTCGACTGATCAACAACGCCGCAATTTTTTTAATCAACAACGCCAAAAACAGTCTCGAAAAGCTTGGGCGATCGCGCAAAAAATTCCTTCTCAAGCTAATATTTTAGACTTGAAAAAAACGTTTCCTGATGTAGAAATTTCCTTAGCTTTTCTACATCAACTCGGACAATTGCAATGGTTAGATCCTTTTCATTATCAGCTTCATTTAAATTCTCAACAGCAACTATCAGTTAATTCTTCTCAAATTGATCGATTATCTGGTCAATCTATGAAGCAATATCTTTACACTAAAAACTGTCGTTGGGCTTTTTTATTAACAACTTTTGGGATAAAAGATCAATCTAATTTTCAATGTGGTCACTGCGATCGCTGTCTAAAAAATCAATTATTGGGTAATAATATTTAACCAAATAAACCTTTGCGTTTACTTCTTCTCGTGGTTACTAATGAGGGATCAACAAATGTTACTGCATCATTTAGGGGTAATTTTCTGACTTTTTTAGTAACAGTATGAACTTGATAAACGAGGCTATTGGTAATATCAAGACCAGTTAACCAGCAACTTTTAGGATGATAAGCACCTGTATCAATATCTAACCAACCTGGTCCAGAAGCAAGTTTTCCAGGTTCAACACTAGGAAAAGTAAAAGTAATGGTATGCCCAATAATAATTAATTTATCATCAAAATAGGGCCGATAAGCTTGATGAAATTCATCTCGAATCCAGCAAAATTCTGCTTCTGTTTGTTGTTCTAATGGTAATTGGGGATCAACTCCTGCATGGACTAGCCAAATATCTCCTAAATCTAAATACAAAGGTAAGCGTTGCATCCAATCAATATGTTCTTGGGGAATTTGATGATGATAGCTTTCTAGGGTGGAAAGTCCTCCTGTATAAAGCCAGGATTGAAGAAGTTGATGGGAAATTCCGCCTCTTCCTACCGCATCTAAGAGCATTTGTTCATGATTACCGAGTAAGCAATGATATTTATTTTTCATCACAAAATCGACCACCTGGGCACTATTCGGGCCTCGATCAATTAAGTCTCCGATAAAATATACTCCATCTCCTGAGTTGGGCGCGATCGCATCAAATAAAACTAGTAGTGTGTCGTAGTGACCATGCACATCACCAATAACAATTCGGCGCGAAGGAATTGTATTAAAAGTATTGTTTATATTCATTTATTTTTACTGACAACTGATGTATTGCTATTGTATTAATTTTAAAAATTGAGTTCAAAAATAGATTTTTAATAATACTTAATTATCTATTTTCTTGCTATTCCATTTGTTAAGTATAGCTGACTTTCCATTAATTTAAGTTTGTAATTAATTTATTGATCACCCTAATAGGCCACCCAGACAACCACTACCCAAAACAATCCAAGCACTATTAACTTGATAACGAAAAACAGCAATTCCTGCGATCGCGGCTATGAAAAAAGGGCGTAAATTTCCTAATAAATCGTCACTCGTTGGCAAGAAGGAAGCTTGAGCTAATTTAAAAGTAACAACTGCGATTAAGGCAATAGAACTGGCATTAACGGCATCGAGAAAAGCACTAGTCCATTTGGATTGACGGAGTTTGGCAATAAAAGGATGAGACAGTAAGACAAAGAAAAAGGAAGGCAAAAAAATTCCTAAAGTTGCGACAATAGCACCTGGGATTCCTAAAATTAAATAGCCGATAAATGTTGCTGTTGATAAAATCGGGCCAGGCGTAAATTGCCCAACTGCGATCGCGTCTAATAATTGTTGAGAGGTCAGCCAACCGTATTTATTAACTAAATCTCCTTCTAAAAAAGCAAATAAAACATAGCCACTACCAAATAAAATACTTCCAACTTTTAGAAAAAATAAAGCCAATTTGAATAAACTGGGCGGAATAATTGCTGTTTTTGATGTTGTGCCGAGAGCTAAAATTAGAATCGGTAAGGTTCCCTTGGAAGGTGTTTTTGTTTGCTTGGAAACTAGCCAAATCATGCCAAAAATTCCGCCAGCGAATAAGGCGATCGCTTCTTGAATGCCTATTAAAACTAAGATAACGACTAAGAAAGCAATCCAGAAAAGTTGTCGATTTTTAAAGGTTTTTTCTCCTAAACGCCATAAAGCGGCTAAAATCACTATTAAAATTCCTGGCTTAATTCCTAATAAAATTGATGTAAAAGCGGGTAAACTGCCCCAAGTTAGATAAATCCAAGCAAAAATTATCGTAATCAGCACAGCAGGCAAAATAAAGCAAATTCCCGCAATCCATAGTCCTAGCCAGCCTCCGTAGGAATAACCAATATGAATCGCTAATTCCGTTGAATTTGGACCAGGAATCAGGTTTGTTGCCCCTAATAAATCTAAAAATTGCGATCGCGTTAACCATTGACGACGAGTAATAATTTCTTCTTCCATCATGGCAATATGCACAGCAGGGCCACCAAATCCCAAAATGCCTAATTTTAAAAAAACCTGGGCTATTTCTGTTAATTTTCTAAAATTAGTAATCATATTCAAATTTGTTTGATAAATAACTATAAAAAATTAGTTTTTTTGATCATAATAACTTTGGCGATCGCGTGATTAAGTATTGTTTAAAAATTCATATAAATTTTATCTTATTGTTGGTTCTCCGACTTCTGCATTATCTATTTTATTCCTCATAATTTCAGCAAAATACTCAGCCTTTTGTAGTGTTAAAAAAGAGCCAACTTGAATAGACGTAATTCCCTTTTCTTTTCGATATTTAGGAAAGGCATCTCTACAATAATCTCTCCGCACTAAAAAGAGATTTGCTTGACTATTGGTAATGAAAACAGGATACCAGGCATTTTTTCCACCAGGATCTAAATCGCCACAGGAGGAAAGGGGGAAATTTGGCATATAATCCGTTATTGAAGAATCAGTATTATTCTGGGAATTATTGGCAGATTGATTACGAAAGTTAGTCGAAAATTTATTTCCTAAAATAAAGCTAATAATTATTATGGGAATAATAACAAGAATAATATTTCTGAGTTGATGAGTTTTGGGCAGTGGAAGATTTGTTGGGTTTGCTGTTGGGATTTTTTGAGTAATTGGAGGAGTGACAGAATTAACTATTTTTGGAGACGATTCTAATTTTTCTGTATCAATTTGGAGTAAATGAAGGGAAATATCGTAATACCATTTTTGAAAAGGATCGGGTTGGCTTTCTGCTTTTTCATACCAAATATCACGCAAAGACTTTATGATTTCTGCATCAAACGGATCACAACAAAATATCTGTTTTAGTCGTTCAGAATCGTCATCAATTTTTTGGGATTGGCGAAGTAATTCTGATTTGGCTACTTGTAATGTTTCAAAATTAATTTCTTCTTGGTTACAGAAGTTTTTCCATGTTTGTATAGTTATACTAAATTCCTGTTCGCGGAGAAACTCGAACGCTTCATCAAGAAATGGCTGAACTTTGTTTAGGGTCATGGAAATAATTCCTTAGACTTCCTTGAAATTACAACATTATCAATAATCTAGTTGATGTGAAAACGAGACAAGCATATCAGTCAATTTTCTCAAAACTATAGCCCTTACAAGCCTTTTTATTGCTTTTTTTAACTTGAACAAAGCCCGAAGAAACATTTCCTCGCCGCTCACCATTATTATCAAACTTCAAAGGATCACCAGATGTTTCGTCAGGGGGAATGTCGATTCCTTGTTGCATCTTATCTGCTAAACCTTCCCTAGTAACATTTTGAAGATTTGAAAATGCCTTATAAAAAACTTTAACCGCATCATAACTAGTCGCCGTCCTCCAGTTTATGTCTCCTCCCCACTTTTTGCTTGCTTTTTCATTAAAACTCTTAGTGTTATCGTTCGATCCTTGAAACCAAGGTACACTCAATATCAGTCCTTCTGAATTTTCTCCCAATTTATCACATTCATAAAGAGAATTACCCCCCAAAATTACTAATCGATAACCACGTTCAGCATTTTCTTTCATCACCTCTAATACAAAGTCTTTAGTATCTTGTGATTGAGTAAAAATTAGTATGGATTGTACACCACCATTAATACTATCCTCAACAACATCTTTTGCAGAAACTTCTTTCCGAATTTTAAAATCTTTTATCTCTTTTACCCGTTTCTGCGTAGGATCAAATTCAAATATTTTTAGAATATTTTCTTGAGGAAAGTTTTTCTTGACCTGAAAAGATTTCAAGTAGCCTTCACTGTATTTATCTCCTTTTTCATAAATAATCGAGATTTTGTCTTTTTTTATTTTCTTTACATAATCTGCCAATTTTCGTGATGAGATTTCATCAGAAATGACAGCGCGGTAAAACCACCTACGCATATTTTGGGGGTAAAACCGTTCCCACCCTTTAGAATTATTTTTATCTTCTTCAATTTTCTTCCCCAATTCCGAAGCTGTGCTGGTTGATGTTACTACAACAAGATTGTTGTTATATTCCTTAAGAGCTTCACCTGTTGCCGCACTTGAATTGTGACCAATTACTCCCAAGATAGTTTTGTCTTTTATAATTCTCTGCGCAATATTTTTTGCCTTAAAGTTTTTATTATTTTCATCATTAGCAATCACAATTTCAAGATAGTAATTGTTGCCATTAATATTAATAGCTTCTCCTGTATTAATTTCTTTTTGCGCCATAGCTACTCCACGAAGAATTGGGACAGTCCTATTGCAATAACTTTCATACTTAGTCGAACCGTCACTTTTTTTCTCAGAAAAAGGAACTACGACTGCAATCGTTAAAACATTTCCTGTATCATGAGCAAAAGCGTTTTGCTGATAAATTGACAACTCAGGATCATATATGTCCTTTGTAATTGCTTTATCAAAATTATCCAAAGCATCTTTATAGTCGTATTGTTGTTGATTATGAGTTTCTGAGTTCTTTTGGTTGTAAGCGTTCTGGAATATTTCAGTAGCTGATATAACCTCTTCTTTTGATTGTCGTTCTATTTTACAGGACTCGTTTGACGAAGGAGGAAGCGGGAGCATTTCTTCACCTCGGCTAATATCATCTCCAATCACCAGTTCGGGTATTGTTGGTTGATTAATAAATTCTTTAAGCCATCCAATCCCAAAAGCTAAAAATACAATCCCAGCAATAATGGCGAGTTTACGATAGATATCTGTGTTGTCTTTTTTTTCGGTGGGCGATTTTACGCCAGGTTCTTCTGTTATATTAGAAACTTTATTGATAGAAGCAGTAGTTACTTCAGAGGACGGATCTTCTGTTATCTCAGGGTCTTTCTTTTGATAAGGTTCTAATTCTTCTTTAAATTCATCCAGTGTCCAAGTTTTTAAATTCGGCAAACCAGATATTTCATCTAGCTTTGAAAAATTGTCTGGTTTATCGGTAATAATGTGACGAATATCTTCCTGGTGGGCATAATCAGTTTCAAGAACAGAAGTCCAGTCTGCACTTGCTTCATCTAGGGTTCCTATCTTAGTAGAGTAATCCTTGCAATTGACAACTGTGATTTTACGATCGCCTAAAGAACGTTTTAAAGAATCAAAATCAATTTTTTTATCCTGACATATTCTTTCTATACACTGATCAACAACATAAATCTTAACCCTATCATTATCACACTGTTTTAATATAGAGAAAAATTTGTTTTGACTTTGTGATGATGCAAGTAAATCGGCATCCATTACGAACTCAGGTGGATCGGGAAGTGCCATAAGGAGAAGAAGTTTCTATCGTCAGATTATTAAACAATTCTAGAATAAAAAAGTTGGTTTTTACTCATTTGACCTCACCTAAAATAGTCAAACTTTCTTTTTTTGCTTATGATTAGCAAGGAATTTCTATGAAGCACTAAGCACGAACGATAATATATTTTCAGGTAAAGAAGTATCTGTTTCATTTATTGATTCTAGCTCGTGTGATTCTAGCTCGTTACGATCTAATTTTTTTGGAAGATTTTTCATATAATGCTTTTTAAAATTGTCCAGATAATAATAATAAAGGTCTAACAAATTTTTCAAATATTTAAGGTTCTCTTCTCTTTCACATTCTTTGATTACACTAACCTCCAGTTTCATTCTATCAGCTAACTCTTTTTCGTCATAACCTTTTTCTATTCTAAGATCTTCAATTTTTGACTTAATAGATTTACTATTAATAGGATAATCGTAATTGATTAATTTATCTACTCTACAATCGAGAACCTTAGAAAGTTTCAGATAATTTTCTAGTTGTTCCATTTTTTTTCCTCTTTCCCAATGTTTAATCATTGTAGAGTTTGAACGGATTTTAACTGCAACTTGTGCTGGGTCTAAAGAAAGTTGTTCTCGATATACTTTTATCTGTGACGAATATTGCTTGATATCTTTTGGAAATGAAGAATAAAAAATCTCGTTATTACAAAACTCTATTTCTTTACGAATCTGATCAAGAATTTCTTCTTTATAATCTAAATCGTCAACTTCCGAATAAAGCTCTAACGATTTATTTAAAGCTTCCCTACAGAATGTAAGATCATTGCGATCACAAAACTTTTTAGCAAGTTCCTTCCATGAACGGGCGGCCAACTTGATACTACCCACCGATTTATATAATTCTTCGCACTCTTCTTGTGATTTCTTTGCTTCTTCACTAGTTCCGTGTGTAGCCAAATCTAATGCACGACTTCCCTTCTCTGAAGCCTCAGCAATTTTTTGGAATCCTTTAGCAACATTTTCTATCTCTTCAGCATAACTTTGATCTTTTACAACCTCTAATTCAGTGCTATCCCAAATATCGTGATCACTAACAACTTGCAACAAATAGTTCCCCTCAACCAATCCAATAGGGATCTGTACTTCTTTTTCTAAGAATTTTTCAATGACATCATTTTCAGTGAAATCAGACGAACTAAGTCGCAACAATTCTAAAGATTTTCCCATTTCCGAAACGAGTTCCACCGTCAAATCAACATACTCAGGCAAATCTATTTTTAGATGAACTGTTAATTGATCGCCTGGCAAAACCACGCGAGGTTCGCAATTCAGGGTGATGCTTGGCATTGTTTGCATAGTCGTTGGGGTTGATTCAGAGCTTGTTGCTTCGTTCATTATGATTTTCCTAGTTTATTGAATTCGGACTTTAATATGGCATATACTTTTTCATTGTGGCATAGCCCTAAGTGGTCAGAAAGTTGCCCTTGTATCAAATGTAAATTATCAGATTCACGGCTGTAGGCCGTTGCGCTGGCACAAGTAACCGTTTTATCTCCCTTGACTGAACTAGAATTTTGCTCAATAACCTCAAACTTTTGAGGATGATTGCGAGGTTTGACGATGTAATGAATTGGTGTTTTATGTTGATCGGAATATATACACTGGATTTTGATTGATGGCATAATCGATTCAGCAAGACTTTGGTGAACTACGATCGCTGATTTAATGTAACTATGCAAATTTTTATCCCAAACAATAAGATCAAGAGCAGAGTAAGCTGTACCATCCTGATCATAAAGACAAGTCACATTAGGCGGTAATAATTGATACAAAGAAGGACATCTTTCTAAAGATTTTTTAATTGCTAGAATATGTTCTTTCTTAACACGGTAACACCATTTTAAGATTCGATCAAACGGATAGCATAGGCTAATTGGAGAGTTCTTAATAGCAAGATATGTCTGAATAGATCCTTGTACAGGTGTAGCAATTTGAAATAAAAACTTAGTTTTTTCTGCAATGTCTTTATTTTTTTCGTCTAATAACATTAACCGACGAATAACGCCACCCATACTATGAGCGATTAAACAAAAATCACTGTCTCCTTTTTTATCTTTTTTTCGGATAAATGTTGCTAAATCTTTAGCTGTTTGACGATTATCTTGCAACCAATTGTATGCAAAAGGAAAAAAATTATTCTCATCAAATAAACCAAGTTGATCTTTGCTTTTACAAAAATTCATTAAAGGATCATAAATTTTGATTTTGAACTTTAAAAAATCAATATAAGGAATTACTTTTCCTGGAACAATATTATCAGGATCAAAGAGATTAGGTCTTTTGAGAAGTGAACCTAAATTATAACCCGCATCTTTTCCCCATATTTCTCCTCCTCTTTCTGCTGTTCTTTTTATTATGTCAGCAGGATCTTCTTTAAGGTATAAACTCGATCCCATGATACCTGGAACAAAAAAAACAAGCGTTGACGATTTAGAGGAAGGCATATTGATTCGTTAAATTTCTCTTTACAGTAGAAATTATAGTATAAGAGTGATTTTTAGGGGATTCTCAAGATTAAATACAGATCAACTTTATATTTAATGATATTTAATGGCGCAGAAACTCGAACGCTTTATCAAGAAATGGCTGAACCTTTCTTAGAGTCATGGAGGGAGTAACTCACATCTTGTTGAAATTACAATACTGTAGATTCAGTTGTAACACATCATGAACAAAAAAGATATGATTTATAGTCACAAATTTAGCTATGGTGTAAACTTTAGTCAATTGTCTAAAAAAACAGAGCTTGTCTATATACTAGTTTTGTTAAAATAACGACATATTAGACAGATTAAAAGTAGTTTGAAAAACAAAAGCCATGAGCAGTTTAGACCAAGTATTAGATGAAGCAATGACACTTCCCCTGGAGCAACGGGAAATGTTAGTACAAATTCTGGAAAATCGTATTATTGAGGATCGACGAGATCAAATTGCTTTTAATGCCGCTATCTCGATCGCAGAATTTGAAGCAGGTCATTTCAAAGTGCAAACCGCCTCGGAAATCATGCAAGAATTACGAGATTATCTTGAAAATCAAGAAGAAGTTGATGTATAAATTCGTAAGCAGTCATCAATTCAAAAAAGCCCTACACAAATTTTCAGGTCGAGATGCCAAACTCCAAGCCAAAATAAATCAAATTTTATCCCTAATGGAAAATGATGTATTTATGCCTAGTTTGGGAACTCATAAATTAGGAGGGAAACTATTAGGATTACTCTATTGTTCTTGTGGATATGATTGTCGTATTGTATTTACTTTAAGAAAAGTCAATCAAGAAAGTGAAGAAATAATAATTCTATTACTTGATATTAGCACTCATAATAATGTTTATTAATCTTTACTTTATTTTATTAAATGTGATTGATCTAATTATAATACTATAAATGCAAGAAGAAAATATTAAAGATTTAGTTTTTGATTATTTCACCTATTTCTATTTAAGTAAAAATCCTTATCGCATAAGCTATCATCAAGACTTGTATTTCACTCAAAAAATCATGTTAATTACTGTCAATCCCGAAACATTAAGCCTAAGCCAAGGGAGTGAAATAATTCTCAGAAACCAAACATGGGAAGATTACGAAGACCTCCTGGCGATTCGTGGGCACAAAAAATCCCCAAAACTTTATTTCAACACTCATAATCAAGAAATTCGTCTTATGTCACCCTTGCCAAGTCACGGAAATCGTATTGATACTCTTAGAGATTTGGTTAAAAGTTTATTACGCTTTCAACAAAAAGATTGGCAATCCTTTGATCCCATAACTCTTAAACAATTAAAACAGGCAGGAGTAGAACCAGATACTTGTTTTTATATAGCAAACTATCAGGCAATTTTAGGTAAAGAACGAATTGATTTAAGTGTTGATCCACCGCCTGATTTGGCAATAGAAGTTGATTTAACTTCTCTGACTAATTTAGAAGCTTATAAACCCATCGCTATTCCTGAGTTGTGGATTTATAATTCTGGAGTTTTAAAAATTTACCTTTTTGTGGATGAAAATTATCAAGAAAATTCCCAAAGTTTACTTTTTGGGGCTTGGGATGTCAAGTCTATTTTTTCTAAATATGTAGAATTAGCTTGGAATAAAGGCTCTAGCGTAGCATTACGACAATTTGAACAGGAAATTCTAAATTTATCAAAAGATTAAAGGTTTAAGATTTAAGATTATTTTTAAAATGCCAACATTGCTCTAAAAAAAATTTTGCTACGTTATAATTTAGGTAATACCCATGAGCGATAATACCCTAGACACTTTAAGGTTTCTACTCAAAGATAGCCGTAAACTATCAGAGCAATTTGCTAAATTTAAAGTAGAATTTCAACAATCATCTGAACAATTTACTGAGTTTAAGCAACAATTAAATAACGCGATCGCAGATTTAGAAAGTCGCATAGATAAACTAGAAGAAAATCAATCTAATGTAGAAACTATAACAGTTAGTAACTTTTCCCAAAGTTTCTCAAATGAAGAAATTGAACATCTTTTGGATCTTCCTTTAGCAAGGATTTTAGACGTTTATAGCGAATTACCCCAAGTATTAGAACCCATCTGTCGCAGAGTTGCTGTATCAATCAATGAGAATGTTGTAAATCCATTATTAGAACGCAATCAACAGGGAAATTATTGGGTTTTACAATTACGAGAACAAGGATTTTTCTTATTCCCAAGACCAGCAGCTTTTATCCGACTTGCGGCGTTGGAAAGCTTACAAAGTTTGTTTATAATTGAAGGAGAAATACCTAATTCAAGAAACAATGAATTTTTATTAAAACAGCCTGCAAAACTAGATTTACTCAAACGCAATCAACGCTGGCAATTAGCAGAAAAAGGATTAATTCAGTTTGGAGAATCTCCTTTAGAATTTCGTTGGCAACAAGAGATTCGTCAAATGCGAGATCAATATCAACAGTTTAGTAAAATGCTAGAAAGAGTTGGAGAAACTGGATTAGAATCTGCTATTACGACCCAACGTTGGCAACAGGAATTACAACAAAATTATGGCGATCCTGTTAGCATTATGATTAATACTTGTATGCCCATGGCCTATGCGATTTATAAAGGGCCAATGTTGGTTATTTGTAATGTGATTTTGACAAAAGGAATTTGTTTAGTTCAACCCGCTTGGGATCGGGGAATTCCTTGGGAAACTTCGGTTTATGCGAAATCTCATAGTAGAAATGTTTTGCGTTCGAGTCCAGAACATCCGATTCTTGCTAATCAGCCTTATTTTAAAGAAATTACCTATCTGAAAGAGCAAAAAACTCATACCTGGGCGATCGCAAATAATTATCAAGAGGCTTCTCGTATTGTTTCTTTACTCAATGGAAAATGGGGATCTTTAGAAGATTTTCCTACTTAATAAATTAAAAAATAAGTTAAAAGAATCTTAGATAATTCAGTGATTTTACTGATGAAATAAAAGATGTTACTAAAAATAGTCTTGATTCTATTGCTAAAGCAATGCTATTTGTGCTACAAAAAACTTTTTTTAATATGAAATCTTTAAAAGAGAGATTTTCATTTTGTGTATTTTTGATGAAATAATTACCGTTAAGTGGATTAGAATAGGTTTTAATTATCTTGAATCCTTAGATCACTTTTATTAATTTTTAGTAGTTAAATTTGCACCATTAAAAGATAGCTTACCTTATGTCATTTTTGGAGTTTCGATTGATTGGTTTGGGATTACTAGCAGTTTTGTTGACTTCTTGTGCAGGAAAAAGTATTGAATGTGTTAATAAGCCAAAGCCTGATTCTCAAAAAGACCCTTTCAAAAATGTGCAAGTTGAAGTTGGGGTGGATGGCAGTGGTTCCATGTTGGGTTATGTCAAAAATCCAGGCACACGCTATAGTCAGGCGATCCAGTCCTTAAGTGGGGTACTCCAAAACAAACCTGCTAAATATTGGCGTATTGGCGGAGCAGAGAAAGTGAACGAACCCAAAGCTCTGACTGCGAATGAATTTCTTAATGCCCGCAAAGAAGAGTTTTATGACTGTAAGTTGCCAGGCTCTAGTTTTCCCTGTGTTAGCAGTACCCTAGATCAAATTTATGCCATTCCTAAAAATAATCCGAAAGAAGATGCCCTAAGAATTTTGTTAACGGATTTGGAACCCGATCAATCGGCGATTACTTTACTATCAGGAAAAATTAGTGCAGAATTGAAGGCAAATCGGGGCTATAAAGCGGTTTTATTAGGAGTTCGGAGTGAATATGATGGCAATATTTTTTCGGCTGAAACAGGTAAGGTAGCAGTTCTTGAAGGCAACGATTTAGATAAAGACGGCTATGTTTCGGATAAAAAAGATGTTGATCAAAGAGGACGACCTTTTTATGTCTTGATGACAGGGCCAATTGCGGCAGTTGATGCGATTGTAAAAAGTTTGCGTCAGTTACCTCTGGATGTTAATCAAGCTTTTCGGGCTTCTTCTTTTGCTATTGACGGAATTGATACCGTTACCCTAGATAAAACCAATATTAACCAAAAATTCGATGCTTGTATGAGTCAAACAGGCGCGATTAAGAAAACTCGTCCTGCCCGAAGTCAAATGGATCAATGGCTTTTATTGGAGCAAAGCTGTATCAATAAACCCTTACCTCTAGAAATTCCTTCTGAATCAGCCATCACCTTAGCAGGAGCAGAACTCACTCCCGAAATGTTCCAAACTTCTAGTCCTGCTGTAAAATTGCAATCAATTAAGGTTAGTGAAGATAAAATGAAATTGAGCTTAATTTTAGACGGTGAACAGATCCCTAAAAAAACAGGTCAAGAGATTTATATTAGTCTGCAAAAACGGGATTTAGACCAGGCTATTTGGAAAAATTGGGATACAACCGTCGCGGCTCCCGATGGAGCTAAAACCCAAAATCTCGCTCTTTTTATTAGTACTTTACGCGGCGAAGTGGAGAACGCTGTTCAAGATTCCAAGAAAAAGGCGACTATCCAAGAAGCAATTAAATATTGTTTGGGTTTAACCCGCACTGATAAATAATTTAGAGGTTAATTTATTTCTATGAAATTTAAAGATTGTTTTGCTTTAGCCGTGAGTTTTGCGATCGCAACGGGGATCGTATTAGGTCTGATACCCTATCTTTTTCGTGAACCGATCATTCCTTTGACGATGTCTAGTAATGAATTAGAAGATTGGATAGGAACTATTTTTATGACTACTAATTTTATTCTTTATGGGATAGGAGCATTCATTTTATTTATCTGGATCTTCAAAGCGGCTAGAACACCATTTATGACCTCAGAAGAAACTCTCTCAACTGGATTTTTATGGTGGTTACTATTGATTATTTACTGGATTTTAGGAATTGTTATTTTTATGTCGGTCTCTTTTTTTAGTGGCTGGATGGACGGCACAAAAAGTATTGAACCCTTATTCTGGTTTCCGCCTTTCGTGATAATTAACGGTATCCTTCTCTTTTGGCTACCGACCGCGATCGCCACTCCCCGATCCATGCGCTACATCCCACCCTTTGCCATGACTTTACGCAAACTTTACGGAGGTTAAAACCCATGAAAAAAATTTACGCGATCGGTGTGGGAGGCAGTGGAGCCAAATGTTTAGAATCCTCCATTTTTCTCCAGGCTTTAGGCATCTTTGGTGATGCTCGTTTGGGTCTTTTATTAGTTGATGCCGATGCGGCTAATGGCAACTCCCAACGTACCCAAATTAATCTGACAAATACCCTAGAATGTTATCAACTTCTTAGGCCAAATTCAGACCAAACAAGCTCTTTTATTTCAGGAGAATTAGCAGACTACGGTATCTGGAATCCTTTGGGAAAGGAAATTCATAGTAGCAATTTAAGCAAGATTTTTAATAAGCAAGGTTTGGGAACGAGTTCTCCAGCGTTGGCTAAACTGTTTGACGCACTCTACAATCCTGATGAACAAATTGCTGATTTGGCTGTTGGTTTTCGCGGTCGTCCTCCCATTGGTTCAGCCGTAATGAGTCGTTTGGAATTAGAAACGCTCCAAAACGATCCTAATGATAATTGGCAACGTTTATTTAACAATATCCAGACCGATCGCGCTAACGGAGATGAGGTTTCTATTCATCTTTTTGGCAGTGTCTTTGGAGGAACAGGAGCTTCTGGGGTTCCCACCTTAGCGACGCTAATTTCTAAGCAACTTCGAGATAATAATTTACGGAATAATGTTCACCTCAACGCCTCTCTTTTATTACCCTATTTTGGCTTTGAAAAACCTGATGAAGAGGAACAAAAAGTTTTTGCTGAAACCCGCTTTTTTGCCTTTAATACCCAAGCGGCTTTACAGTATTTAACAGAAAACTCAGCAGGTGTTTTTGATACGGTTTATTTGATTGGCAATCAAGAAAAGAAAGATTATAAATCTTCTACAGGAGGAGCTAAACAACAAAATGATGCTCACTTTGTTGAACTTTATGCGGCTTTAGCGATTAATCATGGTTTTGATCAGGCGATCGCCCAAACCCAAGCGGCCTATATTAGTCGTACCAGTCCAGAAAATTTAACTTGGCAAGATTTACCCGATCGCGAAGTCGTCAAAACGTTATTAGCAAAAGGGGTGAGATTTTCCTATGCTTGGTATTATAATTTTGCCTTGGAATTAACTTCTGCTCAAAAATTAGGAGTCAAAAAATTTGCTAAAGGGGCTCCTTGGTTTCGTTACTTTTTTAGTCTGAAAAATGAAAGTGATGGAACTTTACCCGCTTTGTCGGAAGAAGTTCAAAAACAACAAGCAGAAGTTCTAGAAAAATGGACTAAAAGTTTTTTAATTTGGGCCCAACAAATTGCCCAATCCCATCGCCAAGGTGAACAATTATTTCGGCTTGATTTACAAATCGACAATCGTTCTCCCGCCGATCATTTAAG
Source organism: Snowella sp. SOY_38_metabat_116 (assembly GCA_031396835.1). Taxonomy (GTDB): domain Bacteria; phylum Cyanobacteriota; class Cyanobacteriia; order Cyanobacteriales; family Microcystaceae; genus Snowella. Next base: position 33,625 of record JANNLO010000069.1, read on the forward strand.
TGAATTAATAATCGACAATCCTAAAAGCTCTCAGGAAAAAAACCGCGATCGCCTAGATACTTTTAAAAATGAATTAGCAGATCAGGGCAAAAAGCATAAAGGTGTATCGGGATTGGCCCATGAATTATTTAATTTAATTTAAAAAGCGATCGCGTCTAAGTGGTAAGCCTAAATTACTTACACATATTTGCATGGAACTTTGTTGCTAAACAAGCTTTTGAAGCCAATATTTTGTGTAATTAATTCCGTACAATTACTTAACCAATTTCCTGAACTTAAAATCACTGTCAACGAAATCTTAACCATTAATTAACTATGACTAACTCCAATACTAACTATCATCCCCTTTTACCGAAAACGACTCAAAATTTTTCAGGCGGCTCGGCGGCTGGTGAATGGAATGTGGATGGTGTGCCGCTTTTTAATCGTCTGGGAAATAGTCTCGATTTTGAATCGGGCAACCATAACGAGATTAATTCGATTCCGAGTCCCTGGTCGCGCGCTTTACAATTTATTTCAGCCATGCGGAACGATAGATATCCCAGCCGTGAATGGTTGATTGCTCAATATCGAGGTTTCTTGGCGGCGATCGCGCTTTCAGAAAATCTCAAACTTCCTTTACAGGCGATCAAAATTAATCTGAAGGATCATCAAAAAACAGAATTTGGGCGTTGTTTGGAAAAATTAAAGCCGAATGATCAGGATAATGTTTTTTCGGTGGCATTAGAGGACGGGGCTTGGTCTCAGCTTTATTTGTTTGAATCCGAGGGAACGGTGCTAGGTTTTACGAGTCCTGCGACTTTGATTGTACCGACGAGTCATCTCCGTAATAATCTCAGTCAACGGATTCCCTGGGTGAAAGGGAACTTTTTTGCTGATCCCATCAAGAATGGCTTAACTCAAACTCAAAAAGAGATTCTCGCGCCTTGGTTGCAAAATTTAAAGACAGAATTACTCCAAAATCCTGTCAATCAAAAATTAGCAGGAGAAGTTGGTGCTGAACTCGAAAAATTTCTTGAAGACCTGAACGTATCAAGGATTGAAACTTTTCAACCAACTGAGAAAGCTTTTCCCTTTGGTGAGGCGTTGGCTCCTGCTCCTTTGACGGCGTTGATTCCTGCTAAAGTTGTGGAGCAAGAGTCTAATGTGAAGGTTTTAGCTTCTAAGAGCTTAAATCCAGCCAAACCGCTCTACATTATCGATCCAGACAAGCTTCCTGCCATGATGGGGCGAGATGCGCGGGATATTAATGTGATTGGTTCTTCTGCTTTAGCCAATTTTGATCGGAGTTTACATCGAAATACAAACGCGCTGTTTTTGTTTCCTGATGAGTTGTTTACCAGTGAGTTGTTTTATACGCGCAGTAAGGGTTTGTTGCCTGGAACCTGGCTAGATCGCAAGTTAAATCTGGATGATTTGACGATTTTTCTGCCGTTGAATTCGATTTTGAAGGATTATTTCACGAGTCAGGATCTGGAGGCTCAGGTGCAATTTTCTTCGATTAATACGCCAGAAGGCCCAGGGGTCAAGGTTACGTTGGGTTTAACGTTGTCGGGTTTTAAGGAAACAACGACATCGGGGCAAACGAATGTAAAAAACGTTAAATATCAGGTGACTAAGGATTTTTCGCTCAGAGCAGAGAATGAAATCAAGACGGCGTTTCCGACCCTTGCGCTTTGGCCGAATGTGCCACCAGGGAAATGGAAGGAATATTTTGTTTTTGTGGAAACTTCGGAGGATTTTGGCGGTTTGGCGTTTAAGATTGAGCAACCAACGGATAAAGCGACTCAGGAAACTCGCAAGTCTGGTCAGGAAAGTTATCAATATTGGAAGTGCGATCGCTATCCTGAGATTCTTTCCGCGATCGATGGGGATGCTCAGTTTTTGGGTTTATTGCCTTTGACTATTCCGAAGGTTCAAGCGAGTAGTGCGGGGACTTGGACAGTTGGGGTTGATTTTGGGACTTCTCTAACTAATTTTTATATCCGCAAGGGCAACGGCCAACCAGAGCGTTTGAACTTACAGACGAATTTGTTAAAAGTTACGAAAGGTTTAGAAGATATTCAAGCTGTTACCTATCGAGAATTTTTTGTACCTGATATTTTTCTACCAGAAGGAAATAATCCACCCCTTGCTTCGATTTTAACAACCAGAGGATGGCAAGAAAGTATTGGTCAAATTCTCGATCCAATTAGTAATGCCCGCATTTATGTTTCTCGGTTAGATGTTTTTGACTTGAATAAGGACTATTTAAAGACGAATATTAAATGGCAAAAAGTTGAATACCAACGACCATTTCTTGGTCAATTACTCAGATTGATTGCCGCTCAAGCTGCTTCCGAAAATGTCCACACAATTGATTGGGGCATTTCCTATCCTTCAGCATTCTCTCGTAAAGAGCGAAATGGTTATGCGAACACTTGGACAATTCTATTAGAAAAACTTACAGCCGTAACAGGTCAAATTCATAAACTTGCTGATTATGATCCCATCCGTACAGAAAGTATTGCTTTTGCTCAATTTTTTGCCGATGTACTAAATAAAAATTTTATTCATACAACCTGTGTCGATATTGGCGGCGGAACATCAGATATATCTGTTTGGCAGGAAAATACTCTCATTCATCAAGCTTCAGTTCCCTATGCTGGAAGAGATATTTTTCACCGCATTCTGCAACCAAATCTAGCTTTTGTCGGGGATATTTTTGGATTACCTCCCCAAGCAGCTAATCGTTTCCGTCAAATATTTTCTGGAAAAACTAATTTCAATGCTGCTTTTGATACTTATTTACGATTTCAAGGTGAAAGACTCCGAACTGATTCGTATGTAATTAATGTCGGGAAACAACGCAATCGAGAGTTCAGAACATTGGTTGCTTTTGCATTAGGTGCTTTATATCACTATCTCGGCCTTGTTCAAAAACAGCTTAATCAGGAAGGTACATTAAAACGGAGAGATGATGTTACCTCCATATTAGTTGGTGGAAATGGTTCTCGTTTTCTGCACTGGTTAAGCACTAGTGGACAGTATGATCAAAATTCAGAGATAAACATTTTGCTGGATGGCATTTTGACAAAAGCCTCTGGATTAAAGAGCAATCCTGATCTGATAACAATTTCCATTTATCCAAAAGATGAAGCTTGTGGAGGTTTGGTTGTATCGCCTGATGGAGAAAAACTTAAGGGTCTGGATCAAAAGCAAGAAGATTATCCTTTCTTGGGAGAAGCTTGTGAAATTAATGGTCAAAGCTTTACGGCGGATCAGCGTCTTAATTTACCAAGTTCATGGGAAAATATTGAAGATTTTCGGATTACTTCTTTTAATGAGTTAGAGCGTTATGTTGCTAACTTTAATACAATTATTTCAGATGAAAAAATTGAAGAAATTGATCCTCTCCGTAACTTCGGAAAGGGTGGGTTATTTTCTTTAACAAATGATTTACGAACACTTTTACAAACCTCTGTTACTCAAGTTTGTCTCCGTAAAAAAGGCCCTATCACAGAATTTGAACCAGAGCCTCCATTTTTGATCACAATTAAATCTTTATTAGATATTCTCGCTGATCAATGGTCTAAAACAGCAAACTAAGGAAAAATCATGAAAAAATCATTATTATCTATACTCATTACAACTACAAATCTTGTTGTACTAACTCTTCCTAGTTTGGCACAGGATTGTCCTCCTATTCCAACAGAAACTAGAAAAGTTACCGTAAAAACTAGTGATGCCACTCTTATAGAAGAACCGAAAATAGATGGACAAAAAAGCACTTTTATTTACATCGAGAATAATGATAAACTTACTGTAGTCAAGGAAGAAGCAGTAAAAAATAATGAAAATTGTTTCTATGAAGTAATACCTGAGCAATTTAAACTTAGAAAGGAATTTCGCTCAGATAAACTTAAAGAGAATCAAGCTACTGAAGATAACAAAAAACGCAATTTTTGGATTGCTGGCAGCAATTTAAGTGAATTTCCTTTTGACTTGAAGGAGGCATCTTCTCAACTTAATTCATCCAATTCATCTAGCCAAAAGACGCAAACTAAAAACGAAGCTTTCGAGAAACCATCGATGAATCAGACCGCAACAAAAGAATTTTCTATTCCTTTATGGTTAACCCTCACTTTGGCAGGAATTACAACAGTAAGTAGCCTGGGAACTTTATTTTTTAGTTCCCTTGTATTTTTGAGTCAGAAAAAAAAAATATCTGCAATAACTGATGACATACAAGAAATCAAAAAGAATATTCAACACATTCCTAACAATATTCTCCCTAAAATATTGTTAAATAACGATAATCAATTGGATTCATATTACAAAAGAACTAAGGCTAAATTTAAGTTGGTTTTAGATCAAATACAAGATCTAAAAAAACTCAATTTATCTGCATTATCAGTAACGAAATCTTCTTTGACTTTAACTCCTGTCAGTGATAATTTTGCTATTGTTACAACTAATAATAACCTTGATGATAGTAATACCATTTTATCCTCCCAAAATCATGAGGCAATGCTGATAGTTAATCAAAGGTTAGATGAAATTATTACAAATTTTAATTTGCACAATAAAGCTTATTTTAATGATCCTCAGTTTCAGCCTCTTAATCCATCTAAAGTATCAAGTCAAGGATATCTTGAAGAAGATGGTAGTCGTATGATTCAACTAGAAATATTAAATGATATTACTCAAGCTATTTTTCTAAAATTTCTTCTGGATAAAGACAATTGGTTAATCCCTAATTTGGCCTCGCCCCATATAGGAAATATTCTCAAGATTTTAGAGGAGTATCCTGAGATTTTTTCTATTGCATCTGGAACAAATAAACTTACTTTAACTAAACCAGCAAAACTTAAAACTACTGAAAAAGGATTATGGGAAATTGCAGAAATAGGTGAGTTTGAAACATAAAACTGAAATATCAAATTTGTCAAAATATTGTATTCATCTAAAGTAAATTGAGATAATTAATAATATATGAACATCAATAAAAAATTATCTTTGTTATTACTTATTGGAATAACTTTATCAATCCCGAAAATTACTCTAGCACAAAATAAAGATTGTCCAATATTACCCAGTAAAGATGTTATTCTGAGCGATTCTGAAACACCACTTTATAATCTACCAAGCTTAAACAGTCCTATTGTTTATATTATCAAAAAAAATCAGGCTTTTAGATTATTAGATCTTTCAG
>JANNLO010000299.1:0-1968 GCA_031396835.1 Snowella sp. SOY_38_metabat_116
TTTTCTCACCGTTTCATAACACTTGGCATCATCGAGAAGATTAATCAGGTTTATTTCCAGCATTCAGCGTGAGAGAGAAGAATTTATGAGTATTTATCCTACCAGTCTTTTATACCTCCCCGAAACACCTATTGAGCCAAAGAAAGTATCTGTTAGCCTTCCTTTTGGTATTGGTTCAGCCGAATGGGAAGCAGATAAGACCGAACGTAGAGCGGCTTGGTCGTTGTATGTGGAATTGGTGACTCGCATTGCGGTAGAACCGTTGGCGGAAGAGGAAGGTCTGCTCCGTGAGGCGTTGAACTCTTTGTATAGTTTATTTGGCACGACCCGCGAAATTCTCAAGGAAGCTGGCCCAGGTGTGGGGGCTTCCCATAGTTCTGTCGGTGGCATTGCGATCGCGGTTTTGAATCGGGGTTTGCGTCCGTTTTTAGCTAAATGGCATCCTCGTTTACAGGTTTGGGAGTCAAAACGTCCTGTGGATGTTAGCCCTTCTGAACATGAGCAAAAATGGTCGGATACTCTAGAATTAAGAAAGGAATTAGAGGTTCTCAGGGAAAATTTGCACAAGTATTCCCTGGCTTTAGCTGATATTGCTGGAATCGAAAATTAACCAATGGAGCAGTTGACCGATGACGGAGCAATTATTCGATGTTTTTCTGGCCCATAACAGTGCGGATAAGCCGTTTGTCAGAGTAATTAACACCAAACTAAAACAGCATGGGCTAAAAACTTGGATTGATGAGGAACAAATTGCTCCAGGAAGATCCTTTCAACAGGAAATCCAACAGGCAATTCCCAGAGTAAAAACTGCCGCTATCATTTTAGGAAAAGACGGGATAGGACGTTGGCAAAACTGGGAAATCCAAGCTTTTTTTAGTCAGCTTGTAACTGCCAAAAAGATTGTTATTCCTGTTTTACTTCCTGGTCTCGACAAAGTGCCTGAAGATTTACCATTTTTACAACAACTGAGTTGGATCAAGTTTGAAAATGTAGAGGACAGAAATTCCCTAGAATTATTGATTTGGGGAATTACAGGCGAAAGACCCCAACAAGAACTGAAAGACAAGCCTTTATCCACGACTAGCACTAAGAAAATTCAACCCAGTTCTTTTGATGCCGATACTTACTTTAACCAAGGTTTAGCTAAACAAGAATCAGGAGACTACCAAGGTGCGATCGCAGACTACAATCAAGCCATTAAAATCAAACCCGACTTTGCTAGTGCCTACTTCGTTCGCGGGATTGCCAAATCTAACTTAGAAGACTACCAAGGTGCGATCGCAGACTGCAATCAAGCCATTCAAATCAAACCCGACTTTGCTGATGCCTACTACTTTCGTGGAAATGCCAAGTCTAACTTAGGAGACAAGCAAGGTGCGATCAATGACTACAATCAAGCAGCACAACTTTACTCGCAGCAAGGCGATATGGAATGGTATCGCAAGGCTCTCAACAACATCAAAAATCTTGAAAAGTGATTTTGGGGAAAGTTGTTCTCATGAAAAATGGCTGTTACTGAAGATTAAAAAATCAAAATAAAGGACTGATCAATTAATCTATAATGCAAGAGAAAGGAGCTATTAGCGGAAGGTTATTTGAACCATCTAAAGCGGGAGGTAAAATTCTTAAATTATCCTATCAAGAAGTAAAAATTACTGGCAGAGGAGTTAATTTAGTTGAATTTCATGTCCGCAGATTTAATCCAGTAGGTCAAGCAGAACTGAAAATGGTAGAACCCACACCCAGCGGGCTATTTTGCATATTTTTATTTTTTATAATCCAGTCATAGAGGGACTTACAGGAGTTTAGGTATTTTTGTCTAAATCTTAAATAGGGCTTGCTGAATAAAGCTGAAAGCGTTATTGAAAAAGGGCTGGGGAGATTTAGCGAGAAAGAAAGTGCGAGAAAAAGGTCTAGAATGAGTAAAAAGGCTTGCACCCCCTACTTCCAGAACCTTGAACGATGTAC
>JANNLO010000037.1:0-4055 GCA_031396835.1 Snowella sp. SOY_38_metabat_116
CCGATAATTTTAATGGTCTGTCCTTTGTCGTTATTAGAAAAAAGGGTGAAAGTGCGAATAATGTCTAACAAATTCCTATGATCCAGCATCCCAGCCACCAGACGTTGCTGATCATTCGGGGTTGTTTCCCCATATTCGAGATCATCAATGGTACGAGGATAGGGATCGGCCCAGCGATAAAACAGCTTTTCGATGTGGGTGGTGATAGTGCCGAATTTACACTCATTGCGGTGAGTAACAATGATGAATTGGTTGTAATAAAACAGGGATTGATTGCCTTCCCCTTTTACTCTGTCACCGTCCTGGGTACGTTGTTCGCTGTAGCGCAAAAGTTGATCAATGGCTTCCACAATGGGGTCTTTGATTTTGGGAGATTTACATTCAATCACCACTAGGGGTAAGCCGTTAACGAAGCAAATAATGTCGGGGATGATATGACGATCGCCGCCAAGGATACGGACTTTGAACTGACAGATAGCGGTAAAGTCGTTGTTTTGAGGTTTTTGGAAGTCGATAAATTGGACAGTGGGACTTCTTTCGCCCGTTTTGCGATTTTCACTGACGCTGGTATTTTGAAGCAATAAACTCAGTAAATGTTGATTATTTTCGATGAGGTTATTGCTAGGGAAGCTGGCGGTGAGGGTGGTGGCCACTTCTTCGATTTGATCGGCTTCTAGCCAGGGGTTAATGACTTGTAATTGTTTTCGTAGGACGTTGGGCAGAATGACCTCGGTAAAGTTATTTCGTCCCGTGTCGGCGGGAATTTGGGACTTTTTAGTGAAGTCGAGGATATTCCAGTCTAGCCCAGCCAGTTGTTTTAAAAAAGGCAGTTCAACCTGATTACGTTCATCGTCCTGGGTATTATTGGCTGTATTCATTGTTTGTACCTAAACCCAAAATTTGAGTAATGCCTGCGATCAAGATATTAAAACTATAGGACTTATTGCCAGTTAAAGCCAGATAGGGGCTAATGGCTCTTGATCCTGAGACTTTTTGATAAATTCCTTTTGTTAATTTAAGGAGTTCTTGATCGGGATTGTTCAGGCAATCGGGTTCTCTAAATGTTGCTTTGTTTTGATTTTGTGCTAGTTTTGGCATTTCTAAGGCTTGCTCTACTGCCTGTAAATCTCCCAAATAAAAAGTCTCTAAGGCCCGACAAACAATCCGTACTAAACCTGTTTGTCCACTGGTTTGCAGTTTTGTGAGTAATTCTTGTTTGATTTTCTGGCAATCTCCTGAGTCCTGATCTCGCAGGATTAAAAAAACAGAGTTAGGTTTTCGCCAGGCTTTCAAAATGATTGATAATCGTTTGTCTAAATCTTGTTTACCCTGAAAAATAATGACTTGAAAGGAGTCTTCAGAAACGCCTAATCTGGGCAATACTCCCTTCAACATTTCTTTGGCAGAGGGTTCTTCCACACAACAGACTAAAAATTTTGCTGTCATTTTTATTTCCCCTACAGATCCATGCCAGGTAATAGCCCACTTGTCCACAAGTAACCCATTTGATCCCCTGCTTCCATAAAGGCGACGACTTGTTCATCATCCTTTGCGGCTTTGATTTGGGTATAGCCTTTTTGTTTGACTAATAAAAAAACTTCATCGACATTAACGGCATTGAGAAAGTCTGGAGAATGGGTGGAAACAAAGACTTGACTGCCTCGATTGGCATAGCTTCTAAATTCTTCGGCGAGTTCCCAGAGGAGTTTGGGATAAAGCTGATTTTCTGGTTCTTCTACACATAAAAGCGGATAGGGTGCGGGATCATACAGTAGGGTTAAATACATCAACATTTTGATAGTGCCATCGGAAATGTAACGAGCAAGAAAGGGATCTTCAAAGGCTCCATCTTGGAATTTCAGTAATACTTTGCCATACTCTGTGATTTTTGATTGTACCTGCTCTATGCCTGGAATTCGTCGGGATAATTGATTTAAGATTTGTTCAAATACTTGAGGCTGGTTTTCGTAGAGATATTGTAAAACTAAGGATAAATTTTCTCCTTCCCTGGATAAATGGTCGGCATAACCTGCTTCTTGTTCTGTTCTAGCTTGGTTAACATGAAAGTCGGAAATATGCCAGTCATCAATCAGATTACCCAAAGCAACGGTTGCGGGAAATCTTTCAAATTGGGCTAATCCTTTAATGGCTAAAATATCAGGAGATTTGAGGGTTTGTTCTTCTCTTTCTAATTCTTCTACGCTTTGGATATTGTCTAGATCGAGTTCGTTGGTAACAGCTTCTCCATGACCATTAGCAAAATCCAGAAAATGCCAAGGTTGTCCTCCACTACCTCGACGATATTTTAATATTTCTCGTTTGACGTAGGCTTTTCTTTGATCGGCTTGATCAATTTCTAGGAAATAGGTGATTAGGGGACTATGGGGATGTTCTCTAAATTTGATTTCAATTTCAATGGAGCCTGATTGGTTACGACTGCGAACTTCGGCAAATCCTCGACTTCCTCCGAGGTTAGCTAGGGCGGCGTTGATGTTGCTAGACATTGCCCGTTTGAGAAATTCAAATACGCTAAAGATAGTGCTTTTACCGCTTCCATTGGCTCCGACAAAGACACAGAATTTTGGCAGATTATTAATCTCCATTTCTTTGAAGGATTTAAAATTTTTTAGGCGGATGCTTTCGATGTGCATAATTAAGCAGTTTTTTTGATTATTTTTTTAGTCTGTTTATTACAATGCTAGTCAAGAAAAGATTATAGATAAGAATTATTTTAAGAGATTAGATTATTTTCGAGTAGCGGATTAATTCGTTTTTTGCCTGTTAGGAGGTCTTGCATTAGAGCAGTTTTTAAAGAATGAAGTTTTCTTAATCGCAATTCATTCATCTTATTGTTATTATCAATATTAAATAATATTTGTGTGATTTTTTCTTGCTCCTCTCTTGACGGTTTACCAATTAATAACGGATGTATATCATTTCTATTTAAAGATGGCGAACCAGATTTTGTTCCAAATCTTTCTAAGCTTAAGGAGTCAAATAAATAGTAAACAAAACGCTCATAATTACCTCTAAAATTAGTTACATAAAGGCTGGTATCATGCGCCCAAAAATCATGATCTACATAATGAATTTTTCCAATAGTTCCTTTTCTACCAACAACAACATTAGGAGCTTTACTGGTTGCTTGATTATGATAGCCAATAATTCCACTAGATGAAATAACAGGAAATTGTCCAGTGCATAACTGAGCCTCTGTTATATCATGACCTCTTTGTAGTGACGCAAGTTTTCCTATTGGAATTACTTCCCATTCGACAGGAATACGGCCTAGTGGAGAATCTTTAAATTGATGGGTTTCTTCGCTTCGTAGGTTGCCATTTTCATCAATGCCCCGTGTTAACAAATCCTGCATTAAACCCGTTTTAATTCGTTGTTGTTTGGCAATTAGGGCTTCCGTCTCAGAAATGGCTTTATCTACCGTCGAAAGAACTTCGGCGATCTTCGCTTGTTCGATTTTACTTTTTGGAAAATTAAGTTCAACTTTACAAAGAGCAGTTTTGGATATTTCTGCAAATGTTGTGCCTTCGCCAAGTCTTTTTAGTTTTTCAATATTAAATATGATGTTGTAATATGTAAATTCTGGGTCAAATTCAGACTTAACTCGGATACTTTTACAGCCTTGATTGGTACAAAAATCTATAGTGGAAATCGCAACATAACCAATGGGCGCACGAGCAGAAATAATAATTGATTTAGGTAGTAATAAAGTGGCTGAACAAGCTTTTAATCCTTGCTCTGTTATTCTCTTATCTGAATCAAATACATATCGTGTATTAAGTTTACTAAGATCATTAGGAGTCACCCAAACAATTGAGCCATTCCAATAAGAGCGATTAGCCGTTGAAGGAGTTGAACCAGAAAATACGTCGCCAAATTGATCAAAGCTTCTAGTAATCCAATCCTTTTGCTTATTCATATCAAATACCCTAATCCTTTAAGAAAACCATTTAATGTTGGGGTGTGACCCCACGTTGATGAAAAGAATAAAAAGTGATAAAATAAAATAAAATAAAAAGTGATAAAGAGGAAAATTT
>JANNLO010000093.1:0-7554 GCA_031396835.1 Snowella sp. SOY_38_metabat_116
GTTATCACTTACAATTACTTGCAACTAGATAACTAAATTTGTTTTAGTTTTTATAACAAGGGTTTGGTTTAAATCTCTTTCAAACTATTCTTTTTTCTAGGTTCGGCTCGCTTGTCTTGAACCTTGGCTCTCAACCGCGCATTTACTACTTTACTCACTTTCTCTTCTCTTGTCAATACCTTTTGGGGAATGTTTTTTTGAGTTTACGTTTTTCCTCGCGCACCAATCGTTTCAGGGGTTCTTGATTTTTTCTATTTTAATGGTTGAATGGTCGTCTGTAATTTTCTGGATATGAGAATCTAGGGTTGGGGTCTTCTGTTCTAAGCAGGGGTTTTCTATTTCTAGGGCGTTTTGGTGAATTTAACTTTGAGATGATCGCCTTTTTTGAGATTTAGTTGTGTGGCTCGTCCTGAAGTGAGTTCAATTACTTGATCGATATCGGTAAAAGGGCCATAGGAAGGACACGGATCTTGCTTGCAGGGTGGGGTTTGGGCAGAAATTGATTGGATTACTCCTTGACGCAAAAAAATTATGTCTAACGGAATTAGGGTATTTTTCATCCAAAAACGGGTAATGCGTGGAGGAGAAAACGGAAAGATCATTCCCCTATTTTTCGGTAAATTGGTTCTAAACATTAACCCAGTTGCTTGTTGTTCTGGGGTTTTGGCGACTTCTAGTTCAATGATTTCTTGATTAATGTTGATCGTGGCTGTAATGGGTAGATTTTTCCCTTGATTGGGGTTTGTTGGAGATTGTGAAGAGACTGGTTTTTCTGTTACGCATCCCCAAAGTAAGAAGGTTATGAGGAATCTATAGATTGTTTTTTGCATTTGTGTTACTATTCTTGAATTTTGGTCGCAATTTTGAAAATTTTAGGTGTGAGGAGCTTTAAAGTTTTTATTGTGTCGAAATTTGTTGAATAATTTGCTGAGCTAATTTTAAATTAAGATTCTTTCAGCACATAGCCAACTCCTCGAACTGTATGAATTAACCTTTTTTGATTATCTGTTTCAATTTTAAGGCGTAAATAACGGATATAAACCTCAATAATGTTTGATTCTCCATGAAAGTCGTAACCCCAGACATTTTCTAAAATCTGATCTCTTGTGACAACTTCTCTGGGATGGGACATTAAGTATTTTAGTAATTCAAATTCTTTCATTGTTAAATCAATTTTTTTGCCCGCTAAAACTAGGTGGCGATCGCTTAAATTTAAGATAAGATTGCCAAATTGTAGTTGTTCGGGTTGACGGTCTGAAGGTTGGAGATAAAAGCGAACTCGGTGTAAAAAAGATTCTGAACGGTAGGGTTTGAGAAAATAATCGTCGGCTCCTGCTTCGAGACAAATGATCCGTTCTTCAATGGTTTCATTTTCTACCAACATCAAAATAATAATGGGATAGGATTGTTGTCGCAATTGTTGGCAAAAATTTATACCGTTGGTTCCTGCTCGTACTCGGTCTAAGACAATCATGGCGGGAGGTTGTTGTTTTAGTTGAAGCCAAGCTTGTTCAATATCTGGAGCAATCAGAGGAATATATCCCGCTTCTTGTAAATCGAGGTTGGCTTTTTGGTTGAGAGTATCATCGGTTTTAACCAATAATATATAGGGATTTGCGTTGGAATGATGGGTTACCATTGATTTATTTTTTCGGTTCGGGATAAATTTCGGTGACAACTCTATCTGGATTATTGCTGGTGACAATGACGCTGTTATTTTGCAGAATACCGATCGCCTTGGAGCCTGTGAGGTTAAATTTGGGAGATTGAGTTTGTTCATAAACCACATTTCCCAAGGCTTCTAGGGTTTGGTTACTGATATTCCATGTTAGTTGATTAGAAAAAAGTTTGGATTGATTGCGATTGCTGGTTCCTTGAGTTCCTCCTGTTAGCCAGGCCATATTTTGATTGAGATCAACTTTGCCTTGATTCCCTGCAATTGTTATTTGTTTTTCGTAATCTACTAATTTAATCGGTTGGGAAGATTCTACTAAGCGTTGGTCATAATGCCAGTTTAAGACTGTACCAGCAATTTGTAAGGGCGGTTTGAGAGATTTAAAATCAATACTTTCTTGAATTTGTAAAAGCTTATTATCTAGTTGCAGTTCTGCTTTTTTGGTCACGACCTGATCTGTAATCAATTGATCTTGAAAACGAGAAACCGTCATTAACTGATCACTCAGGAGTTTCTTTTGGGGAATTAGCCAAAATAAATGCTCGGTCTTGAGTTGCAATTTTTTCTTTTCGGCGATCGCGACAATCTTTCCTGACAAATCTAAACGCTGTTGACGAGTTTCATATTTTCCCTCTTTGGCGGTAACGTCTAGTTGGGGATGATTGCCTTTAAAGTTATTACGCACCAATAAAAGTGATTCTTTGGGCCGCCATTCTGCTTCATTGCTGCGAATGACCGTTTTGTTGCGGGGATCAACGGCAATAATATTTTTCCGTAAAATAACAATTTCTCCATCTCGCTGAATTTCACCCTCATCAGCACTAACTTTTAAAACAATTTTTCCATCCGTGAACAAATTTCCTTTAATGCGCGATAATTTAGCATTTTTACGATCGGGGGTATAAATGGCATCTTCCACCTGAATTTTCCAGAGACTTTGCCCCTTGGCATCGGTTTGTTCGAGGGTCGCTTTATTTAATTTTAAATAACTTTCTAATTTGCCACTCGGAGTTGGACTGGGTTTGGCGATCGGCTGAGAAGGTTGACATCCAATCACAGTAAGAATTAAGGCACTACCAAGCAGTAGCATCCAACCAGAATTTGAGTAGGGTGAAAATTTTAACAAATTAAAAATTAGCCATTAATCTTAATTAAAGTTCAAGCTTATTAACGGGATTTATCGTGATCCAGTAAACCAATCGTGGGAAAAGCACCGTAAGTTAGAGTTGTTTTCGAGGTTTTTTGAATTTCTTCTTTAATTTGATCGAGATCAACATAACGATCCGACACATTAATTAAACTATCACTGGTCATTGAGCGCAAACTTACCACTTCAATGCGTGCGCCACGATAACTAACAGCATCGGCTGCATAGGCTAAATCTCCATCGCCACTGACAATTACCGCCGTATCAAATGAACCCACTAGAGCCATTAAATCTACTGCAATCTCCACATCTAAATTAGCTTTTTTCGAGCCGTCGGGCAATTGTACTAAATCTTTGGCAATGACACGATAACCATTGCGCCGCATCCAGAGTAAAAATCCTTGTTGTTTTTCGTTAGTCCGATCCACTCCTGTATAAAAGAAAGCCCTGAGCAGACGGGAACCTCCTGTTAAACGCACTAGTAATTTGGTGTAATCAATTTCAATGCCTAACTGGAGAGCCGCATAAAATAAGTTTGAGCCGTCAATAAATATGGCAACTCGGCCACGATTTTCTAAAAGTTGGTCATGGGTAAACAGGGGATCATTATCAAATTCTTCAAACATTTTTTTATTCCTCGTTTTTTATAATTTTGAAAAAAGTATTTTTTAAAAAAGACAGAAAAATCAAAACAGACAAGCCGTTAGCCAGATAATACCCTAAAAATAGAGAATGAATTTATTAGAAAATTAGGGCAAGTCGCTATTTGTGGGAAGTTCCAAACGGGCAAAAATTGGTTTTGCGGCATTTAGTTGGGTGTTAATCGCAAAAATTCCCCATTTTCCATGTTGCTCAAAGGGAGCTAATTCGTTCAGGTCTGCCCACTGATTAAAATTAATTGAAAAACCCAATTGATAATAAATGGCACTACTTAAATCGGGAATTATTGGCGATAACAAGTAAGCCGCTAAACGAATTGATTCTAAGACGCTATATAAAATTTTTTCAACTGCTTGTTGTTGTTGCTGTTTATATAAAGTCCAAGGCGCGCTTTCATCAATATATTTATTACAGGCACGCACGAGATTAAAAATTTCCTCACATCCTTGGCTAAAAGCGAGATTGTCATAGGATTTTGTGACGCGATCGCCGAGGGTTTGACCCAATAGCATCAGCGAGTTATCATCCGACAGATCTTTGCCCGTTAATTGGGGTATCTGCTCCTGACAATATTTTTTCACCATGCCTAACGTCCGATTTAATAAATTTCCCAAATCATTAGCCAGGTCAGCATTCAACACATTAATAAAACGAGTTTCATTAAAATCTCCATCTTTGCCAAGCTCAATTTCTTTAAGAAAGTAATAGCGTACCGCATCGGCTCCATATCTTTCAACTAAATCAACAGGATCTAGTGTATTTCCTAAACTTTTCCCCATTTTCTGACCATCTTTCGTGAGGAAACCATGACCAAAAACTCTTTCAGGAAGAGGAAGTTTGGCGGAAAGCAACATAGCTGGCCAATAAACGGCATGAAAACGGAGAATATCTTTACCAATCAAATGCAAGTTAATCGGCCACCAATTAGAAAGTGCATTGGCTAAAGTGGGTTCTTGGTCTGGCTCTAACAAAGCGGTGACATAGCCTAAAAGCGCATCAAACCAGACATAAATCGTATGTTTTGGATTATTGGGAACAGGAAAACCCCAATCTAGATTAATACGAGAAATAGAAAAATCTTGTAATCCTTGTTTAACAAAATTAAGAACTTCGTTGCGACGACTTTCGGGCTGAATAAAATTAGGTTGCTCTTCATAGAGCTTTTCTAGTTGGCTTTGATAGCGAGACAAACGGAAAAAATAATTTTCTTCATCTCGCCATTCCGCCGTTAAATTAGGATGGATCGGGCAACAACCATTTTCTAATAAATCTCGTTTTTCCTTAAATTCTTCGCAAGCAACGCAATACCATCCCTGTTGTTGAGCTAGGTAAATATCTCCAGATTCTTCAACCCGTTCAAAAAATTCTTTGACAATCGCAGCATGACGAGGATCGGTTGTACGACTAAAACGGTCATACTGGATATTTAATTTGTGCCAGAGCGATTCAAAGCTAGTGACAATTTGATCACAATGCACTTGAGGCGTTAATCCTTTGGCGATCGCCGTCCGTTGAATTTTTTGCCCATGCTCATCAGTTCCCGTAATCAATAAAACAGAATGTCCTTGGAGTCTTTTAAAACGTGCGACAGCATCCGCCACCATTGTTGTATAAGCACTCCCCAAATGAGGAACATCATTGACATAATATAGAGGCGTTGTTAAAACAAAGTTTTTTATATTTGAGTTTTTGAGTTGAATCATATTATTAGTAAACAGGACAAAAGCATTACCAGTCCGCTATTGCAAACCGAATAAAATCAATTATCCAATTTAATCATTATTTTTATTTTGATATTGTTTTAATTTAAACGAGTGAATAATTTCAATAAAAAAATTTAGATTTTCAATGAAAGCCTTACTATATTTACTTAAATATATCTCTTGATCATAGCGTAAAATCAATTAATACTCTCAGAAATAAAAAAAGAAATCAGTATATTTACTTATTAAAAAAATAAAAATAAATTGCTCGTTTTATTCTTGCACAGACTCAATGCCCGTTGGAAAAGGCAAAGTTGGCAGGCGATCGCCCCGAAAAATTTCTTCACTAACTCTTCCTAATTCTAGGATTCCTTTAGTTAATGGAATAGAAATTCCTAGTCCAACTAAGAGGGGAAATGTTGCTAAACTCAAACAAATATTAGTTGACATGGCTTGATTTTTCCTGATTATTAATAACTTAAATAAAAGGTGTTTATTCTAGCGACGCAAAATTAACAACATCTAATTCTGGATGACTTTTAGAAATGGTTCGGGTACAGCACCAATTACTGGGAAGTGTAGAGGGCCATCCCATCCGAATCGCTTCAGGACAAATTGTTGTGACTGTTAACTGACAATCAATCAATTGAAAACCTTCTTTTTCACACTGTTTTAAGCCATGTTTTAAAATCGAATCATTATTAAATTCAATCGTTCGATTGCACTGAACACAGACAATATGATGATGGTGAGATTGATGAAGTTCGTAGTGTTTATGTCCTTCTGCAAGTTCAAGTTCCCGTAAAATTCCCATGCGAGACATCAATTTAACACTTCGATAAATCGTTGACAAACTAATACCTTCTTGACGCTGTTCTAATAATTCATAAAGTTCCTCTGCACTTAAGTGATTTCCTTTGGGTAAATTTTGAAAGACATGAAGAATCTTTTCCCGTTGGGGAGTGAGTCGCCAGCCTCTAGAATTTAATTCTGCTTTGAGAGAGTTAGCTGTGTAAGTCATCAGAAAAATGCGATCGCCGCGCTAGATCACCTTCCATCATAGTCTTTAGAGATTGTCATTTGCAACAAAAACCCGTAATTGCCATTAAAAAAGCCCGCCGAAACGGGCCAATCTCAAGGATAACACCAACTGATTTTTAGAAAATGTATCTAAAAAAAGTAAGCATAGTAGAGAAATTGCTCTGGTGACAAATTATTTTAGTGGTCACTAAACACAGGTTTTTTGCTGGGAGAATGATGATTCCCATTTCCTTTATTGGGTTTCCGTTTAATAGCAGGCTTGTTAGCACCACTTTCAGGAACTTCCCACTCAGTTTTCATCCAGTTGGGACAATTTTGGTCATAAATCATTTGTAATGCCGCCGCCGCGATCGCCTGAGGATCATACTCAGCACTCAAATCACGCACCAAAGGCAGGAAGGAAGCCATCCGTTCACCCGTTAAGGCTTCTTGGATTTGATTCTGTAACTTCTCTAAACGTTTTGCTTCAACTACTGAACGAGTGGGAATTTCGTGAATATCAATGCGTTGTTTGAGGCGTTGTTCAATTTGACGGAGTAAACGACGATCAATGGGTTCCACTAACGCGATCGCAGTTCCTGTTTTGCCCGCCCGACCAGTACGTCCAATACGGTGAATATAGGTTTCCGCATTATCAGGTAAATCAAAGTTAATCACATGGGTGAGATTGGTAACATCCAAACCCCGTGCGGCAATATCCGTCGCCACCACAAGTTTAACCTTATTATCCCGAAAACGTTGAACCAAACGCTCCCGTTGAGATTGGCTCAAATTACCATGATATTCATCCACACTATGACCTGCTTCCTGGAGCTTGCTGGTCAATTCTGCCGCCGTTTGCTTGGTACGGACAAAAATAATGGCAGATTCGGGACTTTCGATTTCTAAAATGGGTTGCAATGCTTTTAACTTTGACCAGCCGCGAGGCACAAAATAAATTTGTTGCTCAATTTTGGTGGGAGCCGCTTCAGTTTGTTTGACTGCCACTGTTACAGGATCTTTCAAGAACTGATTTACCAATTCCCGAATTTCACGGGGCATAGTAGCCGAGAAACAAGCCGTTTGACGAGTCGCAGGAGTCTTTTTCAAAATAGTTTTCACATCATCAATGAAACCCATACTGAGCATTTCATCGGCTTCATCCAAAACCACCCAACGAACTTCTTCTAGGTTTAATTTTTTGCGGTCAATTAAATCAATAACTCGTCCTGGAGTACCCACAACAATCTGTACACCCCGCTCTAAACTGCGGATTTGACGTTCAATGGATTGTCCACCATACACGGTTAAGACAAACAACCGACGTTGATTTGTAAAATCCTTCATTG
>JANNLO010000095.1:0-16555 GCA_031396835.1 Snowella sp. SOY_38_metabat_116
GTTATCACTTACAATTACTTGCAACTAGATAACTAAATTTGTTTTAGTTTTTATAACAAGGGTTTGGTTTAAATCTCTTTCAAACTATTCTTTTTTCTAGGTTCGGCTCGCTTGTCTTGAACCTTGGCTCTCAACCGCGCAGTTACTACTATATTTCCTTTCCCTCACGATGTCAATACCTTTTGGGAAAAATTTCTTGTCTTCACCTTTTTTTGTCGCCCAGCAAGCTTTTTGGGGTTTTAGTTTTGAATTCTGATGTCTTTGCTTACTCTTTTTTCTAATTATTGTGTTTCATTGCTGGATAGCTTAGGAGATGATTTGGAAAATTTAAGAGTTTTTGGTAGATTAATTCCTTGAGGTGTCTCTGAATTAATGATTGGTTGGGGAATTTGAGATATTCTGTAATCCAAAGCGACAAGTTTTTCGTAGTTTAATTGAAGGCATTCTTAATTAAGGATGCTACATTAATAAGCGAGCAGGTCTATTAAGTCATGTCAATCAATCGTTTCATCCGATCGCAGTCTTTTTTGGTTGTTTTAGGTTTAAGTTTAATCGCGCTATCTGCGGTTGCTGTTGCTAATAATACTAAAACAGTGAAATCCCTGCCTGAACCTGTTGTTAATGGTTCAATCGTTGCGACTCAAGGGAAACAAGTTGCGGTTTTTGCAGGGGGATGTTTTTGGGGAGTGGAAGCGGTTTTTGAGCATACGAAGGGGGTCACGAATGTTATTTCTGGATTTGCGGGGGGAAATGCGGTAACAGCTAGTTATGACAAGGTGAGCGGGGGAGATACTGAACACGCTGAAGTGGTTCAAATTACTTATGATCCAACTAAAGTTACTTATGGTCAATTGTTGAAAATTTTCTTTGCTGTGGCTCATGATCCGACTCAACGCGATCGCCAAGGCCCAGATTGGGGACGACAATACCGCTCGGCCATATTTTTTGCAAATAATGAACAAAAACAAGTTGCCCAAAGCTATATTCAACAACTTACTAAGGCAAAAGCTTTTTCTAGTCCGATTGTGACTGAACTAAACTCTCTCACGGATTTTTATCCAGCCGAAGAATATCACCAGAATTTTATTGCACGCAATCCGACCTATCCTTATGTAGTAGTTCATGATTTACCCAAGCTGGAACAATTGAAAAAACAATTTCCTAATTCTTATCAATAGGTTGTAGAAAAATTAGGATTTGTGATGATATTTCAAAAATTCGCGTAATCTTAACAAGCTCAGGGTTTGTCCCAAATTTATGGGTAATAGAGAAATTCCTTCTAGGCGCGACTGTACCCAACTATTTCCCCAATACCATTCGTGATAACCGTCAATTCCTTGGCTTAAAAGTAATCTGACGTGGTTATCACCGATTTTTTCGACTTGGTGTTCAATAGAAATTAATCCTAATCGACTGGTAAAGGCTAATCCTTGTTCTAGTTTTTCAGGTAAGCCGAGGGAAAGATGCTGGGGAGCTAACCACTGACGCAAGTTAGCAACATTTAGCAAGCTATCCCGAATGTTATGGGCATTGGCTTCAAGTTCTATGCGAATCTGACTGTGTTGAAAATTGCCAAACATAGGAAATTAGACGAGATAGGATTTATATGATTCAAATCTTAACTAACTTCGATCAATTTCTGCTAGGATTTCTGCAAGAATTTCTCCCGCGCCTTCTGCTTTGAGACGATTAGCTAAATCTTGTCCCAATTGGTTTGCATTTTCAGCAGGGCCACTGATAGTATCTTTGACCAAGCGTTGACCGTCTAAACTAGAAACCATTCCTGTTAGGGTTAGGATATTTTCATCAATACTGGTATTAACGCCAATGGGAACTTGACAACCGCCTTCTAATTCTCTCAATAGTGATCTTTCTGCAAAACAGCGATCGCGAGTCTTGGCATCTTCTAGGACTTTCAGTATTTCTAAAATTTCGGGATCATCACTGCGACATTCAATCCCTAATGCACCTTGTCCGACGGCATGGAGGGAAATTTCGGCTGGAATATTTTGATGAATGCGATCGCCCATATCTAAGCGTTGTAAACCTGCGACAGCCAAGATAATGGCATCATATTCACCCGAATCTAATTTGGCGAGACGAGTATTGACGTTGCCTCGCACATCTTTAAAAACAAAATGGGGAAAATGATGACGCAATTGGGCCAAACGTCGCAAGGAAGAGGTTCCAATAATTGCACCTTTGGGCAAAGTGTCTAATTGTTTATCCTTATGTTTTTCATGGACAACTAGGGCATCAGCAGGATCAACTCGTTCAGTAACACAACCGAGCATCAAGCCTTCGGGCAAATTTGTGGGTAAATCTTTGAGGGAATGAACGGCAAAATCAATGCGTTTTTCTAGCATTCCTACTTCTAATTCTTTGGTGAATAAGCCTTTGTCGCCAATTTTTGCCAAAGCAACATCTAATATAATGTCTCCTTGGGTATTCATGGTTTCTACTTCAAATTTTCTATCAGGGAAATGTTTTTGCAATTCTTGTTGCACCCAATAGGTTTGGACTAAGGCTAGTTGGCTTTTGCGCGACCCAATGCGGATGGTACGGGTGGAAGTAGAAACGGTCATGAGTGTTTTAGGATAAGGTTTTTTATTCATTTTTTCGATCATATCATCCGTTGGAACGGTTATTTAATTCAACTCTTGGCGATCGCAGCATGAACTTCTACCAAATGAAAAGTCATGTTTACCTATAATTTGTTGTTATTTTTTACGTCGGTTTTTGTTTGACCCAATTTTGAATACACTAAATATTTATTATTGTCAATAGCTAAACGTAATGTATTTAGCCTAAAAGATGTGACTTTTACAATTTGCATTCTGTTGTATGATGTAGCTAAGATAGTCGTATCAAGAGTTTGTTGGCTTTTTAGCTTGTTTATTTGGTAAAGATGCTAGTTTCTTTCATGTGTGCCAAAGCTCATGGTAATAACTATAACTATAACTATTGTTTTTTCGGTTATTTATTTCTATCAATCAACATCATGAATCAAGCTAATTCGTCCAATGGTTCTGGAAATCCAACTCAACAGGAAATCAAAAACAAACTCCAACATTTACAAGAACTAAAGAAGAACAATGATCATTTTGGTATTGAACTTGAGTTAATTGCAATTAGAAAAGATTGGGGAATTTCTTCAGAAGAATCTCGTCGTCTCATGGAAGAGTATGACCACTCTCAAGCAGGAATTTCTCCTCCCAAAAAGCTTATAAAACGAATCAGTAGTGGCGTTTTTTTGTTTATTCAACTTATAGGTCAAGTTAGTTTAGTGATTGGTACTGCAACAGTAGTGATTGGTGCTTTGGCATTTATTACCGAAGCGGACAAGCGTAAAAAAGCAACTCGTAATGAAGCTTGGCAAATTGTTAACACCATTGAAGGCAAAAAAATCAAGGCTAGTGCAGGACGAATAGAAGCACTTATGTCCCTCAATCAAGGTTGTTTGGAGGAAAAAGAACCTTTTTTAGGGATATTTCCAGCAAGTGTGCGAAAAATACCTGTAATTGAAGGTTTTTTTCCAGATTGTGTGAATTTAAACAATTTAAAATTAGAAGCCGTGCAACTTGTTTCTATTAATCTTCCTTGGGCAAACCTGCAAGATGCTAATTTTATGAATGCTAATTTAGAAGAGGCAAATCTTCAAAATGCTAAGCTTCAAAATGCTAATTTCACGGATTCAAGACTTCGTAATATTGAGCTACAAAATGCCGATCTAAGTAATGCCAAATTAAACAATGCCTTAATGATTGGCGCAAACTTGAGAGGTGCAAATTTAAAGGGTGCGGATTTAAGGGGTGCAGATTTGAAAAATGCCGATCTAAGGGGTGCAAATTTTCTTGATGCAAATCTTGAAGGAATCATTATGACGGGTGCTATTTTTGATCAGCAAACTAAGCCATTTGAGGGAATCAAAAATTTTTTCAAAGACAACTATGCCTATTTTATTGATGATAAAATAGAAACAAAGATGAGTCTTTATAAAGCAAATTTACAGAATATTGATCTGAGTGAGACAAATCTTGCTAATGCTAATTTAAAAGGTGCTAATCTTCGTAATACAAAATTGAGAAAGTCCCATTTAGAGGGAGCTAATTTAAAGGGGGCTAATCTTCGAGGCTCTGATTTAACAGGAGCTTATATAAATGAAAAGACAATATTTACCAATGTTATTTATGATGAAAAAACCGAGAAATATTGGCCAATTGATAGTGATTCTGATCATAAAAATAGAAACTATAAAATAAAATCCACAGCAGATTTACAAAATGCTGATTTAAAGGGTGCAGACTTACGAGACGCTGACCTTATTGACGCAGATTTAAGAAATGCTGATCTTACTGATGCAGATTTACGAGGAAGCATTTTAACAAAAGCTGAATTAAGTGGTGCTACTTTAAATAAAATAATTTATGATATAACTACAAAGTTTCCAACTAAATTTTATGAAGAAAAAGCAAGAGATGAAGGATATAAGCTAGATTTTTATGCCAATCTTCAAAAGGTTAATCTTGAAGGAAGAAATTTGATGGATTCAATGCTAAAAGGTGCCAATTTAACTGAGGCTAAACTCAAAAATTCTGAGTTTAGTGGATCAAATCTTTCTAACGCTAATCTTTCTGGAGCAGACTTTCAAAATACAAATCTTAAAGATGTAAATCTTAAAGATGCAACTGTTGAAAAGACTAATTTTCGGGGTGCAATTTTTAAAAATACAGATATTGACGAGATTGATTTTACCAAGGCTTTAGGATTGAGTGTTAAACAAATAAAACAAGCTAAAAATGTGGATAAGGCAATCTTTAATTCAGAGTTTAAAAAACTGTTAATATATTTTGAAGAATTAAACAAGCCTAAGCGGGATAATAATATTCTCAAAGGAATTAATTTGAGTAATGATAAATTTAATTTAGATCCGAATAATGACAAATTCAATTTAACAAAGTCGGAGTTTCAAAATGCAAATCTTGAAGGTGCTAAATTTGAGAATGTTGACCTTAGTGAATCAAACTTTTTTCACGCAAATCTTAAGGGAGTTCATTTTAAAAAAGCAACTCTTAAAGAGGTAAATTTTAAAGCCGCAGATATTGAAAAGGCTGATTTTAAAAATGCTTTAGAATTGAGTGTTGAACAAATAAAACAAGCTAAAAATTGGGAAAAAGCAATCTTTAGTCCAGAATTTAAAAAGAAATTAGATTCCAAACCTTAAACTATTAAAATATTGGTTTTTCATTCATATTTTTATTTTTTACTTCAGAAGTTAAGATTAATTAATTTCCCTTTCACGATAAAATTATGCTAGGAAAAATAAATTAATGTTTAATTATTATTATGAAAAATCAACGTATTATTAATATTTTACGCAATGGACAATCGCAAGATTTCGTGAAAGTTCAAGCTTGGGTGCGGACTAAGCGAGAGTTAAAAGAATTTAGTTTTGTGGAAGTCAATGATGGTTCTTCTTTAGCGAATTTACAAGTTATTCTAGATCCCTCACTGCCCAATTATCAATCGCTACTTTCTCAACTTAATACGGGAGCTTCTTTGGAAGTAACGGGAAGTCTGGTTTCTTCGCCTGGTCAGGGGCAACGCATTGAACTTAAAGCTGAAACTGTTATCGTTTTTGGGGAAGCTAATCCTGAAACTTATCCTCTGCAAAAGAAACGTCATAGTTTTGAATTTCTTCGGACTATTGGCCATCTGCGATCGCGGACAAATAGCTTAGGCGCGGTGATGCGGGTGCGGAATGCCTGCGCTACTGCAATTCATCAATTTTTTCAAGAAAAAGGCTTTTTGTGGGTACATACTCCTATTATTACCGCCAGCGATTGTGAAGGTGCGGGAGAACTTTTTACTGTTACTAATTTTAATTTGAATCAATTGCCTTTAAATGAAAAAAAGACCGTTGATTTTGAAAAAGATTTTTTTGGAAAGCAAGCTTATCTAACAGTAAGTGGTCAATTAGAAGCCGAAATCATGGCCATGACTTTTCAAAATGTTTATACTTTTGGGCCAACTTTTCGTGCAGAAAATTCTAATACTTCTCGCCATTTAGCAGAATTTTGGATGGTGGAACCCGAAATGGCTTTTTGTGATTTGGAAGGCGATCAAAATCTGGCAGAAGAGTTTCTTAAATATATCTTTAAATATGTTCTTGAAACCTGTCCTGAAGACATGGAATTTTTTAATGAACGCATTGACAATACAGTTTTAGAAACAGCAAATAATATCATCAATAATGACTTTGCTCGTATTACTTATACCGAAGCGATTAAACTTTTAGAAAAATGCGATCGCTCCTTTCAATATGCTGTTGAATGGGGAATCGATTTACAATCAGAACATGAACGTTATTTAGCAGAAGAAGTCTTTAAAAAACCCATGATTGTGACAGATTATCCAGCCCAAATTAAAGCTTTTTATATGCGCTTAAATGAAGATGGCAAAACTGTGGCGGCAATGGATATTCTAGTCCCTAAAATTGGTGAAATTATTGGCGGTTCTCAACGAGAAGAACGGTTAGACATTTTAGTACAACGCATCCAAGCTCAAGGAATGAATCCTGATGATTTATGGTGGTATCTAGACTTACGGCGTTTTGGAACAGTTCCCCATGCAGGCTTTGGTTTGGGGTTTGAGCGTATTGTTCAATTTATGACAGGAATGGCTAATATTCGTGATGTGATTCCTTTTCCTCGAACTCCTTTAAGTGCAGAATTTTAATTGATAAAACGTCTTTAATCTCGCTATTATCTAATAATTTGTTGATTTTTTTTAAGATTAGAATTAGTAATAATTTTCTTGATTTAAAATCACCTTAAAACTTGAAATATCAAAAATTTTGCTGAAAGTATCAAGCTTTAGTTTCATCTATTCACTTGTTTTTTAGCGTACAATTTATCTAAATAAAAAAAGGTGAGACTGAACCCACCTTAAAAATATTAAAACTAACTTTTCAATAACTATTGAGGAAGAATTTGAGAAAGTTTTGCCGTCAATGCAGCAGCCTGTAACATCGGCGTACTGGTAACAGAATCATTTGCTAAAGTAAACAGTGGATTTGCTAAAATGCCCGCTAGAGAAGTAGCAATTACTGTCATAATTAAACCTACTTGTAAAGGACGCATTCCTGGCAAAGACCATTGCATTTCAGGATAATTTTTAACCACGTCAGACATTTCTTGAGGTTCTTTTACTACCATCATTTTGACCACTCGAATATAGTAGTAAATCGACACCACACTGGTTAAAAGTCCCAATAATACCAATCCATAAAGTCCTGCTTGCCAACCTACCCAAAATAGGTAGATTTTACCGAAAAATCCAGCTAGAGGTGGAATTCCGCCAAGGGAAAGCAAACAAATACTTAAACCCAGAGTTAAGAGCGGATCTTTTTGATAAAGTCCTGCATAATCACTAATTTGGTCTGATCCTGTTCGCAGGGTAAAGAGAATAATGCCTGTAAAAGCTCCCAAGTTCATGAACAGGTAAATTAGGAAATAAAAAACCATGCTGGAATAACCTGCGTCGGTTCCTGCTGTTAAACCAATCATCACAAATCCTGCTTGAGCGATGGAAGAATAGGCTAACATTCGTTTCATGCTGGTTTGGGCTAGGGCAACCACATTCCCTAAAACCATACTGAGAATGGCAAGAGCGGTAAAAATCACTTTCCATTCATCGGTAATTACTCCAAAAGCTGTGACTAATAAACGAATGGCGAGGGCAAATCCTGCGGCTTTAGAACCAACGGAAAGGAATGCAACAACAGGAGTGGGAGAACCTTCATAAACATCGGGTGTCCATTGATGGAAAGGAACGGCAGAAATTTTAAAGGCAATTCCCGCAACCACAAATACCAAAGAAATGGCTAATCCTAATGATTCACCACCTGAAACATCAGTTAATTTGGCCGCGATCGCGCTTAGTTGGGTTTCGCCGCCCGACAGACCATACAAAAGAGAAAGTCCGTAGAGAAAAATGGCCGAACTAGAAGCCCCGATTAGCAAATATTTTAAAGCGGCTTCATTGGAACGGGGATCACGCTTCATATAACCCGTCATCAAATAAGACGAAATACTTAGCATTTCTAAGGAAATGAAAATCATCACCAATTCATTGGCTGCAGTAAGGAACATTGCCCCTAAAGTTGCAGTTAAAAGAATGGCAATAAATTCAGCCAGAGCCGTTCCCGTTTGTTCCACATAGCGCACCGACATTAAAATCGTGACGACAGTAGAAAGCGCAATAATTCCTCTAAAAATAATACTGAGATTATCGCTATTAAAAGATCCTAAAAAGCCGATAGGATCAGCCGTATTCCAACCCAGAACGAGAGCGAAGATTGCAGCTAATAATCCCGCGATCGCAACATAGGGTAACCACCGAGCCGAACTCCGTCCAACAATCAAATCCCCGATTAAAACCGTAATTAGAGTAATGGTAATAATACCCTCTGGCAAAATCGTCCCAGCATTTAATTGAGCAGCAATGTTACTAGAAAAATCCATAAGTCCAACCAAAAAAAGCCTAACAATCAGCTTAAGCCATTTAAGCGTATTCTATTCTAGTTAATTAGAGTTTTAAAAAATAATCAAATCATTAGCCTTTAATGGCAAGGAGTTGATCCTTTATCTGTAAAAGTATCGCCTGCAATGGGCATCAATTCCCAATCATAACTTTTGGCATGAAGAACGACCTTGACAACCCCATAGGTCTCATTATCTCGCACCTCACTGTTGGGTCTTAAGGTTTTAAAAGGATAAAGGTTTTTACCGCCATTACCGACAACAAATTGACGAATACCCTTTTTGGGGTCTAAATTTTCAGTTAATCCTTGGGGCGCAAACCGTTCATAATTGTGGTCATGGCCTGATAAGACGACTTCTGTTCCTGCGTTATACAAATCTTGCCAAAGGTCTTCAACAATTTTATTATTACCATGCACGCCTGAAGAAAAACGGGGATGATGCCAATAGGCTAAGGTGCAGTTTTTCGGATTCTTTTTCAAATCTGCCTTTAACCATTTTTCCTGAGCAGAACCCGTATTACAACCGCCGATCGCGTCACAATTGGAGTTGAGAGCAATTAAATGCCAACTTCCCAAATTAAAACTGTAATAGCCTTTACCGCGATCGCCCGCAAGTTTGCCAAAATATTGAAAATATCCTTCAGCGTTACTTTTGTAGTATTCATGATTGCCAGGAACAGGACGGGTAATGGCTTTAAATCGACCCCAACTAGGCTCATAAGATTTCTGAAAATTAATGAATTCGCCCTTTTCATACTGATTATCGCCTAATGCCAAAACAGCAGTTGGTTTTGTTTGAATTACCAAATCTGCCGTTGCCATCATCTGACAATTACCATTTTTCCCCTTAACATTATTAAAATTGGAACTTTGGGGATCACAAGCAATATCTCCTGCCGCCATGATGACAGGATCTTTACTAATTAATGGATTTGCCTTGACAAAAAGGGTAGAACTCAGGAAAAAACTGAGAATTAACCCTAATCCAATCAGAAGTCCCAGAACTAAGGGTTTAGGTAAACGTAAATTTATCATTGCCAGTCAACGTTAAGATTTAACGCCCCATTTTTTTATCTTCATCTTGACGGCGGCGATCGCGCCATTCTAAAGTCGTTAGATAGACAATTCCACCACTCACTAGCAGTAATAGAGCAAGGGCAGACCAAAAAAGTGTGATTAAAAGTGTTGTTTCCACTGTTAGAAACCGTTACGACCCCAAACGACCATTGCAATAGACCAGGTAAATAAAGCCAAAATGCTCACCCAACCTAATGTCAAAATATCCATAGCTGATTACCTTAATAAGATTCGCAATTTTCAATGATAACAAAACTATGATACGTCTATTTGGGTATGTTTGAGCACATAAATTCAATGGAAATTACACTGAAAGAACGAATGGAATCTCTTAAGGCTGGCGGCATAGCAGGCACAGCTTTTTTGCTTATTTATGCTTTATTTTTGTATATTAATCACAATTTTGGCATTATCTCAAAGGAAAGCTTAAAAGAAATTTTGATTAAATTGGCGATCGCCTTTTTGAGTGGTTTTTTGTTTGGTGTAACTTATCGTTATATTATTCGCGCTGATCATAATTCTCACCTCAAGGAAGGAGCGATTCTTGCTTTTGGGCTGGTTCGCGGAGGAGGCATTGCCGAAATGACAGATAATTTTCTAGATAGTGGCGTTTTTTTCGCAATTATCTTATTACAAAGTCTTATCTGTTTTGCGATCGCCCGTTGTTGTTTAGATATTGCTTTAGCTCGAAAATGGCTTAAACCTTTTATTTGAAAAGACTTATTTGTTTTGTGCGTAAAAAATCAACACAATTAAAAGAACCAAGGAAACCAACGCTGAAAACGATTAATTAACCTTTGTCTAAAAGAGATTTTTTTCCAAATTGAGCTTTGATTTTCCCATTGTTCGACTAAATATTTTCCTAAAGGAGTTAAACGAAAACTGTCCGTAATTCCTTGTCCATCAACTTCCCTGCGGAGTAATCCAACTTGAATTAGCCAGGTTAAATCGGTTTCGACTTGCCGTTCTGAAAGCAAACGTTCAGTATATTTTTGCGTCAATCCATTCTGATTGGCTATTAAGGGCAAAGGCACACTTCCTATTCTCATGGCGATAAATAAAGGTAAACAAAAAGACGAATCTTTTAAGGCTAGTTCTGCTCTCTGTAAGGTTTTTGCGGGATAATCAATAACCTGAAATTCTTGAGATACAACGGTGGTTTTCATAAAATGTTCTATATATTTTAATAAATCTAATTTTGTTGTAGCATTGATTAACTAAACTTGGTTTAATTTTATTGTTCCTACGCGATCGCCTGTAAAAAATAAATCCCCCTAACTAATTCAATTAAGGAGAAAATTTTTTTTTCTGGGAAACAGTTTAGCTTTCTTTTTTGTTGGATTTGGAGAGCTTTAGTTTGCGCTTGAGGAATCCGCCAAAGCCTAAAGCTGTCGCTGAACCAAGAATAGTTAGAGGTTCGGGAACTGGTTGGACAGAAGCAGAAGCATTAGCATTTAATCCTCCAGTAATTACATATTCTTCATTTAATGTTGTATTAAATTCCAATCCAGTCGCTCCATCTGGCTGAGACGGAAGAATACCTTCACCGACCATAAAACTTGATACACTTATTTCTCCTTTTTCATTAGCAGAAAATTTATCTAAAAATTGTTGTATTAAAATCTTAGCTAGTTCAGGATTTGAGCTTTCAATAAATGGAAATTCAACTGTGTTTCCAGACCCTCCAATTTGACCTTTTATAAAAGTTATATCACTATGATATGAGCTGTCAGAAAAATCTATCCCATATTCAAATGTGACGACCTCCGTAGTACTGCTCGTCGAAACCGATGTAGCTTGGTTATTAGTCAACTGTGCCATTACATCCGAAAATTGAAGTGCAAATAATACTGGTACTGTTTGAGATGAGGCGGAAGAGATTCTCATCATTTGGGCAAAGGGAGGGGCTATCACTTGAGTTGATTTAACAAAACCATTAATTGCTGCTTTTGCTGCTGCTGATGCTGATGCTGGTTGATTATTAATAAGTGCAGCTGTCGCTGTTGTTGGTTGAACCGTCAGAACAGTACCAGCAGAGGAAAAGGGTTCCCAGTTTCCTACCGTTGCCTGCGCGTTACCTTGTGCTGACGCTCCGCCAATAGACAAACTAGTAGAAGCTCCTGCGGAAAAAATTCCTGTATCAGACTCTGGACCGTCAGTAGTAGTAATACCAAGTACCGTAACAGTAGAAACAGAGCTAGCGGCTGTTTGATTTAAAGTCAATCCAGAAGTTAGTTCCTTGACATCGGCAAGTAAACTAATTAACGCTAGGGTATTAGTTGCACCTTGAGCAAAAGAAGGAGTTGCACACAAAACAACACAAATCTCACTAACAAAAACTATACTGTAATTCTTAAGTTTTTTCAATTTCATATTTATCTCCTGTCAGTTATTAATGTTTTATGATTTATTTTTGATATGTTTATACATTTACAATAAAATGCCATTACAATTGTGTCAAGACCCAGAAAGCCAGATAAAGCAGTATTAAGAAATATAAAGTAAATCTAAAAGAAATATAAAGACTTATTAAGTCGTATTCTGCTGTTTATCTATCGCCTAGAATATTGGAACGAATGAAGCAGGGTTTTTATAAGCTAAGCAAAGATTAGACATCATCCAAAAGCCCTGATCAAAATAGTGAAAGATATGATGGTTAATCACAAAAAATTCACAAAAGAAGTATATGTTCTTCTAATTGTGAACACTAAAATTTGAGTTTATGAACAATTTTGATATTTTATTTTTTATATCAACGATAGACGAACTAATTTTCTCTTGTAGAGGAAAACATTTGGATGATCTTGAACTAGCTATCCTACAAGGGGTTTTTGAGAATCGAAAATATGCAGACATTGCTAAAAACAATCATCGCTCTGGGAAATATGTAAAAGATTTAGCGGGCAAACTCTGGCAAACTTTATCCATCGTTTTAGGAGAAAAAATCAGTAAATCGAATATAAAATCTAGTTTGCAACGATATCATCATTATAATTCTGTTAATTTAATAAATAAGGGACAGGGTAATAAACAGAATATTTACGCACCTTTTCTAGAAAGTGAGTTAATACAATCAAAAAAGTACTGAGTTAGACACTATTTCCGAAAATGATTGAACAGAATGCTCAATAATTAAGAATACTTTTAGATATTAATGAAATCTGTTGTATGGGAATAAAAAAAGAGACAATCCTTATCAATTTAAAGATTGCCCTAAATATTAAAAGAAAAAGAAATTAAGCAGCGGCCAAATTAGCAGAAACAAAATCCCAATTAACTAATTTAGTTAGAAAATCATTGATATAATCAGGACGACGGTTTTGGTAATCTAAATAATAAGCGTGTTCCCAAACATCCATTGTCAAAAGAGGGGTTGCTTCTGTTGTTAAAGGATTTTCAGCATTTCCTGTTTTAGTAACTTTAAGAGTTCCGTTATCCAAAACTAACCAAGCCCAGCCACTTCCAAATTGGGTTGCACCTGCTTTTTTGAATTCATCAACAAATGCTTCAAAACTACCAAAGTCGGCAGTGATTTTTTCAGCTAAAGCACCTGTAGGAGTTCCACCACCATTAGGTTTAATAGAATTCCAATAAAAAGTATGATTCCAAGCTTGAGCAGCATTATTAAAAATACCTGCTTTCGAGGCATCTCCTGCCACGGCTTTAATCACTTCTTCGAGGGAATGATTATCTAAGGGGGTATCTTTAACTAACCCATTATAATTATTCACATAAGCGGCGTGGTGCTTATCGTGATGAAACTCTAGGGTACTTTTAGAGATATAAGGAGCAAGAGCGGTGTAATCGTAGGGTAATGCGGGAAGTTCGTAAGCCATTTTTTTGAGTTTCTCTACAAGGATTCCTATGGATATTACTTTATCGCAAAATTTGATCAACTCACAATCTCAATCTTTATTCAGCCATATTATTTTAAAATTAGGTTTTTATGCTTAAAATTCTTCATTTTTCCGATATTCATTTAGGTAGTGGCTTTTCTCACGGTCGTATTAATCCAGCAACGGGTTTGAATACTCGCCTTGAAGATTTTACTAAAACTTTGAGTATGTGCATTGATCGCGCGATCGCCGAACCTGTAGATTTAGTCCTGTTTGGGGGTGATGCTTTTCCCGATGCGACTCCACCGCCCTATGTTCATGAAGCTTTTGCATCTCAATTTCGCCGTTTAGCCGATGCCCATATTCCCACGATTTTATTAGTCGGTAATCATGATCAACATTCCCAAGGAAATGGGGGCGCAAGTCTTTGTATTTATCGCACTTTGGCTGTTCCTGGTTTTATGGTGGGAGATAGTATTAAAACCCATTTAATTTCCACGATTAACGGCGATATTCAAATTATCACTTTGCCTTGGCTTAATCGGTCAACTTTATTAACTCGTCCTGAAACTGAAGGATTATCGATTGACGAAATTAATCGAATTTTAATTGAAAAATTAGAACCTGCTTTAGAAGGAGAAGTTCGCCAGTTAAATCCTCAATTACCCACCATTTTATTGGCTCATTTAATGGCTGATCGAGCAACTTTTGGGGCTGAAAAATTCCTGGCAGTGGGGAAAGGTTTTACAATTCCTATGTCTTTATTAATTCGACCCGAATTTGATTATGTGGCCTTGGGTCATGTCCATAAACATCAAAATTTGAATCCAAATAATCAACCGCCTGTTGTTTATCCAGGTTCCATTGAAAGAGTTGATTTTGGAGAAGAAAAAGAAGATAAAGGTTATATATATTTAGAAATCGAAAAAAGCAATGTGAATTGGCAATTTTGTACCTTACCCGCTCGTCCTTTTCTTACTATTAATTTAGATGTTTCTGAGAAAGATGATCCCCAAGAATATATCTTAAAAGTGATCGCTAAAAAAGAGATTAAGGACATAGTAATTCGCTTAATTTATAAAGTACGTTCTGAACAATTAGACCTGATTAATACCAATGAAATTCATGAAATACTCGCGATCGCCCATTCTTATACTATTCGTCCTGAATTAGTCAGTCAATTGGCCCGTCCCCGTTTACCCGAATTAGGAGTTGGTAGTAGTCTTGATCCTTTGGAAGCATTAAAAACTTATTTAGATAATCGTTTAGATTTAAAAGAACTTGGCCCCGATATGTTAGAAGCCGCTAAAAATCTTTTAAATGGAAAACAAGAAGAAGATTGGTTAGAAAGCGAAGAAAAAGAATCTGAAAAAGCTAAAATTCCAGTCGAATTAATGAGTTAAATAATATAATCTTGCTTTAAAATCTTGTTTATTTATAAACGAAATTAAGAACATAATATATTATCTCCCTACGATGATTTTTTGCTATTTTTACTAATAAATAAGGAGAGATCTGCTATCTACAAGTTATAAATACTCTTCAAAACCTAATATGAAGAAGAATCATTACGAATTAGGATCTTCTGATAATTCTGGAATTAAAAGCTCCAATTTATAACTTTCCGATTTCGGTAAGAGTAATTGTAATGGTTCAGTACCAGGCCGAACATTAGACAAACTTTGAATCCATTCAATACCATCTTTATCGGTGTAAGTTAAATTAATCGTTCTTGGTGTTTTAGCAGAATTCTGAAAGGTGAAAACTACTTTAGTTGGCGAACATACTAACTCATAAAGAACACCATACTGTGTTTTTTTATTTCCTTGTACTTGTTTCTCGCATGATAGACTTTCTGAAAAGGTATTTTCTGGAAGAGCAGAAACTTTAATTTTTCCTAAGCCTACCTTAATTTCCTGAAAACTTTGAGTTTGAGAATCAAATTTATTGTTGTCAATTTGTCGCACAATAGAGCTTTTTGGTTGGATAAGAGCAGTTAAAGCAGAATTATCAGTTGGAAAAGTTAGATAAATAACTTGCTCAAAAGGATTAGAAAATGTAACGTTTGATGATTCCTTATCAGGACGATCATCTTTATCTGTATCAGTAGGGCACTCTGCTGAAATTTGAAGTCCTTGAAATTCTTGTTCGGTTCCACATTTAATAGAGATTGATTGAGACTCCTCAAAAGTATCGTTAGGAGGTGTAACTAGACTTGGAGAAGTTTCTGGAGAAGGTTCTTCTGGAGAAGGTGTCTCTGGAGAAGGTGTTTCTGAAGCGTTTTCTGTAATATTTTCCTGATTTGTTTCAGATTTGTCAACTGGCTTAGTTTGATTTTGACAAGCAACTAATGAAATAAGTAATGAAGCGGAAATGAGACAAGTAAGTTTGTTGAATTTCATGGTAATTGTATAGAATTATTATCGATATTGATCATTTTTAGAGAAAAACTATATTAAATGATCTAAAATTTTACTAAGCTGTTCGTAATCCAAAATTCCTAATAATTAGATAAAACATAATCATCTACTTTTTGATGCAGTGATCTCAATATTTACCTATTTTATGAAATAGCGATCACGTTTTGAATTGGAAATTTAAGTGCGATCGCTATCTACAAGCTACAAATGCTCTCCAATTCCTTTAAAAACTAATTATTCCAACGTAGCTTTACGCTTTGCATATTCTTCTTTATTAATTAGATCACGATCAAAAGCAACTTTTAAGCTGTAAATTTTCTCAAAATTGTCAACTCGTTTTCTTAGTTTTGCTTGAGAAACTTCCCATTCTTCTTCATCCAAAACTCCTAGATTTTTAAGCTCTTGAAGTTTTAAGATTTCCGCTTCTACTTCTTTTTTTGTTCGTATTAATTCCTGCGCCTTGAGTTGCTCTGCTTGTTGATTCTTAACTTCTTTGATTGCCTCTAATACCTTCTGACGTTCAGTATCTAAGGACTTACTCCCTTCCCACTCAAGAAATATACATTTAGACTAAGGCAAAAATGTGTTCTAAAGTTCTAGATATTTGTTCTGAACTCATCAAGATTTTAACATCTTTAAGCTTTTGTTCAATTTCGGCAATGGTTACATTTGAAGGC
>JANNLO010000105.1:0-14530 GCA_031396835.1 Snowella sp. SOY_38_metabat_116
TTTATCAATACAGTTAAGCAGGTCAACGATAGAATAAGGGTTTCAGGCATTGCAAAGCGATAGATTCATGAGAATCATTCTCATAATGAGAATTGCTGTATTGCTCAAGACCCATGTAATTTGTTCCAAACTCGCAATCGATAGGCCGTAGACGCATGAATGGCAAACAAAAGTTTCCTCATTTACTAGGTTCTAAGTGGACTTCTCGACAAAAAACTTGGGGATGGCAACATTTTCAGGTTATTAATCGCAGAAAACAAGGGCAATGGATTTTTGCAGAACTCGTCGCCTGCTGCGATCCCAAGATTCGTTTTTGGATTAATGCAAGGCAGCTTAAGGACCGATTGCTTTGGCAGGCTGGTTGGCAACCTTTAACGAAAGAATTGGATCTTCTTGACACCATAGATTAATCTTTTCAAATAGACTAATCTTTCTTAAAATAAAAAATTACCAATTAATTACATTATTGATTTATAAATATGGTTCCCCAATCTTTAGAAGCCGCGATCGCCGAAGCAATTATTGTTACAAAAAAAGCACTTGAAAATGGTAGCACTCGTTTACAAATAGAACTAGTAATTCCCGAAATTGCCCTGCAAGCTCAATCCCTTGGATTAGAATTTACCGCGCTTTTTCAAGACTATGGAGCAAGTTTAAACGTTATTTTTCCCGATACAGGAGCCGCAGCTTTAGCCAGACGAGATTGGGGTGAAACCGATTTTCGTATTAGTGATTTAGGCAGTCGTTATATTCCAATTGACCAAAAAATTTCCGATGAAGATCAGGCTTTTTTAGTCGTGTCGCCCTCTTCGGTGGAAGTTCTAGCGGTGGAAAAACTTTGTGATTTAGCTGGCGATCGCCCCGTAGTTCTCCTGATCCCCCAACTAGAAGATGTTTCGATCGTTGGAATTGGTTATGCGGCGAGGCAAATACGAGAAAGATTTCTGAAAACTTTGGAAACCAGTTATTATTTTCGTCCCCTAGAAGAAACCCTTGTTTTGCGTGCTTATCCTTCTTTATGGCAAGTTTATCTAGAAAAAGAAGGAGTTTATGAACTCATTGCCGAAGTTCCTGAAAAACCTTTAGGAGAAGCTTTAGAAAATTTGATTCTAGAAAAAACGACTCCAATATCTGCTGACGGTGAAGCAATAGTTAAACCAAAAAAAGCAGGATTATTTGCGAGTATGAACAGATTTTTAAAAGCTTTAAATCAATAATAAGATTCTGCCCAATAAAGTCTGCAAATTGGCAAATTGGATCTAATCTAGAAGTCACAGATCGAGAAAAATGTTGTTTTTGCAATTTAGTTCCAGATTTCAAATGATAATTAGGCGGCAACGTTTTTTAACTTCAAATTTCTCACCCAAATAAATCTATTATTTCTAAAATTAACATTTTCATTTTGAGTTTATTTACCAATTTTTACCTAAAAAAGGCGATCGCCAATCCAGAAATTCAATATTAATATCCGTTTAAGCTAAAATCATAGCCACAAAGCTCAAACCTGAGAAACTATTTAATGGAAGCCTTTAGCCCGACTCCGCCCGATTGGATTAATCATGCCGTTCACTCCTTTGATTTTCAATGTCCCCAGTGTCGAGAGACGGCCCGCAAAGCAGAAAGAGTTTGGATTAATCGGCGATCGCCCGTGATGAGTGAAGATTATCGTCGTCAATGGCAAGAATTTTATGACTGTGAATGCGGCCAAAGCTGGTGGGGTTGGAGCAACGATCGTCCTTCTTCCGATTTAACTAGACAACAATGAGTAAACATTTAGAGAGCAAAACCAGATATTGTACTAAATAGACACGTTTAGATGCACCGATAACATGGAAATTTCCAAAATCCTCATTGCCAATCGCGGGGAAATCGCCCTACGGATTTTACATAGTTGTGAAGAATTGGGGATCACAACCGTCGCCGTTCATTCCACCATTGACCGCCAAGCTCTCCATGTTCAATTG
This sequence comes from Snowella sp. SOY_38_metabat_116, assembly GCA_031396835.1. Lineage (GTDB taxonomy): Bacteria > Cyanobacteriota > Cyanobacteriia > Cyanobacteriales > Microcystaceae > Snowella. The sequence goes on from JANNLO010000105.1 coordinate 1,965, forward strand.
GCTAATGAAAGTGTTTGTATCGGCCCGCCGTCTAGCAGTAAAAGTTATCTCAATATTCCCAACATTATTTCTGCCGCCCTCACTCGCAATGCCAACGCAATTCATCCAGGTTACGGCTTTTTAGCAGAAAATGCTAGATTTGCTGAAATTTGCGCTGATCATAAAATCATTTTTGTTGGCCCTTCTCCCGACGCGATCCGTGCAATGGGAGATAAATCGACTGCCAAAAAAACCATGCAAAAAGCTGGCGTTCCTACCGTCCCAGGCAGTCCAGGCTTAATTGAAACCGAACAAGAAGCCCTCAGAATCGCGGCGGAAATTGGTTATCCTGTGATTATTAAAGCTACAGCAGGAGGCGGCGGCAGAGGAATGCGGCTAGTGCGAGAAGAAAGTGAATTTATGCGAATGTTCCAAGCGGCCCAGGGAGAAGCTGAGGCAGCCTTTGGCAATGGTGGTGTTTATCTAGAAAAATTTATTGAACGTCCCCGTCATATTGAATTTCAAATTTTGGCCGACAATTACGGCCATGTGATTCATTTAGGAGAACGAGATTGTTCTATTCAAAGACGACACCAAAAACTTTTAGAAGAAGCTCCTAGTCCTTTTTTAAATCCTAAATTACGGCAAAAAATGGGAGATGCGGCAATTAAAGCGGCAAGATCAATTAATTATACAGGAGCTGGAACCGTTGAGTTTTTGGTTGATGCTTCGGGCAGTTTTTATTTCATGGAAATGAATACCCGTATTCAAGTCGAACATCCTGTGACAGAAATGATTACGGGGTTAGATTTAATTTCTGAACAAATTCGCATTGCCCAGGGAGAAAAATTAAGCCTTACTCAATCGCAAGTTAATCTCAATGGTCACGCGATCGAATGTCGTATTAATGCTGAAGATCCTGATCAAAATTTTCGTCCCCATCCAGGCAAAATTAGTGGTTATTTACCGCCTGGTGGGCCTGGTGTACGCGTCGATTCCCATGTTTATACTGATTATGAAATACCGCCTTATTATGATTCTTTAATCGGTAAATTAATTGTCTGGGCACCCAATCGAGAGATGGCGATTAAACGGATGAAACGTGCCTTAAAAGAATGTGCAATTACAGGAATTCCCACAACTATTGATTTTCATCGCAGAATTCTAGAAACTCCTGCCTTTTTAGCAGGTGATGTTTACACAAACTTTATTGAAGAGCATTTATTAAAGGGGCAAAGATAACATAAAATCAATTATTTTAATATTTTAAACAGTAAAAATTACCATAATTGACAAGGATTCTAGCCTTATTTAATAAGCTTTAAATCAATAAAAAGCTCGATAGTAATTTAGGGTTATACAATTTTTAGCAATTTGGGCGATCATTCAAAAGACGCAAAATCTTTCCAAGTTTATTTTTGCGTTGGAATCATCATTCTCCCATCGAGTTTACCGAAATAAAAAAATGTGAAATTGACATCTGAGAATTTTCGTCATCTCCCGAAGTTTTTACTCATTTTCTTAACAGTTCTTATCTTAAAAAGATCAAGAAGCCAGTAAGATTTGTTACCAAAATTGATAGCTTTCTATGACTTTAATGAAATCTTAATAAAACTTGTTTTTTTTGCCTAAGCATTAAACAAGATTGTTACTTTTTGTAAAGAGAAAGGAATTAAGCTTGACTTTTTCCTCATTTTCTCTTGCTTGCAATCCTGACAGGATAATGCATTGGTCAAGTTTTAATTATTGTTAAGTATTTTAAAAGGAGTTGGAAATAAGGCTTATCATCAACAGTTGATACTCGTGCCTAAAAATTAAAAAACTAGGCAAATCGAGCATTATGTTAAGGAAGGTAAAGTAATTCCATTTTTGTCCTTCTTCTACTACACTAATTACAATAAGAAACCCTTTGAAGTTCATTGTCGAGAGAGGAGTGCCCTCATGACAATTAGTCCTCCCGAAAGAGAGACAAAAGCGAAAGTTATGGTTGATACCAATCCTGTCCCGACTTCTTTCGAGAAATGGGGCAAGCCTGGCCACTTCGACCGTACTCTAGCTAAAGGTCCCAAAACCACCACTTGGATTTGGAACCTTCACGCTGATGCCCATGATTTTGATAGCCAGACGAGCGATCTAGAAGATGTTTCTCGGAAAATCTTCAGTGCCCACTTTGGACACCTAGCCGTTGTTTTCGTCTGGTTGAGTGGAATGTATTTCCACGGTGCGAAATTTTCTAATTACGAAGGATGGTTAGCCGATCCTACTCACATTAAGCCTAGTGCTCAGGTGGTTTGGCCAATCGTTGGTCAAGGCATTTTGAATGGCGATATGGGGGGAGGCTTCCACGGTATTCAGATCACATCTGGATTGTTCTATCTCTGGCGGGCCGCTGGTTTTACTGACAGCTATCAGCTTTACTGTACCGCGATCGGCGGTTTGGTTATGGCTGCCCTGATGCTGTTTGCTGGCTGGTTCCACTACCACGTCAAAGCTCCCAAATTGGAATGGTTCCAAAATGTTGAGTCGATGATGAACCATCATTTGGCTGGTTTGCTGGGTTTAGGCTCTCTTGGCTGGACAGGTCATTTGATCCATGTTTCCTTACCTGTTAATAAACTGTTAGATGCTGGTGTTAATCCTAAAGACATCCCTCTGCCCCATGAATATCTTCTGGATGCAGGGAGAATGGCTGAATGGTTCCCCAGTTTTGCCCAAGGTTTAACACCATTCTTTACCCTCAATTGGGGAGTTTATTCAGACTTCCTAACTTTTAAAGGTGGTTTAAATCCGGTTACTGGCAGTCTTTGGTTAAGTGACATTGCTCACCATCACCTAGCGATCGCTGTTCTCTTTATCATTGCGGGTCATATGTACCGCACGAACTGGGGCATCGGTCACAGCATGAAAGAAATTCTAGAGGCTCATAAAGGCCCCTTCACTGGCGAAGGTCATAAGGGTCTTTACGAAATTCTTACTACTTCTTGGCACGCACAACTAGCGATCAACCTAGCTCTGTTAGGCTCTTTGACGATTATCGTGGCACATCATATGTACGCGATGCCGCCCTATCCCTATCAAGCGATCGACTATGCAACTCAGTTGTCCCTCTTTACTCACCATACTTGGATTGGCGGTTTCCTCATTGTAGGAGCTGGTGCCCACGCGGCCATCTTTATGGTGCGGGATTACGATCCTGCCAAAAATGTAAATAATCTGCTTGATCGGATGCTCCGCCATCGCGATGCTATTATTTCCCATCTCAACTGGGTCTGTATCTTCCTTGGCTTCCATAGCTTTGGACTTTACATCCACAATGACACGATGCGTGCTTTAGGTCGCCCCCAAGATATGTTCTCGGATACAGCGATCCAACTGCAACCCATCTTTGCTCAGTGGGTACAGCAAATTCACGCTCTCGCTCCAGGTAGTACGGCTCCTCACGCTTTAGCGTCAGCGAGTAATGTCTTCAATGGTGCAACAGTAGCAGTTGCTGGAAAAGTCGCTATTTCAGCGATTCCCTTGGGTACAGCGGACTTCATGATTCATCATATCCACGCTTTTACAATTCACGTCACAGTCTTGATTCTTCTTAAAGGGGTTCTTTACGCCCGTAGCTCTCGATTAATTCCCGATAAAGCTAACTTAGGCTTCCGCTTCCCTTGCGATGGACCTGGTCGTGGTGGTACTTGTCAAGTCTCTGGTTGGGATCACGTTTTCCTTGGCTTGTTCTGGATGTACAACTGTATTTCTGTAGTAATTTTCCACTTTAGTTGGAAGATGCAGTCTGATGTTTGGGGAACAGTAGCACCAGATGGCAGTGTTACCCATGTAACTCTTGATAACTTTGCTCAAAGTTCAATCACCATTAATGGTTGGTTGCGTGATTTTCTCTGGGCGCAAGCGGCTCAAGTCATTAATTCCTACGGTTCGGCTCTGTCGGCTTACGGAATCATGTTCCTAGCTGGTCACTTTGTCTTTGCGTTTAGCCTGATGTTCCTCTTTAGTGGACGGGGTTATTGGCAAGAACTTATTGAGTCAATCGTTTGGGCGCACAACAAGTTAAATGTGGCTCCCGCTATCCAACCTCGTGCTTTGAGTATTATTCAAGGTCGTGCTGTTGGAGTTGCTCACTACTTGTTAGGGGGAATTGTTACCACTTGGGCATTCTTCCTCGCTCGTAGTCTATCTATTGGTTAGACTTTCTATGAACTTTGGATTCAGGGTTAGATGTTAAGTGTTTTTATGCTTAGTACCTAACTCCTGAATCCAAAACCTGAAAATCAATCAACGGTTTTAAATCCGTATTTACTTTCCGTTACTGTGGCTATATTTGTTACAGTCAATTTTAAAAAAACTAAAATGAGCTGAGTCTCATTTTGCTTGCTTAAAGAGGAGAATTTCCGAAAAAGCTATGGCAACTAAATTTCCTAAATTTAGCCAGGATCTTGCCCAAGACCCCACCACTCGGCGCATTTGGTACGGAATAGCAACAGCCCACGATTTTGAAACCCATGATGGCATGACAGAGGAGAATCTTTACCAAAAGATTTTTGCTTCCCACTTCGGCCACATTGCTATCATTTTTCTCTGGACTTCTGGCACCATTTTCCACGTTGCTTGGCAAGGCAACTTCGAGCAGTGGATTAAAGATCCCTTAAATATCCGTCCGATCGCTCATGCAATTTGGGACCCTCATTTTGGTGAAGGCGCGATTAGTGCTTTTACCCAAGCAGGTGCTTCCAATCCCGTTAACATTGCTTATTCTGGGGTTTATCACTGGTTCTACACCATTGGTATGACCACGAACCAAGACCTCTACCAAGGTGCTGTATTCCTGTTACTTTTGTCTGCTGTTTTCTTATTTGCAGGCTGGTTACACTTACAACCCAAATTCCGTCCCAGCTTGTCTTGGTTCAAAAACGCGGAATCCCGCTTGAACCATCACTTAGCAGGTTTGTTTGGTGTTAGCTCCTTGGCTTGGGCTGGTCATTTAGTTCACGTTGCTATTCCTGAAGCTCGTGGTCAACACGTTGGTTGGGACAATTTTCTTTCTACTCCTCCTCATCCTGCGGGTTTATTGCCCTTCTTCACAGGAAATTGGGGAGTTTATGCAGAGAATCCCGATACGGCTGGTCATCTTTTTGGAACAGCTCAAGGCGCAGGAACTGCTATCTTAACTTTCCTCGGTGGCTTCCATCCCCAAACCGAATCCCTTTGGTTGTCGGATATTGCCCATCACCATTTGGCGATCGCAGTGATTTTTATCATTGCGGGTCATATGTACCGTACCAACTGGGGTATCGGTCACAGCATTAAAGAAATTCTTAATGCTCACAAAGGCCCTCTAACTGGCGAAGGTCACAAAAATCTGTATGACACCATCAATAATTCCCTCCACTTCCAGTTAGGTTTAGCCCTAGCAAGTTTAGGGGTTATTACTTCCTTGGTGGCCCAACATATGTATTCTTTGCCTTCCTATGCTTTCATTGCTAAGGACTACACCACCCAAGCTGCTCTTTATACACATCACCAGTACATCGCTGGATTCTTGATGGTTGGAGCATTTGCTCACGGTGCCATCTTCTTCGTTCGGGATTACGATCCTGTGGCGAATAAGAACAATGTTCTCGCAAGAATGCTAGACCACAAAGAAGCCTTGATCTCCCACTTAAGTTGGGTCTCTTTGTTCCTCGGTTTCCATACCCTTGGTCTCTACGTTCACAATGATGTCGTTGTTGCCTTTGGTACGCCTGAGAAACAAATCCTGATCGAACCTGTGTTTGCTCAGTGGGTTCAAGCCGCATCAGGTAAAGCTCTCTATGGCTTTGATGTGCTTTTGTCTAATCCTGATAGTATTGCTTCTACCACGGGAGCCGCTTGGTTACCTGGTTGGTTAGACGCAATCAATAGTGGAACTAATTCCCTATTCTTGTCTATTGGGCCTGGCGACTTCTTGGTTCATCATGCGATCGCTTTGGGGTTACACACAACGACTCTAATTTTAGTCAAAGGTGCTTTGGATGCTCGTGGTTCCAAACTAATGCCCGACAAAAAAGATTTCGGTTATTCCTTCCCCTGTGATGGGCCTGGTCGTGGCGGTACTTGTGATATCTCAGCTTGGGATTCCTTCTACCTCGCTATGTTCTGGATGCTCAATACCTTGGGCTGGTTGACCTTCTACTGGCATTGGAAACACCTTGGTGTTTGGCAAGGTAACGTTGCTCAGTTCAACGAAAATTCTACCTACCTAATGGGTTGGTTCCGCGATTACCTCTGGGCTAACTCTGCTCAATTAATCAATGGTTACAATCCCTACGGTACGAACAACCTTTCTGTCTGGGCTTGGATGTTCCTCTTCGGACACTTAGTTTGGGCGACTGGCTTCATGTTCCTCATCTCTTGGCGTGGTTATTGGCAAGAGTTGATTGAAACAATCGTTTGGGCCCACGAACGGACTCCTCTTGCGAACTTGGTTCGTTGGAAGGACAAACCCGTTGCTCTTTCTATTGTTCAAGCTCGCTTAGTCGGTTTAGCCCACTTCACGGTTGGTTATATCCTGACCTATGCCGCGTTCCTAATTGCTTCTACGGCTGGTAAGTTCGGTTAACGACTTCTAGTTTAGATGATCAGTCAAGTCCCCTGCCTTTCGAGGTGGGGGATTTGACTTTATTCTTGACAAATGTAAACAAATGGCTATAATAGGTTCTAAAGCTTTTCCTCAAATCTCCCAAATCTGTCAAAAGTAAAGCATTATGACTCAGAAATCCTATGAAGTTTTCCAAGCGGTAGAAAATAAGGCAACACTTCTCGCAGGTTACTGGGATAATTTCAAGGCAGAGATTATTCAACATTTACCCGAAAAATATGAACCTGAAATTCAAGAACTTTCTTTTAATTTAGAAAATGCTCTCGACAAACTGGTTTATGAACTTAACAATCCGACTTTAACTCTTGCGACTACGGGAACGACAAGTAGTGGTAAAAGCACTCTTGTTAATTTGCTATGCGGGGCTGAAATTGTTCCCGTCGCTGTTGGTGAAATGAGTGCTGGTGCTGTGACAATTGAATACAGTAAAGAAAAGTGTCTAATTATTCATGAAACACCAGGAGCATTGTGGGAGTGTGGAGAATGGAGAGGCATTAGTGAAGATGAAATTTATCAACGTCTTGAACAAGCGATGAAAAGCCATATCAAAAACAGAGAAACACAACTGGGTTTAGCTTGTCCACAATCTACAATTTCCTACCCTTTTCAACTGTTAAAAAAATCTCAATTGCAGCTACCACAAGGAACAAAAGTAAGAATACTTGATTTACCTGGTTTAGCCTACGAGGGTGATCAAGTTAATGCCAATGTTATTGAACAATGTCGAGAGGCTTTGTGCCTAGTTACATATGATAGTGGGTCAACCAATAAACCGCAAGTAAAAGAGTTATTGAATCAAGTTGTAGCTCAAGTTAAAAAGTTAGGTGGTTCTACTTCGCGGATGCTTTTTGTTCTCAATAAAATTGATCTTTTTGATGCAGATAAAAACTCAACAGAAACAGAAAAAGAATTTGTTGACAATACTACTATTAGCATTAAGCGTGTATTAACTGAACGATTAAAGCAAGACACAGAAAAAATTAAAAATTTACAAGTGGTAAAACTTAGTTCGTTACCAGCTTTCTTCTCTCAGCAAATGGCAGCAATTGAAGAATCATTAGAAGATGTATCATTAGAAGATATATTAGAAGAAGAAGTATCCCACAATAAAGATAAGTGGACTGAACATGATAAAAGCAGGATTACTAAAGCACAAAAAGGGGTTGATATTTGTAAAAAAGCACAAAAGTTCACTCCATTAATTAGTAGGGAGTATAAAAAAGGCTTGCCACTTGAACCAGAAGAGTGGTCTAAACAAAATCGAATTGGATTTGCCGAAGGATTGTGGAAAATTTCTTATGCAGAAGCATTTCAGCAAGATTTAAAAAAACATATTACTCAACATTTTCCAATGTTAGTAATTCCACAAATTATTGCCGATTTTAATATTACTGCTGGAAATGCGATAACGGAATGGGCTGTACAAACAACAACAGCTATTCTGAATAGTTCGGAAGAACGCTATAAAGAGGAAAGTAAAAAAATATCGCATATTAAGTATGCACTAACAACTTTTCTAAAAGTTAGTGATGAAAATTTAAAACAGCCTTTTGCAACACTAAACACAAAAGTTGAACAAGTTCTAGCAGAAAAGTCAGAGCAGGATCTTGTCACTTATATTAGAGAGATAATTACGGAACTCCAGAGCGTTAAACCATATAACGATTTAGGGGAAAAATTGTACCCACTTTTTGGGTGGTCTATTGAATTAAAAAGAGGACTCACACAAATATTAGAAGCTGTTGCAGGCTCTTTAGAAACTGGAAGAGTCAGTTTAGACGATCTAAATTTTAAACGAGCAAATGTCATACAAGTAAATTTACTGGCAGGAAACTTAGAACGTCTAATTGACTTAGGTTATACAGCTTCTGTTGCTAAAAATGGTAAAACAATGGAAGCAAGAACAGAGGATGAGAAAAAGAAACTTAAACAACTTAATAAAGAACTCAATGAACTAGGTTTACACCTGAACATTGTTATAAATGATGTGTTAAAGCAAATATCTACGCAAGAATTAAATACAATTTATCAATCTGTTTCCGAATTGTTTATTTGTCACTTGTCTTATCTTGAAAAGGGAACAAATGAGAGGGCATCTAATATGGCAATCAAATTTCCTGATTCCCAACTTAGTAGAGTTGATAATAAACTTGAATTTAATTTTGAGTTTAAAGCAGGATTTGCTATTACACAAGGAACTTACTTAGAAAGAAAAGAAACTTTGGATACAGGACGCGGACAAGAACAAACCAAAATTACGATGGGAGAAGCACATCGGAGAAATACTCAAGGAAAGTCTGGTTGGAACTGGCTTGGCGGCACTGTCAAGGGATTTTTCAATGACTTTGTTTATGAAGGTGTAGTGGAGCAAAAAAAATACATTGACTATACGCCAAGACCTAGTGACAATGGTGTTATCCCTAGTTTGCGAGATTTGCTTGAAAGCTGGATATTACAGGCTGAAGATGCGGAAGTGGAAATCGTTAAGCAAATAACTAAATGGTTATTAGAGCAAATTGATTGTCTAAAAAAAAATGTAGACAAAATCCAGAATGATATTATCGGCCGTTATGAGGAAAGACTTGATAAAGCAAATCAAGAAATTACCATAACCAATGAAAAAGAAAAAAATGTCTGGCTACCTATGCGTCAAAAATCTAAAGACCTAGCAAAAGAATTTTCTAGCTTAGGCAAATTTTTAAAAGAGGAACCTTAAAATCTAATGGCAAATGACAACCCCAAAAACCTATACGATAAAGTTTGTAATAATATTCTCCCTAAAATAAGAGGAAGACAAAAAGGCCGTTTATATAACGCTATTGAGATAATAGTTGAAGAAAAAACAAAAACGGCAGAAATATGTGATTATTTTGGAATAAAACCTCATGCCAATAAAGACGACGACCAGCAAGTCATTAATGACTGGGTGGATTCTCTGTTGGAAAAATATCCACCTATAAAATTTGTTGCAACAACTTTAATTCATCATCAAGGAGAAAACATGGAGTGGATTTTCGCGTCGGCAGCTTTGACATTTGTCGGATTATTTTTTTACAAGCAAAATCTTGACAAAAAACAGCAGAACAAACCAAACCGAAACACATTACTTGAAGAAACAACAGACCAGCCTATTCCTCGCTCTCGAATTTCTGTGGATTTATGTCTTGTTATTCCAGCATCTATAGCTATCAATTTCGGACATACTTCAACGTTAAGTGTTAGTCAGCTAAAACATCTCATAGACAATGCTTCTTACTTATTGTGTACTGATAACTTCGATGATCAAGTTTTAGACCTAACAGAGGATGATATTACTACTGTAAGTGAACAAAGAGAAGTTTACGTCAGAATTAGAATTGCGAATGGGGAACAAATAATTGGGGAGAAAGTTCCCTATATTTTGAAAGGAAACCTCCCTTCCAGCGAAAAACTAACTATTCAAAAATTAGCTTGTCTTGAATATCTCTCCGTATCTGGCTTAGAAAAATTTAACCGTATTTAAGGAGTTAATTTAATGGATTGGAAATCAGCATCATCTTACTATGAAACACGCCTCAGTGATGTCTTAAACATCCAACATTATGCCGTTGACTTAGCTAAACTTCCCCAAACTGAAGTTCCCTCTAAATTAACAGAAATCCTTACCCAAGAAGCCGTACCTGCTAACCGTCAACTCGATCGCCTAAGAAAACGAGAATTTCGCATTGCGGTAGTAGGCTTAGAAAAAGCAGGAAAAAGTACCTTTATTAATGCTTGGTTAGAATGTGATTTACTTCCCGCCAAAGGAGGAAGATGTACCTTCACCACCACCCAAATTTATTCCGTCAAAAGTGAATCTGAACAAAGATTAGAAGTGCAAACTCGCACTGAAGAACAGTTTATTAATTTACTTAAAGAATTAGAAACTGTCGGTGCAAAAGAAGACTTAAAAACAATTAGAGAATATGAGACCACCTTACGACAAGTTAGAAAAGAAGGAAATCTCACTATTCCCTTTACCCGACTCGAAGACATCCGAGAACAACTTTAAAAATACGTTGCTGATGAAAAATATGCCCATGCCGTCCTAGAAGCCAGACTTTATACCAATAAACTTGCTCAAGCAGAGGGAATCGTCTTTTATGATGTTCCTGGTTCAGATTCTGGATTAACCAAGCACGTTGACGAAGCTCAACAAATGCTCTCAGATTGTGATGCGGTGATCGTGATCCAGCGTTTCCGTAGCATTCGAGAAGCCGAATTAGAAATTATTAAATTCACAGAACAAGGTGATAAAAACATTACCATTGCTGATAAATTATTTGTCTTTTTAAGTCATATTGACTCTCTTGGTAGCGCAGAAGCTCTTCAAACCCATATTGCAGAAGCCTCTCAAGATTGGTCAAAACGTGCTAATTTACCCACAACTCGGATTGTTTCTGGTTCAGCAGGGGCTTATTTAATATTAAATAATCTTGCAGAAGAACATACCCAATTAGAAATAGGTCAAGCCAGTAATATTCGAGATAAATTAAGCAGTTTAACAGGAATTACTGATGAAGAAATTTTAAAAAGTCAAGGAACAGGAATCCCCGAAATCAAAGAAAAAATCTTCAATTATATTAATACTGAGCGTGTTACTATCCTCAAAAAACGCTGTGAAACTTCTATTGATAAAATTATCAATACCTCAGAAGAAATTCATCATCTCGTTAGTCAAAAGTTTCCCGAAAATCCCGAAGAAGCACAACGCTTTGAAGAAGAAAGAAGACGAATCTCTTTTTCAGAATGGTGGAAAAGTCAATGGGAATATATTAAAGCTGATTTACAGAAATTTTATGAAACATCAGTGATTAATAAACCCTTAGAAAAAGTTAGTAATGAATCTTTTAGTAGCATTGAGAAATTTAGAGAACGCTATCTGCAATTGGTAGAAAGTGAAATGAATAAATTAAGAGAAGAAACTTTAAGGAAAAAAGAGATTATTTTTGCGGCTAACTCTTTTCCAGACTTTGATAAAGCAAGAGCTAATTACGCTTGGCGAGATGATTTATATGCCGATATAAGAAAATTTTTAGATCAACTTGCCCGACAATTAGCCGCCGAATTAAAAGATGAAGCTTTAAAATTAGTGGATTATATGTCATCCTTATTATGGGGAAGCCCTCAAGTCAAAGAGCGACTGATTGGTTATTCAGAAGATGAATTTTTAACTCGTTTAGAAAATAGTTTGAGTGTTTTATTCTTACGCTTTGCTCGTCCAGTTTCTGAAGCATTGATTCGCGGCCCTGTTAACAGTGATACCCGCACTCAAATTGTTAAATCTTTAGGGGTTGATATCGAATTGATTGATAATTATTATCAAGGAGATGAACCCGCTTTTAGAGTGTTGAAAAAATATGTTAAATATGGATCTGATTTGCTCTTTAACCGTGATCTTCGCCAACAAGTATTAGGGGTAACAGGCATCGCGGAAGAACTCATTGGAATGACGATGGATAAAATAATAGATTTAGCTGACCAATTAACTCCTCCCAGAGAAGTTGTTACCTTTGAAGTCACCAATGATATTAATGCTTTTGAAGAATACTTACGCAATGGCATTTTTGAAGCTGCTGGATTTGAATCATACTGTATCCAAGAATTAAGAGGATTGGTAGATCTTTTTCGAGAAAAAGAAGGTACCTGGGCAGGTGTAGCACAAAATGAATGGTATAAAGAAAATCCTCAACTTTTAGCTGAATTGCCCGTCAACTTAAAATCTCAAGAATTTAATTTAGAAGTTAGTGAACGCCTCCGACAATTATCCATTGCTTTAAAGCCCACATTCAGCACTTCTTAACACTTGATCGATAAGGTTTAGTAATGTATCGCTTGTAACTCTTATACTGTAAAGATTCGGACGGAATGCCGCTCAATCCTTGGTTGTAATAAACTGTAACTAAGATTCTCAGAAAAAACT
>JANNLO010000111.1:0-31783 GCA_031396835.1 Snowella sp. SOY_38_metabat_116
CCAAAAGACGTTCTTGTTCTTTCGCTCTACGTTGTCCTACTTGACGAAGTAAGCCAGGAGTTGCGACAACAGCCATTTGTTGGGGAATGAGGTAATTGCGTGCATAACCGCGAGCTACTTCTACTAAATCGCCATTTTTACCCAATTTATCGACAGATTTACTTAAAATAAGTTGTACTTGTTTCGACATAATTTTGATTTTTCCAATTCTAAAAATTAAACACGTGATCACGATCTTCTATCTTACATTCTGTTACTGAGTTAGTGCAATGTTTAATTGCGATGATCAACTCTTGATATAATCTATAAGCTCTTAATTTTACTCAATTAATTACCAATGACAATAGCGTGGGTATTTCCAGGACAAGGTTCCCAAGCGATCGGGATGGGAAATGATTTAAGCGAACTTCCCATTGCCCAAAATAAATTAATAGAAGCTGAAAAAATTCTCGGTTGGTCTGTGACAGAAAAGTGTAATGGCAACGAAACTGAATTATCTCAGACGCTCTACACTCAACCCTGTTTATACGTTATTGAAAGCATTTTGACGGATTTGTTACGAGAAAAGGGATATCGCCCTGGTTTTGTGGCAGGTCATAGTTTAGGGGAATATTCGGCTCTTTATGCAGCAGAAGTCTTTGATTTTGCGACTGGTTTAAAATTAGTGAAACAACGAGCAATTTTGATGAATGAAGCTGGAGGAGGAAAAATGGCTGCTTTAATGAAATTTGAGCGATCGCAGCTAGAAGAAGTTATTGCCGCTACGCCAAATCTGGTTTTAGCTAATGACAATAGCGAGGAACAAGTGGTTATTTCAGGAACTCCCGCAGCAGTTGATCTTGCCTTGACTCAAATTAAAGCCAAACGGGCTGTGCCGCTCAACGTTTCAGGAGCTTTTCATTCACCTTTGATGACCGAAGCTGCCGAAGCGTTTCAAGCTATTGTGGCTGATATTTCCTTTAATGATGCCATTTGTCCCGTTCTTTCTAATATTGATCCTTCCCCAGCAACGATTGGAAAAATTTTAAAAGAGCGTTTGGTAAAACAAATGACGGGTTCGGTACGTTGGCGGGAAATTATGTTGCAATTTTCAGTCTTAGAGATTAACGAAGTTTGGGAAGTTGGGCCAGGTAAAGTTTTGGCGGGCTTGATCAAACGCAGTTGTCCTGACATTACCTTGAAAAATATTAGTGAGTTTGCTAATTATTGATCTAAAAGTTTGAAAATGTTGGCGATCGCGGATTAGATAGCTCCAAAAATTGGGATAAAGTTGAGTCGGCATAACAATTGTTTTGAATAGTTCCAAACAAATTGCTAAAGTAGTGAACAGATAATTAAGGAGAGTTTTTTGTGTCAACCCATAAAATTTTGGTTATTGATGACAGTAAAGTTATTCGGATGCGGGTTCGAGATATGTTGCCCCAAGGAAACTTTGAGGTTTTAGAAGCCAGGGATGGGGTCGAAGGCTACAACATGATTCGCAGTGAAAAACCCAATTTGATTTTGTTAGATTTTTTGCTCCCAAAAATGAGTGGCTGGGAAGTCTTTCAGGAAGTCCAAAAAGAATATGAACTAAAAAGTATTCCCTTAGTTTTGATGTCGGGACGCAAAGAAGAGGTTTTAGAAAAACTCTCCGAACCGTTTGAATATTTTACCTTTGTCGAAAAACCTTTTGAACAACGAGAGCTAGTTTCTGCTATTAAAGAGGCGATGGCCAAAGCGAAGAAACATCCCAAGCCCGTTGGTTATTCTGCCACCACTCCTCCAGCTGTTCGCTCCACTATTCCAGGTGATAATGCTGGCATGGCGGAAGAAATTAAGACACTCAAACAACAAATGGCGAAAATGAACGGAGAAATTGAAATGCTCAAGAAGCAATTATCTCAATTAGTCACGTTTATTAAGCAAAAACTTTAAATTTTTCTAATATTAATTTTTATCAGCTAAATCTTGATTATTTAATGCGTTTTTAATTAAACTCGGTAATTCCCAGGGTTTTTTGGCAACAGGAATATTAGCCTTTTCAAAGGCCATAATCGTTTTTTGGACGCTATTAATAACAGGAACAAAATGGGAAAGTTGATTAGCAATAATTGTTGTTGAATCTCCAAAATGCTTATCTGGAGTGGCATATCGTCCTGTCAAATAACCAATAACTGGTTTTTCGATCGCGGCACTAACATAATCGGCGGCTCGCATTTCTCCATTACTATTGGGTTGACCAAGAAGAACGATTACCTCTGTTTGATCATCTTCTTCAAGAATTTGTAGCCACTGTTCAAAGTTAGAACCAATCAGTCCATCCGTCCCCAAACTAACGACAAGGGATTGCCCCAGACCTGCTTTGGTTAATTCGCTGCCAATATCATCGGTAAGGGCATCGCAATGACTGATAATACCAATCTTACCAAGACTATAGCTATTGGTATTTAACGTTCCCACGCTCAACTTATCTGGTATTAACAATCCCTGACTTCCTGATCCCAAAATAAAAGTGTTGGTGGCTTCTGCTTTTCTGAGGAGATGGATCATGTCCAAAGGTGGAACGCCTTCTGATACGATAATTAATTGTCGAATTCCTCCTGCGATCGCCTCCAGGGATGCATCCAAAACTTCATAGGCGGGATTCAAAATCACGGACATATCCACAGATCCTGATTCACGCAGGGCTTCTTCGACCAAATCAAAAACGGGAATGTTGCTTAAGTTTTCTCCTCCAGATCCAGCACTTACACCTGCAACTAATTTTGTTCCATAAGCTTGCATCTGGGCGGCATAATAGGCTCCAAGAGGATGATTAATGCCTTGTAATAGGACTTTACTGTCAGATTGCCATTTCATAGATTTTTGCCATTCTAAAATATTTTTTGCGGAGAGATTGGGCGATTTGTTTTTTCAGAGACGAATTTTGTTCTAACTTTTAACTAATTATTCAGATTCAGCAAGAGAAAGTGTGTCGGCGATCGCCTGCTCTAAGGAGCTGCTCCAATAAATAGGCAACGTAGAAACTTTGGCTTGAAAGGGTTCTAATTTTCCATTAACCAGACGAATGACGATGGGAATTGATTCTATTGTTAAATTTTCTTTGAGCGGAGGTCGTTCTCGACTCAGGGAAATTGAGCCAGTTGCTCTCGGTATGCGGTCATCACTTTTAGGCAAAATAGTAGGTTGGAGATAATTAGAAATCAATTCTGCGATCGCTTCGGAGGTTTCAGCAGTGCCTAAAATATTAATTAGAATTACTTTTATTTTGGGTAATGTTTGCATTTTTTCTAGGGACATTTTTAATTGTTGAGTCAACAATAAATTAGGATTATTATCCTCTAAAATAAAAGCTCCAACTAAATTTCCTTGCTGTTCTCGGATTAAATCCCAACTGGTAAGAGCCAGTCCATAACTATTACAAATTAGACCAATTTGTCCTGATTGCAAATTTCCTTTAAGCCATTGCAATGGATGGGCAAAACTAGATTCAGTATTGGTTAGTAAAAGTAGGTCAGGATGTCGGGCGATCGCGCTATTATTAACCGTAATTTTGCCGTCTAAAGCCATCACTTCTCCCGTATTTTTAACCCCTAGTGGATTAATTTCTATCAGGTCTAAATCCTTATTTAAAAAGAGGTGATACATTTTTTCTAAAATATCACTGACAACATTAATTAATTCTCCAGTTAATCCCATTTTGATCGCTAAATGACGGGCATGAAAAGCTGAAAAATCTTCTGTTAAAATGACTTTCTGCATACATTGCAAGAGGATTTCTACATTCATACCGCCTTTACTAGAACCTAATAAAACAGGGCATTGCAGTTGATAATCCAAGACAATTGCTAAAAAGAATTCTAACTGACTATCGTAATGAGCCTCCGCCAAAATAACGTTAGGATACTCATCTAAAATGCTTAGATTGAAAATAGCTGAGGCCGCCGCGATCGCATCAATTGTATTTTCAACAAAACGAATACCGCCAACTTTTCCCCGACCACCTGCTCGAACTTGGGATTTCAAAACGAGTGGATAAGGAATTTGTAGGCGTTTTAGTTCCCCAATATTATGAATAGTTTGGGACGGTAAGGTCGGAATACCTACTTGTTGAAAAAGTTCTTTGGCTTGATATTCTAATAAATCCATATTGGCTATTAATTGTATTAAGAATCATACTCAGAATCGTCGAAACAGAATTGTTAATTTACTCCAATTTTTCTTATTTACCCTTACTCTAAATAAAGAAGGAGTAACCTGATCTTGATTGCTTTCTTGGGCAGAAATTGAATCAATGACTCTCGGCATTTACCTTTAGTTTACAGGTAGTCTTCCTCAATCTGAGATTAGTGTTATGGAAAAAACAGTTATTAGTAAAATTGATCTTGAGCAATTAGCAGGACAATTGTACCAACTTTTGCGGTCAGATGCGATCGCGTTTACCCCTTTACAGGTTAATTGTTCTTTCTCGGAAGAAACATTAATTATTATTATTCAGGTGCCACAAACCCCTACTCTAGAAACGACGGCAACCTTTTCTTGTGTGCGAGAGTTTTTAGATCTTCAGGATATTTCCTCCCTGTTTCCCGCCAGAATTGTTTTAACAGTTGACGATGATGATCAATTTTCTTCCACAGCCAATGGAGAGATTCAGCAAATAACGCGAATGACAGCGACTTTTCCTTTACAAAAGCCAACGCGGAATCGAGGGAAAATAGTTCGTCGGCAAATGACTCAAACCTCTCTTTTTAACAAAAATAATCTTCGTATTCCCGATTTTTCTAGAAAAAAAAATTCTGATCATTTTCCGACCAAAATCATCTTGGGATTAGGGCTAGGTTTAGGAATTCTTATTATCGGATTGTATGGATTAAGTGATCCTTGTGTAACGGGAAACTGTCCTTCTCTAACTAAAGCAGAGTTTTTGACCAAAAGTTCTCTTATTGCCCTCAACCCAGATTCTTCTAATAGTTTATTAACTACTAGACAACAATTTATTCAAGCTCTTCAGCAACTGCAATCTATTCCGTGGTGGTCGCCTTCTATTTCCAAAGTCAATCGTTTAAAAACTGAATATCAAGATATTTTAAAGGAAATTGATTTAATTACTGTAGCGATCACAACGGGCAATCAAGCTACTTTTTTAATGCAAAAATCTTCTTTATCAATTACTCACTGGCAAACCACTCAAAATCTTTTACAAAAAGCAATAGATCAGCTCGATCAGCTTTCACCAAAAAGCAAATTCAAATCTTTTGCGATCGCCAAACAACAAAAATATCAACAGATTTTACAGTTTACTAATCAACGCTTAGATCAAGAACAAGAAGCAAATGCGAGTTTTGACCAAGCCCTGAAAATAGCTAGACTTGCTAAAATTCAAGAAAATATGGCTCAATCTAGCGAAGATTTTGGAGTAATTTCTTCAACTTGGAAAAAAGCAATTCAATCTCTTCAAAATATTAATCAAGGGACAACTCCTTATTATAAAACTACAAAACTTTTAGAGCTTTATGGTCAAGAATTTAAAAATATTGACAGCCGCAAAAATCAAGAGCAAATAGCAAAAATTGCTTATCAACAAGCTATTCAAGAAGGAAAAAAAGCAGAAAAAGCAGAAAGTTCTCAGCAATGGTCTGTAGCAATTTCTCACTGGAATAATGCTTTAACTTATCTAAAACAAATTTTTCCCAACACGTTTCAGGCAACTACAATTAAACCAATTTTAACTAATTATACACTCTCTTTAAAACAAGCTCAAGCAAATTTTACAATAGCGAATCAGTCTCAAAATGTCAAAGATAATTTGGCAAAAATTTGTTCTCAACAGGGCAAGCTTTGTGATTATTCGATCAACAAAAAAGGCATCAAAGTAAAACTAACTTCCTCCTATCTTCAGCAACTTTGGGATTTATCAATTCAAGCCAAACTGCGAGCTAATGTGCAAGAACAAGCTGGAATTTTGAATCATCTTTCTCGTTTAGAACAAAGTTTTCAAATAATTAGTAATACAGCAAAAATTCCCTTAGAAGTTTATAATTCTAAAGGTAATTTAATGACAATTTATAATCCTATTCATCTAAAACAATGACAAACACAGCCATTTCCTCCCCCGTTTATCAAGGACAATTTGGAGAATTTACCATTACCGAACGCGATCGCCTAGATGTTATTCTTTATCGAGGAGGATTAGCTTTAGCCGCACTCACTTTTGCAATTGGTTGTGGACTCATCTTTTGGCAAGGCCCAACTCCTTTGGTTTTACAACTTTTAACTCCTTTGTTTGCCTTATTTTCTTTAGGATTAGGAATGAGTTTAGTCTTAATTCATATTTATGTTGTTGCACTGCATCGGTTATTACAAATCTTTTGGGCGATCGGCACAATTACAAGTTTAATATTGACAATTTATAGTTCAGAACCTTTAGCACTATTTGTTTATAATAATCCTCTTTCATTATTAGGAGTAGGGTTTACTTTTGCCGCTTTAACAGGCATTTTTTTCAAAGAAGCTTTTTGCTTTAATCGTTTAGAAACAAAGATATTAACTTTTTTAGTTCCTGGCTTATTACTAGGACATTTATTCTCTATTTTACCTCTCATTTTTGAACAAATATTGTTAGCAGTTTGGGCAATATTTTTTATGATCTTTGCTATCAGAAAAGCGATACAAGCGGTTCCTCCTGATATTGGTGATAAATCTGTTTTTATCTATTTAAAACAACAAAAAATAGTCAACCATTAAGATCAATAAAAATACTGCAATCTGGATTTTTTGCTCGACTTAATACAAATATTTTGAAAGGTTTTAAGAAAGATCTTATTTATTCCTCTTGGCTGACCAATTCTTAAAGCGTGTACGGTGTAAAATACAAAGAAAATCAATTTAGCAGTCATGAAAGTAGCAGACATTTTAATTATTGGAGGCGGAATTATTGGATTGGCGATCGCCGTTGAATTGAGACAAAGAGGTGCAAAAGTCACGCTTCTAAGTCGAGATTTTCAACAAGCTGCGAGTCATGCTGCTGCTGGAATGTTGGCTCCTTCTGCTGAACAAATTCCCCTGAGTCCGATGTTAGATTTGTGTCTGCGATCGCGAAAACTTTATCCAGATTGGATCAGTAAATTAGAAAATTTAACGGGCTTAGAAACGGGCTATAATCCTTGCGGAATCGTGTCTCCTGTGTTTGAAATTCCTGATACTTTTACTCCTATTTCAACCCATTCAATCTGGCTTGATCAGACAGAAATTTACACTTTTCAACCAGGTTTAAGCCCAGAAATTATTGGCGGCTGGTGGCATCCCGAAGATGGACAAGTTGATAACCGTAAATTAGTCAATGCTTTACGACAAGCAGCCGAAATTTTAGGAGTAGAAATTCAAGAAGGTGTTGCAGTTAAATCTATTATTCAAAAATCAGGGAAGATCGAGAAAGTTTTCACAACAAAGGGAGAATTTCAAGCAGCAACCTATCTTTTAGCAACGGGTTCTTGGACATCAGAATTATTTTCTT
The DNA here is from genome assembly GCA_031396835.1 of Snowella sp. SOY_38_metabat_116. GTDB lineage: Bacteria > Cyanobacteriota > Cyanobacteriia > Cyanobacteriales > Microcystaceae > Snowella. Next base: position 7,496 of record JANNLO010000111.1, read on the forward strand.
TGCCTGTGCGTCCAATTAAAGGACAAATGTTAGCCCTGAGAATGCCCCGCGATCGCTTTTTGGAACGAGTAATATTTGGCCCAAATACCTATTTAGTACCTCGAAAAGATGGCCGTTTAATCATTGGCGCAACCTCAGAAGAAGTGGGTTGGACTCCTGAGAATACGCCCCAAGGAATTTATGATCTTTTAGAAAGGGCAATGGGACTTTATCCCGATCTGAAAAATTGGACGATTGAAGATTTTTGGTACGGATTTCGGCCAGGCACGGCTGACGAATTGCCCATTTTAGGGACGAGTGCTTGTGATAATCTGATTTTGGCAACAGGTCATTATCGCAATGGCATTTTATTAGCTCCTATCACTGCGTCTCTCATTGCTGACTTAATGATTAATCAACTTTCTGATCCTTTGTTAAAGTTTTTTAACAGTGATCGCTTTTTCCTATAAACCTACTTGTTATTTAAATTATGACTACTCCAAGTCCTTCTGCTGAAAATAATGTGAGTGCTTCTCTTGAGATCAATGATGATCTAATTATTGCGGGAAGAAAATTTCAATCGCGCTTATTGACAGGAACAGGTAAATATCCTTCTCTCGAAATTATGCAACAAAGCATTACAGCAAGTGGTTGTCAAATTGTGACCGTTGCAGTTCGTCGTGTTCAAACTAATGCGCCTGGTCATCAAGGATTAGCTGAAGCGATCGCCTGGTCAAAAATCTGGATGTTGCCGAATACCGCAGGCTGTCAAACCGCAGAAGAAGCCATTCGGGTCGCTCGTTTAGGCAGAGAAATGGCAAAGTTATTAGGACAAGAAGACAATAATTTTGTCAAACTAGAAGTAATTCCCGATAGCAAATATTTGTTACCCGATCCCATTGGAACACTAGCCGCAGCAGAGCAATTAGTTAAAGAAGGGTTTGCCGTACTGCCTTATATTAACGCCGATCCTCTCTTAGCAAAACGTTTAGAAGAAGTGGGTTGCGTCACAGTTATGCCTTTAGGCTCACCCATTGGTTCGGGTCAAGGTATTCGCAATGCAGCTAATATCGGTATTATTATTGAAGAAGCAAAGGTTCCAGTCGTCATCGATGCAGGCATTGGCACTCCTAGTGAAGCAGCTCAAGCAATGGAAATGGGAGCCGATGCAGTATTAATTAATAGCGCGATCGCCTTGGCAAATAATCCTGTAGCAATGGCCCAAGCAATGGGAATGGCAACTGTCGCAGGAAGATTAGCTTATCACTCAGGACGAATGCCAATTAAAGCCTATGCTAGTGCGAGTTCTCCTTTAACAGGAGTGATTAAATAAGCTCACATTTTATTAAAATAGGACTTAAAATTCACACATCATTTTTCTGATATTCCCATAAAAATATTTAGATTGTGCAACTTATTCTAGATAAATCAAGACAGAATAACTATAATAACTCCAAGATTGAAAACCCTAGGGCTAAGATTTCAGATTATGAATATCTCTCAACTAGACACACGCCAGACCATCATTGTGGCAATTTTAGTTTTGTACCTTGGTAAGTACTTAACAAAACGAATTCAATTTCTGCAAGACTTCAACATCCCCGATGCCGTTTCAGGTGGTGTACTTGCTTCATTAATTTTTGGTATTTATTACACAGTTTTTAAATCACAAATAGAATTTAATCTCAGTGTTCGTGATGCTTTCTTGATTATCTTCTTTACAACTATCGGGCTTTCTTCTAAGTTAAAAACTTTGCTCAAAGGTGGCAAACCTTTATTAATTTTATTAGCTACTGCGGTGAGTTATCTCTTCATCCAAAATTTAGTAGGAGTAGGAGTCGCGTCCTTGATGAGCTTAGATTTACCGATTGGACTACTTTCGGGTTCAGTCTCTTTGAGTGGAGGTCATGGAACAGCGATCGCTTGGTCTCCCATTTTTAAAGATACTTATGGTATTAATAATGCTTCAGAAATCGGTATTGCTAGTGCTACTTTTGGATTAGTTTTGGGGGGAATCATTGGAGGCCCGACTGCAAAATTTTTAATTGTTAAACACAAACTCCAATCAGACTTCCAAGAACAGGATTTAACTATTGGCATTAAACGCGGCCAGAAAAATGTCACTATCGACTACAACACCATGCTCAACTCTATTCTGGTACTCGGTTTTGCCATTGGCTTAGGATTTGAGATGAATGCTGCGATCGCCCAAATCGGGTTAAGACTACCAGTTTTTGTAACCTGTTTATTAGCAGGAATTATTTTGACTAATACTGTCCCAATCTTTTTTAAACGCTTTCCTTGGCCATCTGATACTCCTTCTTTAGCCTTAGTCTCTGATGTTAGTCTCGGTTTGTTTCTGGCTATATCTTTAATGAGTTTACAGTTGTGGACATTAGCGGGCATGGGTAGCTCGATCGCAATCTTGTTATTAGCGCAGTTTTTTATTAGTGTGCTTTACACCATTTTTATTGTCTTTCCAGTCATGGGAAAAAATTATGATGCTGCGGTAATTGCTGCTGGTTATTCTGGCTTAACACTCGGTGCAACTCCAACTGCGATCGCGAATATGACTGCTGTTACCGAAAGATTTGGTGCTTCTCCTCAAGCCTTTATCATTGTTCCTTTAGTAGGAGCTTTTTTTATTGATATTGCTAATGCTTTTGTGATTCAGAAATTTCTAAACCTTATAGGTTAAAAATATATTTCCTCTCGCTTTTTTGGATGTTTTTATAGTTAAGATGCAATTCTTCAACAAAATTCCACATCACACAAATTCTCATTCCAACCAAGTCTAATTAATGCACATCGAATCAATCAATTAATTAGTTAAATTCCCCAAAACCTTTCGGAGCCTAAAAATAAAAACTAATTATTTCACTATAGTGGCTAAACTTTTCTCTTCAATGTGATAGTTAATTAATTGTCCTTAATGTGATAGGTAATGAACTAAAACTGGGTAGGCTGTATTATAGGTGGAATTAAGTGAAAACCTTTCTTAGGAGTTAAGTGATGGGTTACTTGTTAATTAAAGCTCCTCATTTGTAAACTTTTTAAAGATTGTTTCTCTTCACTTAAGTATATTCACCACTACTGACTCTTACTTATTTTTTGCCTAAGTAAATATATGGGACTTTATAATCAATTAATCACGATAGGAACGACTCAAACCATCGATTTAGTGGGCTTAGGACTTTTTCCTACTGGTACAGGATTTCTTCTTAGCACCCAAAGCGATGGCACTGCCCTTCCTGCTGGCGTCACCATCACCTCTGATGGTAAATTAACGATCGCGACTGGAGCAACTAATGGAAGCTTTCCCTTAAGAATCACAGATGGTTCCACAACCATCATTTATACAGTGAGCTTGGTTGCAGCAGCAGCTTCTATCCTGAACGGTGATTCTGGAAATAATACGCTTGGTAATTCTGTTGGTACTGGCATTCAACAAATTTTCGGATTTGAAGGAATTGACTCTCTAATTGGTGGTACTGTAGACGACCAACTTAATGGTGGAGAGGGAAATGATTCCCTTACTGGCAATGCGGGGAATGATATTCTCGATGGTGATGCTGGTAACGATACCCTCATTGGTGGAGCAGGTAATGATACTTACTTCGTCGATAGTTCTACTGATGTCATCACAGAAACAGCTGGTAATGGTACTGATGTTGTCCATAGCACGACATCTTATACTCTTGGTACTGAAGTAGAAAACCTCTTTTTATTAGGAGTCGGTAGTATCAACGGAACAGGTAACATTCTTGCCAACAGAATTGTTGGTAATACTGGCAATAACATTCTCAGCAGTGGTACTGATGCTCTTGTTGATACCTTAATTGGTGGATTAGGCGATGATACTTACATCATTGGATCAGGCGATCTCGCACAGGAGTCGACTTCGGTTAATGAAGGAACAGACACCGTTCAAAGTAGTGACACCTATAATCTGGGGGCAACCTTTCTCGAAAATTTGACACTCCTGGGAACAGCTAATATTAATGCGACAGGTAATATTGGCAACAACATTATTACTGGTAATGGTGGAAACAATGCTATAAACGGTGGTACTGGTGCTGACCAATTAATTGGCCTAGGCGGTAATGATACTTACACTGTGGATAATGCATTAGATGTCGTAACCGAGGCTAGTAGTGCAGGAACAGACCTTGTTAACAGTAGCGTAACTTATACTCTTGCTGTTAACGTAGAAAATCTGACTCTCTCAGGAACCGCTGTTATTAATGGTACGGGTAATGACTTAGCTAACACAATCAATGGTAACACAGTCGCTAATACTTTAAACGGTGGTATTGGTGCTGATACCTTAAGTGGTGGTGGTGGCAATGACATCTACATCGTTGACAACACTGGTGATGTTGTTAATGGCGGTGCAGGAACAGACACAGTTCAAAGTTCTGTCACCTATACTATTGCTACTTTTGCCAACGTCGAAAATATTACCCTAACAGGAGCCAGCGCGATTAATGCAACAGGTAATACTTCAGTTAACACTCTTACAGGTAACTCTGCGGCCAACACCTTAGATGGTGGTACTGGTGCTGATACCTTAGTGGGCTTAGGCGGTAATGACATTTATCGTGTCGATAATACAGGTGATGTTGTAACTGAGGTTGCTGGTGCAGGAATAGATACTGTTCAAAGTGCTATCACTTATACCCTGGTAGCAGAAGTTGAAAATCTAACCCTTTTGACAGGGGCAGTTGATGGGACAGGTAATACCCTAGCTAACATTATCACTGGTAATGATGCTAACAACACTCTCAACAGTGGTACTGATAATCTTGTTGACACCTTAATCGGTGGTGCTGGTAATGACACCTACATCGTTGGTGGTACAACTGATATCGTAACTGAGGCTCTTAATGCAGGAACAGATACTATTCAAAGTGCTGTCACCTATACTCTTGCTGCATTAACTAATGTTGAAAACCTAACCCTAACAGGAACCACTGCTATTAATGGTAGTGGTAATGCTTTAGCTAACGTCATCACCGGGAACTCTGCTGATAACATCCTCAACAGTGGTACTGATACTACTCTTGCTGATACTTTAGTTGGCTTAGGTGGTAATGACACTTATGTTGTCGGTAGTACAAATGACGTTGTGACCGAAGTAGGATCAGGAGGAACAGATCTTGTTCAAAGTACTGTTACTTATACTCTTGCCTCTGAAGTTGAAAACCTGACCCTCACAGGAACCACTGCTATTAATGGTACTGGTAATGCCCTAGCTAACACCATCACAGGTAATGGCGGAAATAATATCCTGAGTGGCGGTACTGAGGGTACTGCTGCTATTGACTCCTTAGTTGGTGGTGCTGGTGATGACACTTATCTGTGGTCAACAGAAGATACAATCAGCGATTCTGCTGGTAATGATACTGTTAGCAGTTCTGTTACTGTCAGTCTTGCCTCGTTTACTGGCATTGAAAATATTACCCTCACAGGAACCACTGCGGCTACCGCAACGGGTAATACTGGCAATAATGTTATTAATGGTGCTTCCAATACTGTTGCTGACACCTTAATCGGTGGTGCTGGTAATGATACTTATATCGTTGGTTCAACTGATATCATAACTGAAGATCCTAATGCAGGAACAGACACCATTCAAAGTCTTTTAACCTATAGCCTTGCTACACTAGCTAATGTTGAAAACCTGAATCTTTCGGCAACAGGAAGCACCGCAATTAATGGTACCGGTAATGCTTCAGCTAACACCATTACAGGGAATGCCTTGGCTAACACTTTAGATGGTGGTGCTGGTGCTGATATCTTAATTGGCGGTAACCTAGGAGATACCTACACTGTTGACAACATCGGTGATGTCGTAACTGAGCTTCTTGCCGATACTGGAACTGATCTGGTTAACAGTAGTGTTACTTATACTCTTTCAGCTAATATTGAAACCCTGACTCTCTCAGGAAGCACAAATATTAATGGTACGGGTAATGCTTTAGCTAATACTATCAATGGTAATAGCGGAAATAATATCCTGAGTGGCGGTACTGAGGTTACTGCTGCTATTGACTCCTTAGCTGGTGGTACTGGTGATGACACTTATCTGTGGTCAACAGAAGATACAATCAACGATTCTGCTGGTAATGATACTGTTAGCAGTGGTGTTGCTATTGACCTTACTTTAACTGCTTTTGCCAACATTGAAAATGTTACTCTCACAGGAGCCGCAACAATTAATGCGACAGGTAATACTGGCGATAACGTTCTTAATGGTGCTTCCAATACTGCCGCTAATCTCTTAACGGGTGGTGCTGGTAACGACACCTACATTTTGGGTGCATTGGATACAATCAGCGATTCTGCTGGTACTGCTGATACTGTTAGCAGTGCTGTTACTGTCAGTCTTGCCTCGTTTCCTAGCATTGAAAATATTACCCTCACAGGAACCGCAAGTATTAATGCGACAGGTAATAGCTCAGTTAATACCATTGTTGGTAACAGCGGCTTTAACATCCTCGATGGCGGTGCTGGTAATGACATCATAACGAGTGGTACTGGTAGCAATGTCATCATTGGTGGTGGTGGTGCCGACGCTCTCACAGGTGGAACGGGTGCTAATGTCTTTAGTTATGGAACAACTCGCACTGGTTACACAGCAAATTTAGCAGATTCTTTGTTGGGAACTATGGACACTATCACGGGCTTTACTGCTACGGATAAATTCCAAGCCGTTGTTAATCCAACTACGACTGTCTTTACTGGTGGTTCAGTCACAACAGGGACACTGACCGAAGCTGGCATCCAAGCAGTACTAACTCCGGCTGCTTTTACTTCCTATCGGGCTGCGACCTTCACATTTGGATCTAATACTTATGTGGCGATTAATGATAGTGTTGCTGGGTTTAGCTCAACAACTGATGCTGTCATCAATATTGGAGCAACAACAGCAGCAACTATAACCTCTGCTAATTTTGTTCTTCCTTGGGCTTAATTCCTGAATAAATAACCTCTGCTTGATGAGAGGTAACTAACATTTCCTTTGATTGGGGTGGGCCTTCCTACCCCTTTTGTCTCGACTTTTAAAGTTCGTGATTATCTAAATTAAATTATCTATTTCTATTCGTGAGTTGACATTATGGACATCAATATTTTCGGTAATGGTATCGCCGTCGAAGGATTAAACACCACGCTAACTTTTACCATTGAACTTTCCGAACCAACCCTAGTTCCCATCACCTACTATTGGAGTACCTTAAACAATACTGCTGTTAGTGGCTCAGATTATACTGCTGTTACTATTCCTAATACTCTTACTCAAGCAATTACGTTTGGTGCAGGAGAAAGGGTCAAAACTATTTCGGTTATCATTTCCAATGACATCATCAGTGAGTTAGATGAAAGCTTCTTTGTTAATGTTTTTAGTACCAACCTTCCAACTACTGCAATCTTATTAGCAACAACATTAGGTAATATTACAGATACATTAACTGCCAGCACAACAACAATTTTGAATGGTGTAAATGCTCTGGTTGAGTCTTTAACTTTAACAGGTACGGCTGCGATTAGTGGTACAGGTAATGCTAATAACAACACGCTAATTGGTAATAGTGGAAACAATACTCTTGATGGCTTAGCGGGCAATGATAATCTTCAGGGTGGTGCAGGAAATGATACTCTCATTGGTGGACTTGGAGATGATATTTTAGACGGTGGAAGTGGAACAGATAGCCTCAATGGTGGTGGTGGAAATGATACTTATATCATCAGTGATCTAATAGATACCATTACAGGAGAAGTTGATGGTGGTGGAACTGATACTGTCCATGCTTCTACTAATTACACATTAGCTCCTGCTAACCTTGTAACGGGGATTTATCTAGAAAATTTGACCCTAACAGGAACTGCCACTACTGGAACAGGAAATCATCTGGGTAATTTAATTCAAGGCAATGCTTTAGCTAATACACTTAATGGAAAAGATGGAAATGATACTCTCATCGGAGGTAGCGGAAATGATGCCCTCATTGGAGAGTTGGGACATGATTTTCTTGACGGCGGAATAGGGAACGATACTTTAACTGGTGGATTGGATAATGATACTTATGTGATTGATAATGACCTTGATGTGATTAATGAAGCGGCTGGTCAAGGAAATGATACAGTTCAAGTTGGATATAAAAGTTATAGTCTGACGAATATTAATATAGAAAATATTACCTTGTCGGGCGTTTTAGCGATTAATGCTACAGGTAATAGTGGCGATAATATTGTTAAGGGTAACAACAGCAATAATACTCTAGATGGCGGAGCAGGAAATGATACTTTAGATGGTAATGGAGGTGTTGATATACTAAAAGGAGGGGCAGGAGATGATACTTATATCCTTGATAATTTGGGAGATACAGTTGATTTAATCGTTGAAGCTGCTAACGGAGGAAATGACACGGTTAAGGTTAATGCAGATTATACATTAGGGGCAAATCTGGAAAACTTAGAACTTCTTGGCAATGGCGACTTTTCTGGGACTGGTAACACACTTGGTAATACATTGACGGGTAATATTGGCAATAATTACTTAGATGGCTTAGGAGGAGGTGACCTTATGATAGGGGGAGGTGGTAATGATACCTATGTCGTTAGTGACTCAGGAGATCAAGCTATTGAAAACAATGCCGTAAATCAAGGAATTGATACAGTGTTAGTTGGTCTAACGTCTTCTTATGAGTTAGCTGAAACTGGAGACAGAAAATATATTGAAAATGTAACATTGATTGGGAGTGCTTCTAGTGCAACAGGAAATAGTCTCGCCAATACTCTTTTAGGAAATGAAGGAAACGATACTTTAAATGGCTTGGCTAGCAATGATATTCTTGATGGTGGAGCAGGAAATGATGTCCTCATTGGTGGAACAGGAAATGATCTATATCGAGTGATTATTGGGGAAGCTGACATTATTACAGAATCCTCTACACTTGTGAGTGAAATTGACACCATTGAAGCGTACTATAGCGGTTTAACTCCAACGAACTACGCATTAGCGACAAATGTTGAAATCCTAAAATATTTAGGAACTACTGCCATGAATATTGAAGGAAATACTTCCAATAATATTATTACAGGCAATATTGGTAATGACACTTTATCTGGCAAGGATGGGAACGATACCCTTTATGGTGGCTTAGGTAGCGACACTCTTGATGGCGGTATTGGCAACGACATTCTTTATGGTGAAGTAGGAGTTGATAAATTAACAGGAGGAGCGGGAGATGATATTTATTTTACTGATAGTGCCTTAGAAGTTCTCACGGAAGTTGCTAATGGAGGGATAGATGAAGTAAGAAGTACTGTATCTTATCTTCTGAAGAACGACTTTGAAAAATTAACACTTTTAGGTACAACTAACATCAACGGTACTGGTAATGCAGCAAACAATATTCTTGTTGGTAACACGGGCATTAACACCCTAGATGGGCAAGGAGGAGATGACATTCTTGATGGTTTTGGTGGTGATGATATCCTATTAGGACAAGTTGGAAATGATACTCTATATGGCTTGGTTGGGAATGATCAATTATACGGAGGTCTTGGGAACGATACTTATTTTGTTGATAATGTACTTGATATTGTGTTTGAAGGACTCAATGAAGGAATAGATTTAATTAATAGTTCTTCTCTTAGCTATACCCTCAGCGATAATGTTGAAAATTTAACACTTATATCAACATCTGTTAACGGAACAGGTAACAACTTAAGTAACATTATTACTGGCAATTCAGGCTCTAATATCCTTGATGGTAGCTTGGGGAATGACACGATGATTGGTGGCTTAGGTAACGATTTTTACTATGTGGATAGTCTTAACGACAATATTGAAGAAAGCTCAATTCTTATTCCTAATAGTGGTGTAGATACTGTTTTCGCGACTGTTAATAACTACACCCTAGAAGGCCGTCTTAATGTTGAAAATCTTACGCTTATTGGTACAACAATAACAGGAACAGGAAATGGTTCAGATAATCGGTTAATTGGTAATAGTTCAAACAATACGCTTAATGGAGGATCTGGTAACGACTTTCTGGATGGTTTAACTGGAATTGATACTTTAGTAGGTGGCTTTGGCAATGATAAATACATCGTGGAAAATACGAGCGATGTCGTCAAAGAAGATATTGATGCAGGAACAGATTCGGTCTTTGCTTCTGTTTCCTACACGTTGTCAGCTAACGTGGAGAACTTAAATTTATCTGGTAGTCTCGATATTAATGGTACGGGTAGCACTACTAACAATGTTATTGGAGGTAATGCAGGCAAGAATAAGCTAGATGGTGGTGGTGGTGATGATACTATTTTCGGTAACGAAGGCAATGATATTCTTTTAGGTAACACGGGTAATGATCTTTTAGTAGGTGGTACTGGGGATGATCTTTTAACAGGTGGTACTGGGGCTGACAAATTTCAATACAACACTAACAAAATCTTCGCTGTGGCTGATATTGGGAATGATACGATTTCAGATTTTAGCCAGATTCAAAGTGACCGACTTGTTCTTGGTAAAACAACTTTTGGTTTAAGTGGTGCTGTTGGTTCTAGTGTACTTATTACTGAGTATGCGTCTGTCACATTAGATTCATTGATTGGAACTAGTACCGCTAAGATCGTGCATAGTCAACAATCAGGAAGTATTTCTTATAATGCCAATGGTTCGACAGCAGGATTGGGCGCAGGTGGTTTAATTGTGACGACCAATGTTATGACAGCACTATCTATTGAGACTCTTATCGTTGGTTAATAGGGTTTTTAATATTTAACTCTAGATTTTGCTCCTGAATTCAAATTGGATTTAGGAGTTTTTTTGTAGCCATTCTGTAATTCCATCCGCGATCGCGTTGACTAATTTTTCTTGTTCTTGAGCATTGGTAATCCATTCAAATTCCTGGGGATTAATCATAAAACCTAATTCCAAAAGAACGGAAGGAGTGCTGTGGGGACGAGTTAGAGCCAAATTATTCCAATAAACACCATAGGAAGGTCGATTGAGTTTTTTGACTAAATAAGTTTGCAGAAACATTGCCAAATCTTGTGCTTGGGGATGATACCAAAACGTACTTAATCCCTGAGTTTTAATTGCATCGCCGCCGTCGGGTAAGGAATTGTAATGAATAGAAATAGCAATTGTTGGTTTTAATTTATTAATCAAATTAACGCGGTCTGAGAGCGAAACATCAATGTCGGTTTCCCTAGTTAAATAAACGATCGCGCCCCGTTTTCTGAGAATAGGAGCTAATTTTTGGGTAATCAATAAATTAATATCTTTTTCAGGATAACCTGTTGGCCCGATCGCGCCCGATTCTTTACCGCCATGACCTGCATCAAGAAGAATAGTCGTGCCTTTTAAAGAAGTCAAATCTTGAGTTAATTGGGGAGGATGACGCAGGGAAAAAATCAAACTGGTTCCTTCGTAGCGAAAATCATAACCCCATTGTTTTTTAGATTTAAGAAAAAAAGTATATTCAATTTGATTAGGTTGAATTTGTTGCCAATCTAAACGTTGAATAAGAGGGTTATTATCCAGACGAATTGTATCAGTTTGGGCAGTAGTATTATAAAGTGTTAAAAATAATTTATTATCTTCTTGTTTAATATTAATAGGAACAGGAATTTGCAAAGGAAAAATGATTTCAGTAGCGTTTTTTCCCAATCTAGAACTGACACTTCTAATCTGCGATCGCGGCGGAATTTTACTTTCTAAAAAACGAGTTTCTGATGCTAAGATCCAAGCTCCATAATCGAGTCGGAGCCAATTTCCTTCTTTGCCTGTGACAGTTGCTTGGGTTCCTTTTGGTAAAGGTGTTAAACGAGAATGGTCAGTCGTTGGGCCTGTTCTAGCAATACCTGTTTCGGCAATTATTTCAACAACTTCTAACATATTAGGAGCAAGAATATTAATATTACCTTTTCCTGATTCTGTAATAATTTGATCATTCATTTGCAGTTGAAAAATTGGCATTCCTAAATTACCAATTTGCTCAAAACTAACGCATCCTTTGTAGTTTATTGTTGAACTCGCGATCGGTTGATTTGCATTATTTAATACGGCTGAATTGGGCGGTAATTCAACATTTTTTTCTTGGGGAAATAGGGGAATAATTTGACGATTAAGTTGGACTGAAACCTGGGATTTCTTAGGCGCGATCGCAGAAAAACAGATAGATTCTCCTGGCAAACGGGCAATATCTTGATTTGGGAAAAGAGAATTACTAGCAAAGCTTAAATTATTAGGAAAAATAGCTTGGGAATTTGTGCGAATAATAGTTCGTTGAAGTTCTTGATTTTGATAGCGAATTGTAAATTGATTTTGTCCTAATTTCAAAGCAAAAGTTGGCGCAAAATTTCCTGTTTGGCTACGTTTAATCGGATAATTATTAATCAATAGTTGAGCATCTCCAGGTATATTTCCAATTAAGAAAATTTTGTCAGAAACAGTTTGATAATTATTCGGCGGATAGGCTAAAAAAAGTTTTTGTTCAGTTTGAGATAGAACCATTTTTGAACTTCCTCCTAATAAGAAAGAAGTTAATATTATTACTGTAAAAAATCTAGACATAATATTTTTAATAAAAATTTTTTTGATATTAAAAAGTCAGAAGAAAGCTTCAACTTGCTAACTCCTGACTTCTTTAAATTAATAAGCTAAATTCACTTATTTAACGCCTAGTAATTCGACATCAAAAAGAATAGTTGCATTACCAGGAATAACACCACCTGCTCCCTGCGCTCCGTAACCTAAATCGGGAGGAATAATTAATGTTCTTTTGCCGCCGACTTTCTTTGTCGCAACGCCTTCATCCCAACCTTTAATGACTTGACCAACACCAATTTTAAATGAAAAAGGTTGACCTCTATCGACCGAACTATCAAACTTTTTGCCATCTGTTAAAGTTCCCGTGTAGTGAACGGTTACCGTTTGTCCGTTGGTGGGACTAGCTCCTGTGCCTTCTTCAATTTCAATGTATTTTAAGCCTGAAGGTGTGGTGATCGCGTTATCTAAATTCATAGTGATAGTTTCCTGATTAATCGGTGCTTGAGCCATTGTAATAGTTGGAGTCGCTAAATTTGCAGCGATCGCCTGGGATTGGGGTGAATTGTTGTTAAAAATAGCAGAAACAATCAATAAACCAGAGAAGAAAAGAACAACCGAAAAACTAATTAAAACTTCTTTCATTTAATCTGCCTCATTATTAATTTGATAATAACTAAAATTATCGCCAACGCTGATTTTCTAACTCTCGAATTTGTCGTTCTAGGCGATCAATCCGACCTCGTAATTCGTCCATTTCAGACTGACGAGGAACCCCAATATCTTGCAACATATTGCGCAATTGACGTTCTAAATTAGTTTCAAAATTACCCTGTTCTGTTTTAATTTGAAGGAGTAAATCATCAACAAACGCTTTAGCTTGATCGGGATTGATTTTACCATCTTTAACCCACTGTTCACTCACTTCCCCAAATTTTTCAGCTACGAGAGAAGTTGTGCCAATGCCCATTAACAATAACTGCTTTAACCAATCATTGGTATCCATAATATTTAGCTTTGATTTTCCTTAATAATTCTATTTTTTTAGAATAACAATCAGACTCTCTTTTTCCCAGTTAATAAAGGGTAGGATTACCGTCATTAACCGTCAGTATTATTTTTCCCAATCGTGACAATGACTTCCCTCAACGCCAGAAGGATGAATCCCGCAAACTAAAACCGTTCCGTTATAAAGACGACCATGATAATTGATGCAGCCAATACAAGCGGGATAGGTGTTTGCTGTTGCTTCGATTTTAGGATTTAACCAAACATCCGAGTCGTCGGTAAAGTTTTCTGTTAGATCCAAGCGGCTTTCCCAGTCAATTTCTAATTCCATTAAGGGAATAACAAAATCTTGCCAAAAGAAATCAATTTCTTGACTCAGTTCTCGCTGAAAAGTTTCGGCAACTTCTTCAATGTTCTGATTGACTTCCCCTAAAAAATCTTCAAAACTGAGCGCGATCGCCTCCAAGAAATTAGAAAAATCGGGCGGCCAATCATCTTTAAACTTATGAGAATTGTTGTTTTGATTAGTCATTCTGTTTAATACTTTTTATGGTGTCACAAAATTTACAAACGTATGAACTCTTCTTAATTCCGACTAATACGTCGTATTTGTTCTTGTAAAGATTCTACTTGTTTGCGTAAATCGTCCACATTGGTAGAATTTTGAGCTTTAGGAGTCTCTTTGGGGATTTCTTCAGCGTCATCAAAAACAATCTCAATGCGACGTGGTTCACGATTTTGAGAAGTTTCACTTGGTTCTTGAGGATTTACCTGGGCTTGATTAACAAGTTCATCCACATAACGTAGGGCTTCTTCGGCGGTCATTTCTCCCCGTGCAACCATTTCATCGGCCAGTTTTTGAGCCTGAGATTTTAGTTCCCGAAGATTGACATTGGCGTTTTCTGCCACATAGGCCGCCAATCCGATTCCTAAATAAAATGCTTTTTGTACTAGTTCCTTCATGGTGAAATTAAATAAAATATTGATGAATCAACAACGCTACTCTTCTAGGATAAGCAGAAAAATTGCCTATCGACTACTCCATTGCAAAACTGTTATGATTAACCAGAATTTTGGTCTTGCTTAGATCTGGGCGAAAAACTCAGTCTTTTTTAAAATCTACAATTCAAAAAAATTATGACTCAAAAATAATTAATAAATATGAAAAATCAGATTCTTGTGTCTTTATTAACGCTGATTTGTTTGAATAGTTTTACTATTATAGTAGGGGCAGAAACGATTCTCGAAAAAGTTTCTAAAACAGGGGAATTAAACGCTGGATCGAGAACAGATACTGTTCCCTTTAATTATTTAAATGAACAAGGAGAATTAGAAGGTTATTCAGTCGATTTAATCTCTTTAATTCACAAACAATTAGAAGCTAAATTAAATAAAAAAATCAAGTTAAATTTGGTCAAAGTGACGGTTAATAATCGTTTTAAAGAAGTTGAAAATGGCAATACGGATATTATGTGTTCAGCTACTACTATTACCCAAGAACGCTTAGAAAGAGTTAACTTTTCAATTCCTTTTTTTATTACAGGAGCGCAATTCTTAGTTCAAAAGTCTGACGATAAAAGTTTTAATATTAATGGAACTTTAAAAAATGTGGCGATCGCCTATATTCCTAATACGACAACCTATGAAATTATTCCCCAAATCTATCCCACTGCTAAATGGATCGCTGTTCAAAACCGCGAGGAAGGAATTACTAAATTAAAAAAAGGTGAAGTCAAAGCAGTCGTGAGTGATGGAATTTTATTAATTGGAGAATTAGTAAAAAGTGGTAGCAATCCTCGTCAATTTGCTTTAACGCCCCGACAACCTATTACAACTGAATTATATGGCTGTATTTTACCTAAAAATGATAGTGAATGGAAAGAATTAGTTGATACCGTAATTGCTAGTCCCGAAAATCATGATCTTCAAGCGGAATGGTTTAATATAGATAAGAGTAAATTTCCTTATATTGTAAGAACTGATCCTCGTTAATTTTAAGTTTAAAAAATAGGCTGTTTAATAGTAGCTAACAGCTTATTTTAAATTTCTGATTTTAGCTAAATTCTTCGCTTAAATTCCTGATTTCAGGTTTAATAAAAATGTCTTTTGTTGGCTTACATATTCACAGTGATTACAGTCTTTTGGATGGTGCTTCTCAATTACCTGCATTGGTTGATCGAGCAGTTGAATTAGGAATGCCCGCGATCGCCTTAACCGATCATGGAGTCATGTATGGCGCGATCGAATTAATAAAAGTTTGTCGTAATAAATCGATTAAACCGATTATTGGCAACGAAATGTATGTAATTAATGGCAACATTGAAGAAAACAAAAAGAATCGCCGTTTTCATCAAGTTGTTTTAGCAAAAAATACCCAAGGATATAAAAATTTAGTTAAATTAACGACCATTTCTAGCCTTAAGGGAATGCAAGGAAAAGGAATTTTTTCTAGACCTTGTATTAATAAAGAATTACTCACAAAATATCATCAAAACTTAATTGTTACAAGTGCTTGTTTAGGAGGAGAAGTTCCCCAGGCTATTCTCAAAGGAGATCTAAAACAGGCTTTTGAAGTGGCTAAATGGTATCAAGATTTATTTAAAGAAGATTATTATTTAGAAATCCAAGATCATGGCTCAATTGAAGACAGAATTGTTAATGTTCAACTAGTTAAAATTGCCCAAAAATTAGGCATCAAACTGATTGCAACTAACGATTCTCATTTTATTTCTTGTTATGACGTAGAAGCTCACGATGCTCTTCTTTGTATTCAAACAGGAAAACTGATTACTGAAGATAAAAGACTCCGTTATAGTGGCACAGAATATTTAAAATCAGCCGAAGAAATGCGACAATTGTTCCGTGATCATTTACCAGATAAAATTATTGAAGAAGCGATTAATAATACCCTGGAAGTTGCCGAAAAAATAGAAGTTTATAAAATATTAGGAGAACCTCGGATTCCTAATTATCCTGTTCCACCAAGCCATACTCCTGATACCTATGTAGAAGAAATTTCTCGACAAGGTTTACTCGAAAGACTCAATTGTCGCTCTTATAATGAAGTTAAAAAAGTTTATCAAGAACGTCTGGAATACGAATTAAAGATGCTACAAAGAATGGGTTTTTCAACTTATTTTTTAGTAGTTTGGGATTACATTAAATACGCAAGAGATAATAATATTGCTGTGGGGCCAGGTCGCGGATCAGCCGCAGGTTCTTTGGTTGCTTATTGTTTAAGAATAACTAATATTGATCCCGTTCATCATGGCTTACTTTTTGAACGATTTTTAAATCCTGAAAGAAAGTCTATGCCTGACGTTGATACGGATTTTTGTATTGACAGAAGAGATGACATGATTAAATATGTGACAGAAAAATATGGTTCAGCAAATGTTGCTCAGATTATTACTTTTAATCGTTTAACTTCTAAAGCAGTCTTAAAAGATGTGGCTAGAGTATTAAATATTCCCTATGCTGAGTCGGATAAAATGGCTAAATTAATTCCTGTTTCACGAGGTAAACCGACAAAATTAAAGGTCATGATTTCTGATGAAACACCAGAACCAGAATTTAAAAGTCGCTATGACAATGATCCCAAAGTTAAACATTGGCTTGACATGGCGATTCGCATTGAAGGTACTAATAAAAACTTTGGAGTTCATGCGGCTGGGGTGGTAATTTCTTCAGAAGCTTTAGATGAAATTGTGCCTTTACAAAAAAATAGTGATGGGACAATTATTACTCAATACTTTATGGAAGATATAGAGTCTTTGGGTTTATTAAAAATGGACTTTTTAGGGTTGAAAAATTTAACGACTTTACAACGAGCGATAGATTTAATTAAACGAAATAAAGGGGAAATTATTGATTTAGATGAGTTACCTTTGGGTGAGCGAAAAGCCTTAGAAATTCTCGCTAAAGGGTCAATTAAAAAATTACCAGAAGATGTTCAAAAAACCCATAATTTATTAGAAGATGGCGATCTAGAAGGAATTTTTCAATTAGAATCATCGGGAATGCGTCAAATAGTTAAAGATTTAAAACCTTCTAGTATTGAAGATATTTCTTCGATTTTGGCTCTCTATCGGCCTGGCCCTTTGGATGCGGGTTTAATTCCTAAATTCATTGATCGTAAACATGGAAGAGAAGCGATCGCCTATGAACATCCTTTATTAGAAACAATTTTAAATGAAACTTATGGTGTTTTATGTTTGCCTGTGGGAACTTTAATTGACCAACCTAATGGTAAAAAGATTCCTATTGAAAAAATTCAGGCAGGAGACACAGTTTTAACCTCTAATGGGAAAAAAGTTTGGCCAGCTAAAGTCGCAAAACAATGGTCGAGTGGTAAAAAAGAAATTTTAAAAATCACGCTTTCTAGTGGGACAGTTATCTATTCAGGAAAAAATCATCGTTTTTTAACTCCTGAAGGAGATTGTTTAGCAAAGGAATTAAAAGTCGGCGAGGAGGGAATGAAAAATGCCCATATCTATAGTTCTGCTCTCTATGAAAAGTGGCCACAGTCAACCAATACCAAACAATTAAAACTTAATGAAGCCTATCTTTTAGGATTGTTAATTGGCGATGGTAATTTAGTTTCTTCAACCCCAAATATTGCCTGTAAAAATGAAAAAACGGCGGCTTGGGTTTCTCAATTATTATTCCAAACTTGGGGCGGAGAGCCTAAATATTATTTTAATACCCGTTGTTGGTATGCTTATTCAAAATTTAATACGGCTCCAAATCCAACTCCTTTAACTCAGTTTTTAGATCACATTTATGGCAGCAGAAATTGGAAAGTAAAATCAACAGTTAAACATTTACCATCAGAAATAGTTAATTATCAAGAGAGCGATCGCTTAGATTTATTAAAAGGACTTTGGGATAGTGATGGTTGTTATAGTTCGCGTTTAGTTTATTTTCGGAGTAGTTCTCCCCATTTACTTCAACAGGTTGCTTGGTTATTAGGAAGTTTGAAAATTAATTATTCTATGGGAAATAATTATGTTTATGTGAGCGATCGCAGTCGTTTCAAAATACTTTTAGGAGTTCCTTCGCTACCTGATAAAAGCTACAAAATAGAGGAAAATTATTTACCAATTATTACCCAAGAATTTGCCGAACAACTCACAACCGCGATCGTTAATACAGATCGAGAAACTCGTAAAATAGTTAAACGATCTTTGCACAAATCAGTTTTATTTAAACCAACGAATTCTAGTTATAAAGAAAACCTAGAAAACTGGCAAACAATTTATCAGAATAATTATCAACAAACCTATCTTGGCGATGCACGATTAGTTTATGTTGTTGCGTTAGAAGAAGCCGGTCAAGCGGATTGTTTCGATTTAGAAATGGCAGATCAATCTTCTCCCTATTTTCTGGCTGAAGGTATTGTCACCCACAATTGTTATCAAGAACAAATCATGACAATGGCTCAAGATTTAGCGGGCTATTCTTTAGGAGAAGCGGATTTATTGCGTCGGGCAATGGGAAAAAAGAAAGCCTCAGAAATGCAGAAACATCGAGAAAAATTTATTACAGGAGCAGCAAAAAATGGCGTTAAAACCTCAGTTGCCCAAAGTCTTTTTGATCAGATGGTAAATTTTGCTGAATATTGTCTGAGTTATGACAGTTTAATTCTGACAGTTGAATATGGAGTTTTACCGATTGGAAAAATTGTTGAAGAGCAAATTCAATGCACCGTTTATAGTGTCGATGTCAACGGTTTTATTTATACTCAGGCGATCGCGCAATGGCATAATCGAGGAAATCAAGAAATATTTGAATATAAATTAGAAGACGGTTCTGTGATTCGAGCAACGGCAGATCATAAATTCATGACCAGTGACGGGCAAATGTTAGCAATTAATGAAATCTTTGAACAAGATTTAGAATTACATCAACTTTCCTTGCATTCAGACAAACTAAAAGAGACAATTACACCCACAAGTCCAAATTTATTTAAAACCCAGTGATTGCCATTTATCCCGGTAGCTTTGATCCCATCACCCTCGGCCATCTCGACATCATTGAGCGCGGAGCCAAACTGTTTGACAAAGTGATTGTGGCAGTTTTGTGTAATCCTAGAAAATCATCTCTTTTTTTGGTCGAGAAACGGATCGAACAAATTCAAAAATCCACTCAACACCTCACTAATATTGAAGTCGATAGTTTTACGGGATTAACGGTAGAATATGCTAAATTGCGTCAAGCCAGTGTTTTACTCAGAGGATTACGCGTTTTGTCCGATTTTGAAAAAGAGTTACAAATGGCTCATACAAATCAAACCCTTTGGGACGGAATTGAAACAGTTTTTTTAGCGACCACTAAGGAATATAGCTTTTTAAGTAGTAGTATTGTCAAAGAAATTGCTCAATTTGGTGGAAAAATCGATCATCTAGTTCCTGAAAATATAGCTAAAGATATTTACGCCTATTACAGTTAAACTATTTACGTGCATTACAGTTGAACTATTGCCATTAAAGCTAGTCTATAAATTTATAAAATTTTATTATTAACTATGACACGCCGAGAGAATCCCACTCCTGACACTACTCAGTCAACTACGACTAATCGCCGTCGCATTGTCGATTTTGATATTCAACAAGAATTAGCAGAATTACAAGAATTAATTTATGAAAGTTTTCATATTCCGCTAACCAGTTGGACGGTCGTGGATGAAGGAAAATTGCTTGATCAGATTGAAATGATCAGCGACAATTTGCCTGAAGCTATTCAAAAAGCTTTAGCGGTGATCGATCAAGAAGAATCGATTATGACCCAAGCCGAAGCTTATGCTCAACGTATTGTTCAATCGGCTCATCAACAAGCGGCTGAAATTTTGGAAAAATCTGGCATCATTCAACAGGCTGAACAACAAGCTAGCCAAATTCGCCTTCAAGTCCAACAAGAAGCTGAAGCACTGCAACGTCAAACGATGAGTGAGTTAGAGCAAATTCGGCAAGTTACGACCCAAGAAGTTCAACAATTTCGGCAGGTCACAACTCAAGAAGTTCAGCAATATCGCCAACAAACGGTTCGAGAATGCCAAGAAATTCAACAAGATGCAGACAAATATGCAGATGCGGTGCTGAGTCGTCTAGAACGAGATTTAGGAGAAATGATGCGAATTGTAGGAAATGGTCGTCAACGGCTTTATGAAAATCCTACGGATCGGCATGATCCCAACCAAAATGCGATCGCTCCCCAACCCAGTCAACCCATTGCAAAAGTTGCTGAACGAGCCGAACGAACTGAAAGACCCAGAAAACGCTCTCGTTAGGATGTATGGGAATTCGGATACCATTTCTTCGGTTGAATTCCCGATGTTATTTTTTTATTCTGAATAATTTTAAAGTTAGATTGATCGCTGTTTGTTTGGCGATCGCGTTTTTAACTAAAGTTTTTTGCAGAAATCTTCTATATTCTAGAAGTAACAGACTTAACGCAAAGGAGTGCAAACTATGCCCACAATGATTGAAACAGATCTAAAGGAAGTTCTCGACAGAATCGACAGGAGATTAAACTCGATTGAAAGTGATTTAACTACGATCAAAGTAGATGTGGCAACGGTTAAGACAACGGTTAATTCCCTAGAAACCCGAATGGATAAATTAGACAATCGATTGGACAAAATTGATACAGAGCAGAAAATCCTAATTAAAGATATAGCAGACCTAAAAGGGGCAAAGTCTCTAATTATCCCCATCATTGTTGCGGTTACGACCAGTTTGATTACCTTACTGATTCGGGCGATTCCTAATCCTTAAAGGCGATCGCGTCCTTAAGCAATCTGTGAAGCCATCAAAGCTAAAAATTTCAATTATCTGAAGAATTTTCATTTAGTAAGCATTTCTACTTTCTTCGGCAAGGTATATGTGACAATAAAGTTCGTTATCCCTACAATAAAAACGAATTGCTAAATTAGGTATTTTATGGAACTGCTTTATCAATCTGCCTGGCTTATTCCTGCGTTGCCCTTGGTGGCGGCGATGATTGTCGGACTGGGACTAATTTCTTTTAATCAAGTTACTAATGGATTACGCCAACTAAATGCGGTTTTAATCGTATTTTTCCTCGGTACAGCGATGGTGTTTTCTTGCGCCCTATTGTGGAGCCAACTGCAAGGACATGATGCCTACAATTATCGGTTTGAATGGGCTTCAGCAGGAAATTTTCACCTACAAATGGGATTTGTGATTGACCATCTCAGTGCTTTTATGCTGGTGATCGTCACTTCCGTCGCATTTTTGGTGATGATTTATACCGATGGTTACATGGCTCATGATCCTGGCTATGTGAGATTTTATGCCTATTTAAGTTTATTTGCGTCTTCAATGTTGGGATTAGTTATCAGCCCAAACCTCGTCCAGATTTATATTTTCTGGGAATTGGTGGGAATGTGTTCCTATCTGCTCATTGGTTTTTGGTATGACCGCAAAGCCGCTGCCGATGCTTGTCAAAAAGCGTTTGTGGCAAATCGAGTCGGTGACTTTGGTTTATTATTGGGAATTTTGGGTTTATATTGGGCGACTAATAGCTTTGATTTTCCCGTCATTGGCGAACGTTTAGAACAATTAGTTGCTTCAGGATCTTTGAGTGGCGCGATCGCGTCTTTCTTGGCAATCTTAATTTTTTTAGGCCCCGTCGCCAAATCAGCCCAATTTCCCCTGCACGTTTGGTTACCCGATGCAATGGAAGGCCCCACACCTATTTCGGCATTGATTCATGCTGCCACGATGGTTGCTGCGGGTGTATTTCTTATCGCTCGGATGTATCCTGTTTTTGAACCTCTACCAGTGGTTATGAATTTGATTGCTTGGACTGGTTGCGCCACAGCATTTTTAGGAGCCACGATCGCGTTAACCCAGAACGATATCAAAAAAGGTTTAGCCTATTCAACTATTTCCCAATTGGGTTATATGGTGATGGCCATGGGAATTGGAGCATATTCAGCAGGATTATTCCATTTAATGACCCATGCTTTCTTTAAGGCCATGCTTTTCCTTTGTTCTGGTTCTGTGATTCACGGAATGGAAGCCGTTGTGGGACATGATCCCATTTTGGCGCAGGATATGCGAATTATGGGCGGTTTACGCAAATATATGCCGATTACAGCCACGGCCTTTTTAATTGGAACCTTGGCAATTTGTGGGATTCCTCCCTTTGCTGGTTTTTGGTCAAAAGATGAAATTTTGGGTCTTGCCTTCCAAGCGAATCCTGCTCTTTGGGTTGTGGGCTGGTTAACGGCTGGTTTAACGGCTTTTTATATGTTCCGTATGTACTTCATGACCTTTGAAGGCAGTTTTCGAGGCAATGATAAATCCTTAAAAAATAAGGTGATGGAATTTTACGGTGTTCTAACTCCCGCTTTTGGGCCTGGGGCAATGGATGTCAAAGAATTAGGTCACGATACTGATTCCCATAGTCATAGCCATTCTCCCCACGAGTCACCTATTGCCATGACACTGCCCTTGATGGTGTTAGCGGTTCCTTCTGTTCTCATTGGTTTAATCGGCAAACCCTGGGCTAACCAGTTTGAAGCGTTTATTCATGCACCAGGTGAAATAGTCGAGAAACTCACAGAATTTGACTGGGCAGAATTTTATGTGATGGCAGGAAGTTCCATCGGGATTGCCCTAATTGGGATTACCCTTGCGACTTTAATGTATCTCCAACACAAAATTGATCCCGCCGCGATCGCCGAAAAATATCCGACTCTTTACCGTTTATCTTTGAATAAATGGTATTTCGATGACATTTACGACCGAGTATTTGTTCGGGGTTTACGTCGTCTAGCTCGACAAATTATGGAAGTAGATTATCGAGTGATTGATGGAGCCGTTAATCTAACAGGTTTAGTCACCTTGGTTAGTGGCGAAGGCTTGAAATATCTCGAAAATGGCCGCGCTCAATTCTATGCGTTGATTGTTTTTGCAGCAGTTTTAGGCTTTGTTGTTGTCTTTAGTGTCGTTTAATCTCTAAACTTCTTTTTTCTATTACAAGCATTCTTTTAAATGAGGGTGCTTGTTTTTTTAACCCAACCTACAGATCGGCGATCGCAATTAAATTTACTATAATGAAAATAGTAACACTATATCAAAGATGTTATTTATGATGACAACCGTTCAAACTATCGATTATGAAAGTGATTTTGCTCTTTGGCTTGAAGAAACAGTCACGAATTTGAAAACACAGAATTTCCAACAAGTAGATTGGAAAAATTTGATTGAGGAGGTCGAGTCCTTGGGAAAAAGTCAACGTAGTGCCGTGCGTAGTTATTTAGTGCGTCTTCTAGAACATTTGCTGAAGCGTTGTTATGGATCAATACCTGATTGTAATCGCGGTTGGGAAATTGAAATTCGTAATTTTCGTCAACGCTTAATGTTTGAGTTAGAAGATTCGCCAAGTTTGAAAAATTTTGTTTTAGAGATTTTGCCGAAGTGTTACGGGATTGCATTAGATAATGTCAAAGATAGTTATCCAAATGTTATTTTTCCTGATTATTATCCATTTCCTAACGAGGTAGAAATATTATTAAATGATAGATTTTGGGAAAAAGACTAATAAGAATATTTTGTATTTTACAATTTCAATCAAAAACTGCGATCGCCGTTATAAACGCCCCAAAAAGCGATCGCGTTTTAATACTCCTTTCCCACTTAAGAAACACACACTTAGACTAAGGCAGTGTAAATAAATAAGTCATCGGTTTACACCTTTGGCTTGATAAC
>JANNLO010000147.1:0-5401 GCA_031396835.1 Snowella sp. SOY_38_metabat_116
ATCAGCGAAGATGAAACTCTGGATCAGGTAGAAAACGCAATGGAAGGGGCTTTAGACTTTTTAACGGATTTGTGGCGATCACTGGAGTAAAAATATATAAATTTTGCGGCGAAATTGCAAATTTTTGATTTCAAGGGGTGATAAATAAATAGTAGTTAACCAATAATTCTATTCAGAGGTTGAAATTATGTCTTAGAAGCTATCGCTTAAAGAGCTATATTTAGTCCATAAGTAGGATGTGTCTATATCCTTTCTCATTCCTTATTTCCTTTTCAGGAAGATACAGGCTAAACTGAAAAACAATTGCTGACTTTTTCCGTCGTAATTTCTATGTCCTTCCAAGTATCTCTAGGTATTCTGTGTCATAAAAACCAGAACGCCGTCCTCGACCGCAAAATCAAGACGACGTTCTCAACTATGACTCTCCTTCAGGTTCTTGGTTATCAACCACAGGAGCTATCGGACTGACTAAGAAAAAAATATAACAATTTCTCTATTGGCTGTTGCATCAATTGATGATGCTTTGACAGTAATATTACTGCATTTGTTCTCATCATAGTAGAAATTTGCGGCATAGGCAATTATTTGTCAATTTTTCCTGCATCCAATAGTTAACAAGGCTAGATTAGAGCCTTAATCTTGTTATATTTCTTCTTTTTTCGGTACGAGCTCCATTAATCACTTAGCTACAAGGTCAGCATTAATGGAACGTTCAGTTACTCGCTTTTTCTTTCAATACGATTTTTCCTATTTTTTTCTTCTTGCAGAAAATTTAGGCAATCCGTCCTTCCGCCCTGATGGACTCCGTTTTACTGCACAGAAAAATACTGCTCATTTCCAGAAAAATAAGCTTACATCGGCTTTAAAGGGAATATGGGTGAATTTACGACCCTATTCTCGCTTTAGCTATTCACAGTGATTTAAAGAGGAAATTGAATGGAGAACCTAAACAGTTTTTCTGGGAACCATAAAAGCTAAGAGAACCGAAGCTAGAAAAATCTAAGCTAAGAGAACCTGAGCTACAAGAACCTAAAGAGAACCTAAAACGTTTTTCTGGAAATAACCAAATCTGGAAATAACCAAACTCTTTTTCTATATCTAAAAGTCCCGTGCAGACAGTTTACTAGGCTGTCCTAACCATTGAGATTAACCACCCAACACAAAAATACACTTTTAGATTAGATCAAAGATCACGATTTTAGTAATCTCTTTCAGGAATAATTCCCAAAAAACTTGTTCAGGTTCTCCCCCATTAACCATAGGAGAACCCCCATGAAACCCCATAATGCTCAAAAAATAACGTTTTCGACTGCTAGTTCAGCATCACAAAAATTAACCCAACAGGGAGGAATGAGCCATGACTAAGTTCCTTCCTTCCTCTCGACGCGAACCCTGTCCTATCTGTGAACAGACCAATGGTGACTGTCGCACTCTCGATACAGGCTTGATTCTCTGTCACTCCCACATAGATTACGACCCCGCCCATCCCGATTATCAATGGCGTAAATCGGATAAATCTGGGGTTTGGGGCATCTTTGTCCAACGGTCTGAACAAAACCCTTTTTCACGAGATGAATGGCTCGCTCAAAAAGCCAAACAGGAACAACAACGACGAGAAGCCCTAGAACAACAATTTAAGACCGCTTTACCCGTTGAGGACAGAGATAAAGCCATCCGTCAATTAGCTGCCTATTTAAAGCTCTCTAGCCGCCACAGAAATGATTTAAAGCAACGGGGTCTAACGGATGACTTAATTGAGAAAGGTCTGTTCTTTTCTGTCAGCCCCTATCAAGCGATTCCCCTCAACATTCCTAAAAACTTGCCTGGTGTCGATTGGCTCGGTAACAGATTGGCTATCCGCCACGAAGGAATTGCCTTTGTTGCCTTTAATAAACAGGGTCAGGCAATCGGATTCCAGATTCGCCTAGATGGGGCAACCGATGCTAAATATCGCTGGGCGAAGGGTATGGCATCGAGCCACCTAAGCAATGGTGAACTGCCCTTATCGGTGGCGATTCCTGAAAGCATTACTCGCCCCCATCTCGGTTTTTGTGAGGGTATCGGGGCTAAACCGACTCTGACCGCCCATCGCTTTGGTCAACGGATCATTGGAGCCGCAGGGGGGAATTTTGTCGGCAGTCCAGAACAAATTCAAGATAATCTTGGGGATTATTCGACCGATTTAGCCATCGATCTCTATGTCGATGGGGGAGATGTACTCAATCCTGCCAAACTCAAAGCCTGGGAGCGGCAAGTTAATTTCTTCCAAAGCTTGGGCTATGCTGTTCAATTTCCCTGGTGGGGACAGGTCAGCAAAACGAGTCATGATTGCGATGAATTGACTGAATCCGAACTCAATTCTGTCAGATCTCTCTCCCCTGATGATTTCTTTAAACTTGCCAAGGATTATCAAGCCCAAGCCCGTTGGCGCAAGTCTAAACAATTGACTGCTCAAATCATCCTCAATCAAGAACATCTGGACTGGAAGACTTTTGATGATAATGCTGCCTATTTTATTAAATCTGGTCTAGGAACGGGAAAAACCACCAATCTCAGGGATTGGATAGAAGACAATCGAAGCTGGTTACAACACAATCGCATTTTGATGTTAGGAAGCCTTAATAATCTTTTACGCCAAGGAGTTGCCCAAATTCGCGGTTTAGAATTACTCCATGAAAAAGCTGACCATGTTTGTCTGTCTGACCCTGATTATTGGTTGGCTCTCTGTCTGGATTCCCTCTGGCGATTCAAGCCTGAAGATTTTGATAATTGCGTTTTAGTGTTGGATGAATTGATGTCCGTCATTAAACATTTGCTCTACGGGAAAACTGCCATTAAACAACAGCGTGAGCAAATTATTGAACTCTTTACCCAAGCTCTCAAACGCGCTCGAACCATTATTTGTCTAGATGGTAATCTGGCAGATTGGGCAGTTGACTACATTCACAAACTTTGTCCCGACAAACCCATTCATACCCTCCACAATCAACACATTGGACAAAAATCTAAAATTCATTTTCTAGAAGGGGTGATTGATAAAAAACAGGTTTTCCGTCCGAATAAATATTCTCCTTGGGCCAAAAATCTTTTAGAAGCTCCTGTCCTTGCCCTCTGTAGCGATAATAAAACTTTTTTAGATGGCGTTGAAAAACTCCTGAAAAAACAGGGTAAAAAGGGTTTAAACATCAATCGGGATACTTCTAATAGCAAATCTGTTAAAGAGTTTCTGACTAATCCAGATGTCTATTTATCCCAGCAACGTATTGATTATCTGCTCTATTCCCCGACTGCCCAAAGTGGCATTGATATTCCCATTACGGATTATTTTACCCATCATTTCGGTTTCTTCTTTGGCATCTTGGATGTGGATAATATCCTGCAAATGATTGCCCGTATTCGGGATATTCAGGTAGATAAATGGCTATGGGTGAAGGAATTTAGTACATTTGCGTCTGATGATATTTATGCGTCAGATCCCCTTTTGATTCAATCTCTCTTGACTCAACAACTGACTCTCAATGCCAACAAAACCCTTTCAGGAGAAATCAATGCTGAACAAATTATTACTAATGTCTTGAACGTTTGGCACAGTCAACAACAGTCGGTTCATGCCCATTGTGCTTTGACCATTCAAGGGATGTGGAATTATGAGAAACAACATTTACGAGAATGTGTGAAGGAACAATTAACTGCCGCAGGTTATCAGATTACTCCCTATCGTCTTAATCACAGGATTGATAAGGGTGATATGGGTCTTAAGACTGCCATTCAAGAAGTCAAGGATGAGTATTATCAAAAGGTTTTTGAGGCTCCTGATTTTCCTGCTGACCAACCTTTAGGCCTTGACGTAGATCCCTGTATTCAGATTAAGCAACAGATTCTCCGTCTGCTTCCAGGGATTCAATATCAGTCTATCTGGAGTCCTGAATTTGTAAAAGCCCTGTTAAAGGGTCAAATGGGACTTTATTGGCAGCTTCATCGTTTCTGGATGATTCAACACTCTGATGTTTCCCAATGCCGTTCTAAGCAAAAATTCAAGGGTATCCATGATCGTTTATTTACGGGAGAGATGTTTTGTTCTTGGCTGTACCGAGATGAACACCCTCTGATTTTGGCTTTAAAGGAGAGTGGTATTTTAGACCTTGATCCAGAGCAAGAGTATCACAATGATTCTCCCGAAATTTTAACGATTATTCGTCGTTGTCAGCGTTTAAAACTAACCTTGGGACGGCAGGGTAAGACTTCTAATATTCAGTTTATTGGGCGTTTACTCCAGAAAGTGGGTCTCAAATGGCGATCTCGGAAAGTCCGAGGGAAGGACGGCAAGGAAGTGCGTTATTACCGAGTGGATAATTCTCTTTTGAGTAGTCCGACGGCTGAGGTCATTTTGAATTGTTTGGAATCCAAATATCATTCCTATCTGACGGGAGAGGTTGAAATTATTGATTGGTCTGCTCCTGTATTAAAAACCGATGATTGTACTATTGAAAATGAGGTCAATTTGGAGGTCTCTAATATTGAGAGTTTTGAGGTTAGTCAAATCCAGTCAGAGCAAGGATTAGAACCTGAGACACCTGACCCTGAATTTCTATATAAAATAGATGCCGAAGGTGTCGCAGAGGAATTAGTACAGTTTCAATCACTGGCTGAAGATGCTGATTTTGAGGATCAGGTAACTCCATCTTTAGTTACGGAAACATCTGCTATAGATTCTGTGGCTGTTATTAATCAGTTTGAGGGCTATCAGGAGGGACAACGGGTTTGGGCATGGGATTGGCGTAGTCAGGAATGGTTTCAGGGGATTATTGATGTGATCGGTCAGGGGTGGCTCAGGGTGTTTGGTGATATGAGTTCCCAATGGGCTTATCTTGAACGATCTTGTTATCTTTTTTCTGTCGATTCTTCTGGTTATACCTAATTTTGATTCTAGAAATGGGTTTTAGCAAATTTATAGAGCCTATTTGGTATCTATCCTGTAAACGTTAACAGAAGAGGGTTTCACCAAATTATCGATTTTGTCACAAGCCCTTCACCGTAACCGTTCCGAAAAAGACCCCAAATGGGTTCTATAAGGTTAAGATTGTTTAATTTGTTGCTAGGCTTATGTTTTAGGGTCTAATTCTATCATTTTTACCTAAATGAATCGAACTTAATTTTTTGTTCAATCAATGTATAACAACAAATGGAGCAACCACATAGAAAACGCGGGCTTGTCCCGCCAGCAACAAATGCGAGAACCACTAATACATAAACGCGCTTGCGCAACGATATATGCACTACACCAGCAATTCTCATTTTAAAACATTTGTACTATAAAAAGTTGCCAAATTTACCAATACAGTTAAAAAGGTCAACGATAGAATGAGGGTTTCAGGCGTTGTAAAACGATAGACTCATGAGA
>JANNLO010000155.1:0-3485 GCA_031396835.1 Snowella sp. SOY_38_metabat_116
ATTCTCATTATGAGAATGATTCTCATGAATCTATCGCTTTACAATGCCTGAAACCCTTATTCTATCGTTGACCTGTTTAACTGTATTGGTAAATTTGACAAGTTTTTATAGTACAAATGTTTTAAAATGAGAATTGCTGAATTGGTGAGGCTTCAATTTGGATTGGGTTAGTCATTTTCTAGCCCTTCCCACACTTGAGATAGTGGAATTGTTTGATCTGTCATCGCTTCGTGCCATGCTTGGCGAAAGTCGGATATTATTTCTTCTTTAGTAAAGTCTTCTGGTGATTCTGGAATCAGTACGATGATTTCTACTCGACTATTTTTGTTTTTCAGTAGTGGACTGTCTAGAGTTATTTGCCCTTGTTCGTTGATAGTTGCCATTGCTTTAAGTGCTTTCATAGTTTTATTCCTTAGTTAGAAGTTTTACTCTATTTAATTGCTGTGTATTCTTGTTCTTTTAGTTCAAATTCTAGATCAATGATTTTTACTTCGTCATAAGTGAGTTGATAGAGTTTGTAAACTAAATTATCGCATTCTTTTTCTAATTCGCTTGTATCAGCATTAGGGTTATTGTTTACCTCTTTCTGATTCTGAATTTATTTTGATCGACAATTACAGTCGCGCCAATTATTTCTGGTAAGTTAACTTGATCGATAAATTTCTCTAATGCTTGTCGAATTTCTATAGCGATCGCTTCAAAAGGAAATCTTAAAATAATTAAGCCGCGATGCGTATTTGGTGGATAGTTTTTGATGTTTGACCATCCTAGATCACGGCTGACGATTATTCTCTGTTCTTTTTGAGCAAATATAAATATCTCAGGATCTTTTGTGCCGCTAAGTCCAGACGTTTTGACATGAATAGCATCATGCCCTTTATCTTTGAGTAAAGTTTCTAAACTTAATGGGCAGTCTTCATCAACTAGAAAGCGTAATTTCAACTTACTTTCTCCATTGTATAAACTGTTTCGTAGTTTAGAAGCTCGGAAAAGTAGGCAAGGGAGGCAAGAATCTGTTCGCGGGTGACTGCGTATTCTTGGATTACTTCGTCATAGGTCATGCCACCAGCGAGGGAGCCAATAATCACGGCGATTGGAAGACGAGTTCCTTTTAATACAGGTTTACCATGTTGGATTTCGTTGTCGATGATAATTACATCAGTTAGAATGCTTTTTTTCATAATCTATTTCCTTATTCAAGCTAAACATTTTTACAAAATTAACACCTTATCTTTTTGCTTGTCACCTGTCTTGTTGATCGGCTAGAGCTAACCAAAATCCTGTATCAGCGATGATCATATTTAGCCTCAAGTTCGTTTGCTAGGACTTGTTTGTAGTTTATGGATAAGTCCTTTTCAACGGAGCAACATCCAATAAATCCTGATTCTTCGAGAATTTCAAAGGATGTTTTTTTTTGTTGATGTTTAAGTTTTTGATAGTAAGAGTCTATGGCATCGCGCAAAATATCAGCTAGGGTCTGGTTGGTTTGTTGTTGAATGTAAGTGAGTTTGTCGGTAGTTGCTGGATCGATTTGGGTGTTGATTTGTGACATTGTGGTTTCCTCTTTTGATTAGATTTTTAATTGATGTCAAGAGTTTTATTCTATTTTAATTGCTGTATATTCTTGTTCTGTTAGTTCAAATTCGGGGTCGATGATTTTTACTTCTTCATAGGTGAGTTGATAGAGTTTGTAAACTAATTGATCTATTTCTTTTTCTAAGGCGGTTGTATCTGCTTTGAGATTAGCTTTTTTGACCACAAGAATTTGATCAACAATTGAAATAATTATATTTGCTTCTGGATATTGTAAAGGAACTATCGGTAAAATATTTAATTCATTAATTTTTATCTTTGGAAATAAATCATTTTTTTCTGAAAAGTATTTTTTAAAAAACCATGCTATTAAGGTCGAATTAATGATTCCTAATACATATTTTAATGTTTTGACAGATTTATTGATAATCAAATGTGTTGTATCATTTGTAAAATAGCCATCAAGATCGAGCGCAGAAACAATTTTTTTATCAATAATTTCTCTTACAATAATTTTAGGATTAGTGAAGTAATCTCTTTTCTTGGGAGACATTAACCAATCTCCCCATTTTACCCATTGATTATTATAAGTAATACAATATTGGTGAATATTTGTTCCTTTTATATCTGGAAAATATTCATTTGAAAGTTTTATATTTGAATGATAAGAATGATTCTTAACATCTTCTTGAGTTTGAGAAAAATCACCATAAAATGATTTGCCATAACCAATCTGATAAGGTTTATATCCACCTACTGCTTTACATAGTGATTCAAGTTGAACAGAAACAGAAATAATTTTTTCAATTAACTTGTATTCTTGAGGTGTAATGCTGCAAGATATTCTTTGAAATTTTCTTAACGTTGACATAGGAATGTTATTATATATCAAATCTTCATCTAAACTATCATTTTTGCTAATCATAGCTGTCTTTATATTAATGTTATCTTGAGAATTAAAGTCATTATTTCTTGAAATTAAAATACAAGTATTAATGGAAACATCATCAAAAACAGGGTTCACAAAATCAACAATATTAATTAATTCTTTATTTAGTAAAAAAACTCGGAGTTCAAAACCTTCTTTTCTAGACATCCAACTATTAGGAATTATTTGTGAAATAATACCTTTTTTTTTCAACAATAAAGATGAAAGAATAGTGAAAACCTGATAAGAATCTGTTTTTCTTGTAAAAAATTGAATATTAGTATTTGAGCTATTTACCCCATAAGGAGGATTACCAATCACCACATCGAAACCAACAAAATCACCATCATCATTTAAAACCTCTGGAAACTCAAATCGCCATTCCAAAGCATTCTCATATAAACGGCCACTTTCCACCTCTTCAATTTCTACTTTAAGCTTATCAATTTCATTACTTAACTTAGCAATTTTCTTCTCTCGATCCTTCTCTAACTTCTTCGCCTTTGCATCCAACTCTTCTATTTCAATACCTAAAGAAAAAGGACGTTGTAACCCTTCTAATTTAGACAATTCACCTTCTAATCTGCTTAAATTAACCTGCTTCGGACTAATTTGTTTTAAAGACTTATTCATCTTATCCTTAATCGCCTTAATCTCATCTTGAGCCTTCTTTTTATCCTGCTTATTTCTTGCTTCAAAATATTGACGCACAGCATTTTTATAATTAACAATATCAGATTGATTTTTAGATGCAAACAAAACAGATTTCAAATCTGAATCTATCGGAAAACGACTAATTAATGAATTACCCGACTTAATATTAATATCAATATTTGGCAAAGTCTCCAACTCTCTCCTATTAGCCTCACTTTCTAAAACAACAACACTATTCGCCCTACTTTTTAAAATATCACCACTATTCGCTCCACTTTCTAAAATATCACCACTATTCGCCCCACTTTCTAAGGGTAGGGCTGTTTCATTCTATGTCTTTGGTAATATAATAAGGGTAATAGCCTATAAA
>JANNLO010000208.1:0-11565 GCA_031396835.1 Snowella sp. SOY_38_metabat_116
GGAAGTAGGGGGTGCAAGCCTTTTTACTCATTCTAGACCTTTTTCTCGCACTTTTTTTCTCGCTAAATCTCCCCAGCCCTTTTTCAATAACGCTTTCAGCTTTATTCAGCAAGCCCTAATTACTAAAATCTTTGACTAGCCATTTTCTTAAACCTGCTAAACGAGAATTTTGTAAAGGATAGCTAACTCCAACTTTCGGGATTTCTGCAATTTGTGTAAGAGTTAGACGAATCGCATCAAACAAGCGAAAAGCCGCCTTTTCATTGTAAACACGAAGATAATTAACATGAGCATCGATATCTTGATTGGCAAGAGGTGTAATTAAAATTCGGTGAGTCATGATAAAGTTTCTTGACGTTTTTGTTCCCACCATTGATCGGTTATTTCAATTAGTTCTCCACTATCGAGACCTGCCAAAAACATTTTTTCTAACTCAGTAGAACGAAGCTGTGATTGCTCTTGCTGCAATAAATACACAACATACTCACCCAGATTACTAAACTCTCTCTGAGCAATTTGTGATTGAATCTGTATCGCCAATTCATCAGGAAGTTCAACTGTAATTTGCGTCATAATTTTAATCCAGAAATACCCTGTCCTATTTTAACAGCATTGAAACAGAATGTCTGTGATCGTTTGTTAGGAAAGTTGGAGAGGCGATCGCTGATCTTGTAGTAATGCACCTTTTGATTATTTGTAAGAGAATTCAATTTTGTAGGTTACGCTACACGAACATACGCTACTCCTAAGACAAATTAAACACCTTAATCTGTAAGCTTTGTGTGAAGTGGAGAGGCGATTATTACCTAACGATCCTTACTTAAAAGATACTCAACCGCACGTTGAAGTTGAGCAGTACGAGCCTTGGATTCTTCTATTTGTTGAGCCGTCGCTTCCACGAACCGATCAATACGCCGATTAGTTGCCTCACTAATTTCCGCCAAGCGTTCTATCCTCGCATCAATGCGCTCCATATTGGCTTCAATACGATCTAATCGGGAACTTGAACTTTGCCACCACATTCACTTATCACCCTTGAAATAAACAATTGTGGTCTCCACTCTAGCAAATCCTTAGACACCTTGATCACGTTCAATTGGCGATCGCGTTTTGCGAGAAATAATAAGGCGATAGATTCAGAACTACTTTTCTCTAATCAGGATTTCCTAATTTCCACAAACTACTAGAAATTAAATTCGTGAGAATATGGGCAACAATCGGAATCAATAAATTCCCCGTAATTAACGCCGTATAACCTAAAGCAAAACCTACCACTGTCGCCCAAACCACATAGGGCCATTGCTGTAAACCGCTTAAGTGCAAAACCCCAAAAACCAAACTCGACACAATAACCGCAACGATATCAAAACCCAAAGCTGGGATCATCACTCCACGAAATAATAATTCTTCACTCAAACCAGGCAACAATCCCAACCAAATTAAATCAGGCCAAACCAAGGGCCGAATCACCATTTCCAAATAACCGTCTGCACTTTTGCGATAAGCAGGCCATAGTCGATAAATCAAACCACTCGCCAGCACAATTCCCCCCGCCAATCCTAAACCGATCAAACAGGCATTAGGGCTAAACTCTATTTTTAATAAGGTGACATCTCCCAATTTTTGCCAAATTTTTGCAATTATTAAAAGGATTATGGCCGTTACTCCCATCACAACGAGGATTTGGGTACGGCTCAAAGGCTCAAAGTCGGAATTGTTGGACTGGGTCACAGGTTTAGGATTTAGCTTAAAGGTTGTAGAGAAGATAGATTGGGACGAAAGCAGTCGAGATTAATTCCCGAACGATGGGCCACTAAAACCCCGATCGCCTCTAAATAGGATTTTACCCTAATTGCTTTGATTCCTAATAGTTCGGGGGAAACTTGTAACAAGGTGTGATTTTCTTCGACGGCGATGATTAAACAATTCTGCTGGCTGAAACTCAGGGTTGCACTGCCTCCTGCTGCGGTAGCGGGGATCACTAGGGCATTCACCTGATTTGACCAAATGCTATCTAGGCTGGGTTGTTGGACAAATTGCGGCGCACGGCTTAATCCGACCAAGACACAGGGAAGGAAAGTATAACCGATCTCTTCGGCGGCGGAACGGGGAGAAATCTCTGGATCGAGGGGCAAGGGACTCAGCGCGGGGGCATGGGCGGCGGGAATGTGGAATTGGCGGACAATCAGATGGGAAATGACGGCTTCTGCGCCTGAGAGGGGATCAACGCCTGAACCATGACGATAATCGGTCAAAACAGTCGCGTCAACATCATCGGGAAAACGGGAAATGACCGCGATCGCGTTGGCCTTAGTTTCATCAATTAATTTTTCAGCCGCACGAAGCAGACTATCGGGATTACCAATGGTTCCCCAACTGGTTCCTGAATCGGCAGTTCTTAACTCCACGTTTAACGGTTGATCGGTGATCACATAATCCGTTAGGTTTAAACCCAGGGTGGCACGGGTCGCATCAGCTACTTGTAAATGACGCGATCGCAGTTCAGGCTCAATACTCTGGTCTAAAATTAAACCAACGCGATTTTGTTGATCAGGCTGTAATCCCCACTTTCCCTTCGCGAATTGATCTAATCCGTAACCTTCCACATAGAGCGCGTTACTAATGGGCCAATAGAGTTGCGCCCCGTTCATGACGTTGGGATGGGTAATCAGGCGATCGCAAACTTGGGACATAGCTCTGGCAACGGGTAAGGCATCTCCCGCATAACCGCCAATGGCCGCCCCAATCCCCGTTGGAACAATTAAAACGACGTTATAGGTCACAATTTAAAAGTTAAAAATAGCTGAGTTTAAAAATTATGGCGTGGTGACAATGGCTTCTATCTGAGCAGTTTGTTTTTCTGTGTTAACAGACGCGATCGCCCAACGCAGAGGTTCACCCCGTTTTTCCAGTTCAGTTTCAATCGCTTTTTGGAGTTTGATGGGGTTTTCTTGGAGGTTAATTTCAGCAGTGATAAAATGAGTAGTCATGGGATTATTCAATAAAAATGCGACTTAAATTACTTTACCGTTCTAGATCACAAATTTCTATAGTCTACCGATGTTATTACAATTAAAAAAACAAGTTTAAGGTTTTCTTGTGTCAGTCAAACAATCAGATTACGAAAAAGTTTTAGCAGAATTCAGTAACCGAGAATCGGCGATCGCACTTCTCAAAAAATATCGTCCCTATCTAGAAATGTTACCGAGTCTGCGCCGTCCAGAAAAAAGTATTATTACAATTCCTCTGCCTCTAATTCGTTTGCGTCCACCAAAAGCAATAAACGAGACAGGATTGAGTACAACTCCGCTTCCAGAAACTATTCAATTACCCTGTGATCTCGCTATTATTATGTGTGACCCAGAATGGCAAATTAAATTAGGGGCAGAAATTCTAATTTTTATTCATCGTCCCGAAGAAGATTTTTCAGATTTACTGATGCGTTGGCGCAAAAGCCAAATTTATTTAGATAAAAACTACGAATGGTTAATGCCACTTCATGAACAACATATTTTTAGCGAAATAGCCGAAAAAATTTGTCCTTTATTTATTATCTTTGAAGAAACTCCCCAACATATTCAGAGAGGACTCGCTGGAGCCTATTTACCTTATTTAATGCACACAGTTTCAACTAAAGTTTTACAAGAAGTCCCAGAAATTATCATCGATTAGTTTAATTCTATTCTTTAGCAATTAACAAAAAAGTTGTGAAACAAAATGAATTATCAACTTGACAGATTCCTTTCTCCAACTCTTATAATTGAATTTCTTCCCTTGCCTTATCCGTTCTTTTATTTATTACTAATTTTTAATTTAAGTAAGATTTTTTCGCATAATTAAACAATTTTTTTCTTCACTTTCACGAATATAATATAACTCATCAGTTAAAGAATTCATTAATAATAAACCACGATGATTTTCTTGTTCTATTAACCTTTTAATACTTATGTTATTTAACTCTTCTTGAAGTTGAAAGTTTAAATCAAAACTTGATCCATAATCCCAGATCTTTATTTCGATTAAATCATCAAAAATACTAACTAATAGCTCGATAGGTGTATTCAATGGAAAATTAAGATGAGCATATTTAACCGTATTGGTAAATCCCTCAATTAAAGTTATTTCCATCTGAAAAAAAATCGTCTCACTCAGTATTTCTCTACAATTTTCTTCAAACCAAAATAGAATTTCTTTTAAAGCAGACAAATCAGTTTCTACTGTTAAATGAAATTGTTTTAATGGTCGTTCAGTTTGGTTATCTTTTTGTTTATGAAGCACCATTATTCTTTGTAAAAATAATAAAAATTGTTTTAAAAATTAGTTGAAGATCATACCAATGACTCCAATTTTCTTGATAACGTAAATCGAGCTTGATGACATCTTCAAAGCTTTTAATACCAGATCTCCCGTTAACTTGCCATTCACCCGTCATGCCAGGTTTGACATCTAAACGTTGCCAATTAGGAACTTCATAATTTTCCACTTCATCTGGAGTTGGCGGGCGGGTTCCGACTAAGCTCATTTCTCCTTTTAAGACATTCCAAAACTGGGGCAATTCGTCTAAACTGGTTCGACGTAGGAATTTTCCGACTTTAGTAATGCGAGGATCATTTTTATTTTTAAAAAACGCGCCTTCTACTTCATTAGTAACTTGATATTTTAACGCTTCTGCATTAATACACATGGAACGAAATTTGATCATTTTAAAATGTTTGCCTAACCATCCATAACGAATTTGTTGAAAAAAAATGGGGCCTGGATCATCTAATTGAATGGCGATCGCGATCGGAATAAATACAACACCAGTAATGACTAAACCGACAACACTACCCACAATATCTAGCGAGCGTTTTAGCGCAGACGAAATAGATGGGTGAGTTTTAGGATGAGATTGAGAGAAAGATAACAGTAAATTAGACTGCAATTCAACGGGCTTATCATCTACATTTGAAATAATAATAAAAACTTGGTCTAGTCCTGTCATAGACAACACCGACATAATCGTAGGATTAACTTTTAAAAGAATTAGCTTGACTTTTTTCGCTTGAGTTATTTTAAAAATATGAACAAGTGATCCAATACCACTACTGTCAATAAACTGGGTTTTATCGAAGTCCAAAATAACTTCTTTTAAACTTTCCTCTTCCTCAATTAGGTCACAACAATATTCCTTAAAACTAATCGCTTCTAAAATTGATAATCGTTTGGGAATAGAGATGGTAGCAGATCCATTATTCATTGTGATAGAAAAGTCTAAATTTGACATTTGACGTGTTATTATTCATGACAATTCTGAACAATTTATAATTTATTTAATAAGCAAAATTTTGAACTTTTTTATTGCACGGGCTGCTTAGTTTTGGCTTTAGCTTTACTCGCACTTTGTCTTAAAGCTTGTAATCTGGATTCGTAATATTTGCGCTGACGACGATTGGGATTTTGTTCAATCAGAGTTTTAAAAGCACTTCCCATACTTTTATAAGCGTTGGGCAAAGTATAACCAAAACGAGTGGCTAAGGCGATCGCTTTTTCATCCGCTTCGATCGCTTCCTTGAGTTTTTTATCGCCATTATTTTTTTGCCAGAGCCGATAACCCGAAATACCGCATAACGACATGGCCAACAACAGCAAAAGTCCATCTTGAACCCATAATTCTCCCACCGCGCCGCCCAAACCGATAGCTAAAGCAGCCATTTCCCAACCTTCACGGGGAATAGTATCATTTTGCACACGAGCAACTTCATGCCAAAAAAGCAAATTACGTTGATCAATCGCCAAATTTTCCCATTTAGTCAAGTCAATTTGAATCTCAATTTCATCCCTTCCCAATTCTTCAGAACGAAGCAAGGGCGGATTAATTTCTGTTGTTCCTTCAACCATTACCCAACTTTGGAGTTCTGGCGGCAATAAACTCTTGAGTCGTCGGAGTTCACTCATTTCAGATCTGGCAGTGGCGGATGCGTAGGAAGTCATAGTTAATTTAAATAATTAGATTAGGTGAAACAAGGCTAACAGTTAATTTTAGCTTGGATGTCATCGAAGCAATGTAGGGCTAATAACAATCATAATAATTCAATCTTAACGATAAAATTTAAAAATCGAAGTTTCTTTTTTTCACTATTAATTAAGACTAATTTTCGGATTATGTATCCCTGTTATTTTGATTGATTAATTAAGTTTTTGCTAACGAATACCTCAATCTTGAGATAGATGTTAACAAAATTTGACAAAAGAGAAATTAGTTTGCTGGATTATTCGCAGAACTCGGAATGTTATTTCACTTAACTCTTTGTTGCCAATCTTCACCCAACTGAATCGTCACATCAGAAAGAAGGTAACCCGTACTTTCTACCAATACTTCTCCAAAACCCAAACTTGCACGCACATTCACAGCAGAAAGCGCATCTCCATTTTGGGCGACAATACGAGTTATTTTAAGCGGTTCACTCCAATTAGTGGCAACCATAACATTTCGATAACCAGCTTTATTTAAAGAACGAACCAACGCTTGAACAGACGCGGAATTATTACTTCCATCTTGAATAACAATTCGCAATTGCATGGGATCTGAGGAGGTTGGCGCAGAGCCTTGATCTTCTGTAGTTGTGCCGCTATCTGGGTTTGTTTGGCTAAAATCGGGATTAACCTCGAAATATTGCGTCATTAATGCTTTAATTTTGGCTTGATCAGGTAACCAATAACTGGTTGATCGCCGACCGTTGTTACTAAAATCTCCAGGTAACATCAACATTTGTACATCACTGCGTTTTGTTTGAGCGGCTAATCCTGCGATCGCAAATAATTCCTCTGTGCTTAAATTTGTGTCGATATAAGCTTGCAAAATCGAGAGAATATCAGGAATTTTTAAGAGTGTTTGGGGTTTTAAGGCCTGTTCGACAATGGCTCTAGTCAGCATTTGTTGGCGTTGTATGCGTCCAATATCGCCCAATTGGTCTTTTCTAAACCGTAATAATTGCAGGGTTTTATTACCATCTAGATGTTGTTTACCTTCTTTCAAATTGATATAGAGATGCTGACTATCATCTTGATATTTCATGTCCTTGGGAACATAGACCGTAACGCCGCCCAACGCATCCACCAATTTTTCAACAGCTTGAACATTAACCCTGAGATAGCGGTCAATAGGAACATCTCCTAAAAGATGACTAACACTTTCTGCGGCGAGAGATGGCCCGCCCAAGGCATTAGCTTCATTGATTTTTTTAGTTCCATACTCTTTAATTTCCGCTTGAGTGTCACGGGGAATTGACAAAACAGATAGTTTTCCTTGGGTTGGATCAAAACGAATCAGCATCATCGTATCGGTGAGTCCACTGACCGAATTAACCAAAGAAAGATAGCCTTCGTTATTTTTTGGGGTATTTTGAACATCAGATGTCAAAACTTTCGTGCCTAAAACCAACAGATTAACGGGGCGACTGAGTTGGGGAATATTCAGGTTTTGATAAGAAATAGTTTCTTGTTTGCCAAAAATTGCTGCTTGGGCTGGGGTTAATTTCGCCTGCTTGAAAGAAACGGAGGCTAGTGAAAAGGCTAATAATGCTCCTCCTGCTGCTGAAATGCCCGCGATCGCCGTCAAGCCCAAACTAACCCAAAGCCAATTTCCAAAAAACTTTTTTTTAACTTTCTGTTTGGCTTTTGGAAAAGAGGAACTAGAAGAATTTCTACCTGATTTTTTGTTAACGGTCACAGATGCCTCACGACTTAAAAAAGAGAATCAACTGCTAAGCTCTTAGTAAATTTAAAGATACACCAGAATTATCTCATTTTGCATCTTTAATTAACGAATAGGAAAAAACAGACTTGGTTCTTCTAGTTGTTTAAAATAAGTTTGAATAAAAAGAAGGACAGAAAAAATCTGCCCCAAATTATCCAATACAAATCGAACAATTGAGTGAATAACCTAAAAAATTTAATTGCTGCCACAAAAAACAACTTCTTGAAACTTGCTTTGAGCTTCTGCCATCGGAACTAATTTATTTTGATTTTTTAAATCTTGCCAATAATTAATTACTTCTGTAGCTTGATTGAGAACATCAATGCGGTTTGATTCTGCAATCCAATGTTTAGCATCTAATTCATCTTTTAATTGCTGCCAAGCGTCGTTGCGGGGCCAGAAAAAATAAGCTGTTAACGGACTTGTTCCTTTTCCTACAATCTGATCAACGGCGATCGCCACATTTTGATCCAACCAAAGAACCTTAAGCGTAAATTTTGTTTCCAAATGATTCCTCCAACGAATTCATTAATAAAACGATTTTTGAGTTACATGAAATAAATTACATGACAATCTTTAATCTTAACCTAACTGATGGCTGGGCGACCATTGTAAAGGCTCATGGCTTTTTCGATGCCATTTTTTAGCCCCATTTCTACTGATTCAACCGCCAAATCCAAGCTTT
The DNA here is from genome assembly GCA_031396835.1 of Snowella sp. SOY_38_metabat_116. Lineage (GTDB taxonomy): Bacteria > Cyanobacteriota > Cyanobacteriia > Cyanobacteriales > Microcystaceae > Snowella. The sequence goes on from JANNLO010000208.1 coordinate 8,424, forward strand.
TTTCGACAATCGCAGCATCCTCAAGCGAAAATTTACCTAAAACATGGGAAATAGTCTCGCCGTCGCCCTGGGAACGCCCAATCCCCAAACGCAAACGCGGAAAATTCTGACTATTGAGATTGCTAATAATCGACTTCATGCCATTATGTCCGCCCGCAGAACCCGACAATCGCAGTCGTAAACGGCCTAATTCGAGATCCATGTCGTCATAAATAATGAGTAGGGATTCAGGTAACAATTTATACCAATCCATCACGGCTCGAACCGATTGACCAGAAAGATTCATATAAGTGGTCGGTTTAAGTAGGCCAATTTTTTGACCAAAAACTACACCTTCTGTAAAAAAGCCTTGAAAACGTCGATTTTCTTGTAACTTAAACTGCCAAGTATGAGCCAGGGAATCAACGACTTCAAAGCCTATGTTATGACGAGTTTTTTTATACTTTGCTTCGGGATTGCCCAATCCAACGATTAAACGGGGAATAATTAAGGGTTTAAGATTTATCTCTGTCATCCGTAGGTTTCAAAATATTTCAAAAATGAGGAGTTATTGATTAAAATTAATCGGGTTGTTTAAAAAGTGTTTCTAGATAAACTCTGGCACAGGCACGATAATCCGTGGAAGTTTGTCCACCATAGCTCCCTTCATTTTGTAACAGAAAAAGGGACAGTGATGCAGCAAATACTCGGTCTAAATCCCAGTTGGGATGACTTTCTAAATATTTGGTGAGAGTTTCGTGTAAATCTTCTGGTATTTCTGCAAAAATACTCACGGATGTGTCCATAGTTTCCTCAATCGAGTCTAGATACTTTCTCACGCTTTTTTTCATTGGTACTGAATTATTCATGGGCAGTGAGGTGTGTAAGGTGTGAACATTATTTTTAACGGGAATTCGCTGCGTTGTCAATGCTACGAAATATTACGGAAATATATTAAAAAAATTTATGACTACGAGAGAATAGGGTTTTAGAGGCTTTTTGTGTTACACAACTTAATGTGAACTCAGTATTGATCGCAAAAAAATGTTGAGACGGAGAGATTCCCCAAGTAACGCGGGCAAACTTTTTTAACCTACTACTGCTGGGGATAAATGGGAGAAATGGACTCTACCCCTAGAGAATATAGAAAAGTCAGTGATAATCTTCTGGGGAAAAGCAGGTTATAACTTGGGGAAAAAGTCATCGGTTCTAAGGTAATTTGTGGAAAACTTGGGGACGGGACACGAGAAACCTGATTAAAAAATAAGAATTGCAAAATTTTGAAGTTATGCAACAATCAACAAAGAATCATTCGCCCTTAGGTTTTTAAAATCATGGTAGTTAAGACAATTAAAAAAGGTTCGTTGGTACGGGTGTTGCGAGAAAAATTGGAGGATAGTGTGGAGTCCAAAGCTAGCGATCGCCGTTTTCCCAGTTATCTTTTTGACAGTAAAGGTGAAGTTGTGGATCTGAAGGAAGATTATGCCTTGATTCGATTTTATGTGCCGACTCCCAACGTTTGGTTGCGGGTTGATCAGTTACAATCGGTAGATTAAAAGGTCATCCTTTAAAATTTATGAATGTTTTGACACACTCCGCGATCTCTGGTCAATCTTTTAAAGTTGCCGTGATCGGGGCTGGAAATGTTGGTCGAACTTTAGCTCAACGAATCATCGAAAAAAACATTGCCGATGTGGTTTTGCTAGATATTGTGCCAGGTTTACCCCAGGGAATTGCTTTAGATTTGATGTCAGCCCAAGGAATTGAAGGTCATGATAGTCAAATTGTTGGCACGAATAATTACGAAGAAACGGCTGGAGCTAACATTGTTGTGATTACGGCTGGACTGGCTCGTAAACCTGGCATGAGCCGAGATGACTTACTAGCAATTAATGCTAAAATTGTGGCGAAAGCAGCCGAAAATGCCCTTAAATATTCCCCTGATGCTATTTTTCTGGTTATTACCAATCCTCTAGACGTAATGACCTATTTAACTTGGAAAATCACAGGTTTACCGACTCAACGGGTAATAGGCATGGCGGGCATCCTAGATTCTTTGCGCTTACAACTTTTTATTGCCATGAAATTGCGAGTTTGTTCTGCCGATATTAGTACGATGGTTTTAGGTGGTCATGGAGATTTAATGTTACCGTTGCCTCGTTATTGCACTGTTCGAGGTGTACCAATTACGGAACTGTTAGACACCGAAATCATTGATCAATTGGTAGAACGAACTCGCAATGGCGGAGCCGAAATCGTCAAATTATTAAAAACTGGAGGAGCTTATTACGCGCCCGCTGCTTCTGCCTGTGTGATGATTGAAGCCATCTTACGCGATCAATCCCGCCTTTTACCCGCAGCAACCTATCTTAATGGTGAATACGGACTCAAGGATGTGTTTCTGGGAGTTCCTTGTCGTGTGGGTTGTGAAGGAGTGGAATCGATTCTGGAAGTTTCACTAACTGATGTGGAAAAAATGGCTTTACAAACCTCTGCCCAATCTGTTCGTCAAAATGTTGATTTGGCGATCGCAAGTTTATAAATAAAATAGGAGCAAATTTCAAGAAGCTAAAAAATCATCCAAATCTGGTACAGTTACCCATTGTTGTTGATGGTAGGATTGATGGGTTAAGTCCATTAATAATTGAGAATAAACTCCTTCTTTGAGAGATGGAACTAAAGATTTACCTTGATCAATTCCTTCGAGCCATTGATCTACCACTCGAATAAAAGGAGCTAGACGACCATCACTAAAAACTTGCGGAAAGGCTAATCTCTGGGGAATTTCAACTTCTTTTAAGGGTTGACCTTGAGGCGCGGCCAGTAAACGAAATCCATGAACGTAATCTTTGAGATTATCATTCCCTAAAACCAGCGTTCCGCGATCGCCATAAATTTCTAACCAGTGTCCTCTTCCTGCATGGGCAACAGAACTAATCGAAAGCTGGACTGGTGTTCCCTTCGCTAATTCTAATAAAAGTAAACAAGTGTCATCGGCAGTAACGGGTTTTAGTAAATTATTATTTTGGGGATCAGGTCGTTCGGGAATAGCCGTGCTGAGGTGAGCGCAGAGCCTTTTAATTGGGCCAAATAACCAGGCAATATAATCAAACGCATGGGAACCGATTGCTCCTAAAGCTCCGCCGCCTTTTTCTGCTTGGGC
>JANNLO010000210.1:0-36092 GCA_031396835.1 Snowella sp. SOY_38_metabat_116
ATTATAAGTACCAACACGACCATCAGTACCTTGGGCGCGTCCTCCCGTCAGGGTTAGATAGTTGAAGGTAACCGTACCACTTTTGACAAAAAAGAGATTGACATCCCCCGCATCGTTTATCCCATTGTTGTTGGCATCCCCACTAATCGAAAAGTTGTTGCCATTGATGGTCAGGGAAACATCTTCATTGATTAGGGGTAACTGACTGGTCAACCGAATATTGGCGATGAGATTGATAATGTCACTGGTGCCATTTGTCTTTGATTGAGTAAGAGCATTTTGCAATTCGGCGAAGGTACTGACAGTCCAAGTTGCTCTTTCTACTGCGATAGATTGACCTTTAACGGTAATAAACCCCGCATCATTTTCACTTTGGGTTGCAGCCTGTTGCTCAAAGGTGAGCGTCTTGCCTTGAACTAACGCCGAAAAAAGAAATCCCTCATCACCGAGAGTATCTTTACTGTTTACCTTGGCATCAAGACTATGACCAATTTCTTCCAGTAAAACTGAAGTGAGGAGTTTTGGCTGACTTCCATCCACTAAAAACTGAGCTAGATAAATAGTATTAGTACTGCTGGCGTAGGCTCCCAAAGCTCCGTTCATGCCACTTCCCAAAATTTCAATGGCTGGGAGTTGGCTAAAATTACCGCTTGTCCATTGATTACGAAGCGTTTCGGCAAAGTTTTGATTGAGTCCGTTACCAAAGGACTGCTCAAAAACGTCATTGAAACGTAGAGAATCTTGAGCCAAATCTTGGAGCAAAAGTTGGATAGTGGGAAGAATGGTAGGAAGGGAGTTCATAATGATGAGCCTAATGAAAGTTAATATTTACAAGATTTTTCAATTAAATTGCACGAGCATAAACCGATAATCAATTAAGTCAAGCCCTTTTGCGGTATTCCAGGATAAAAGGTGCTGTAAAACCAACTAAATTGCTGTTCTAATTGATTTTGAATGCGGGACGGGATGACATGGCGTTTGGGAGGTTTAAGAGTGGAATACGTTTGATGGCGGTATTTGTAGCGGTAATAACTGTCGCTTTCATGGGGTCTGACTTGAAGATTTTGCCAATCAATAGAAATAGGGTCTAAACCTAGCCAGAGAAAGAGTTCCGATAAAACGGCATCGGGTTCAGCCATTAAGTGTTCAAAGACGATATAAAACAGGTTTTGCTGGAGTTGATTGTCTAGATCTTGTAAGGATTCAATGGAATGTAGTGGCCCACCAATTACGCCTTTAGTACCAAAGAAGTTATCCGCGCGATCATAACCAGACAGATTGGCTAGGTGATCAGGAAAATCTAGGAGTAGGGTTTTTTGGTGTTGGGCTTCGATAGAGCCATAGACTTGCCCTAGTTCACGGACGCAGACTAGCATCTTAAATTGGGGATCAAGGTGGCTGACCGTGTCAATATGCTGTAGCCAACCGCGATTTTTATCTACGACCCAGGATTGCTCTGCTTCTGCAAACCAGCCATTAATAAAACCGTGAAAGGCATTTAGAAGACGCTGATAGCTTTGTTCAAAATTAACGTCGAGTTGTGCCAGAAGAAAATCACTATCGCTTAGGTGATGACGTAGCCCCATTAGGGTGGAACAAAGAGGGGAACTATGTCCAGAACAGTATATTTCTGGATGGTGACCTAACAGTTGGCAGAGAAAGGTAGAACCTGCGCGGGGTAGTCCCGTTACATAAATAATTTGTTTGTTTAACATTCATATAAAAGGAATGCGTATTGCCCGTTCGTTTGGTCATAAACAGACAAAAGGCTAGAAACAGAAGAGCTAGACATAAAGGCATCCGAAAAAAAGATATTTCAGAATAATATCACTCAATCAATCTTTGTATAACCGTAAAAATACGGGAAAAAGGTAAGATCTTTGCGATCGCCTCTTCCCGATTCAGAAAAAACGCGATCGCTGTAATGAGTTTGATTGTCAGACGCTCACCCAGAGGCAAGTGTTGACCTCTAGAGTCCACTACCTTACTCATCCGACGATCAGGAAACTGACTCGCGATCGCGGTTTGAAATATTTATGTTGAGTTTTAATTGCGATTTTCCTGACGCGATCGTAGGAACATAATACCATTATTTCCTAATATTTTTGCCACAGAAAGTCAATTAAAGTTAGAATAAAGCTATCAAACTAAATTAAAATTGTCAAACAATGGAAACAGCAACTTTAAAAGCATTAATCAAAGAAAGTGTTAGAGAAGTTTTACAGGAAGAACGTTTATCCTTAATCCAAGCTTTGATTCCTTCTGTTAACGCTCAGGAAATGAAAGAAATTTCCCCAAAATTTGGTATACCTGATAATTATAACGAAAATGATTTTGTTGATATGACTAATTGGTTAAATGATGACACTTAAACTCAGTAAAAGTGCGATTAAGTTTTTAAATAACTTATCCCCAAAAGAACAATTAAAGATTAAATAAAAGTTAAAATCTTTAGTGGATGGGATAAATAATAATGACAATATTCCTTTTCAAGAATTAGACATAAAAAGCTTAACAGGTGATTGGAAAGGTTATTTAAGATTAAGAGTAGGAAAAATCAGAGTAATTTTTAAGCTTAATCGTATAGAAAATAAATTATTTGTTTATGAAATAGATTACAGAGGAAGTATTTATAAAAAGAATTATTCGTAAGAAGTTAAATAAAATTCACGGCTATTATAGCGATCGCTGTCTTCACTCAGTAGTTTGATTTATGATTATTTTAATGAGTTTTAATTGCGATTTTTCTGACGCGATCGCGGATTAATAAATTCACCTAAACCTTCACCAATAAAAGATAAACCGACAACCATTATTGTTAATGCTAATCCAGGGAAAAAAGTTGTCCACCAAATGCCTGTTGAAAGGTCAGCTAATGCTTCTTTTAGATCATGTCCCCATTCCGCAATCTCTTCGGGTAAACCTAATCCTAAAAAGCCTAAACCGCCTAAAACTAAAATTGCATCGGCTGCATTTAAGGTGAAAAGAACAGGCACACTTTGAATTACATTAGCAAAAAGATAATGAGATAAAACTCGATTGGGACTGGCTCCCATTGCTCTGGCGGCTTCAATAAAAAGTTCGTTTTTAACGCTGGTGGTATGGTTGCGGACTAATCGGTAATATTGGGGAATGTAGGTAATGCTAACTGCGATCGCGACATTTAAAATGCCTCTGCCTAAAATAAATGCAAGGGTAATAGAAAGAAGTAAGCCTGGCAAAGTATAAATTGTGTCCATAATAAAGAGCAAAATCTTGTCAACTTTTCCTCCTAAATAACCACTAATCATGCCCAAAGGAACTCCAATAAAAACGGAAAGAGATGTCGCCAAAATCACGACTTGTAAAGCGGCTTGGGTTCCAAATAAAGTACGAGAAAAAACATCATAACCACGCACATTTGTTCCAAACCAATGATTCCAATTCGGTGCTTCTAAGGGTAAATTATTTAATAAATCTGTTGGGTCTTGTAAAAGGGCGATCGCTTGAAAAACAGGAGCCAAAAGAGCAATAAAAATAAAAATTCCTGTTATTATCAATCCCACTAACATTAATCGAAGAGATAAATTGGGAAGATGCGATCGCACAAAGGGAAGTTTAATTGTGGTCATAGTTAGAGTGAATTTTTAGGGTTGAGAATAATGCTTAAAAAGAGTTTTTATTAAAATCATGATCACTGAAATAACTTAACTCATCATACTTTAGTAACTCCATTATTTAAAGAATACTTTATCATCAAAGGAGCCAAATTATTATTGCGGTGGGTAATAATAATCTAAACTATTCATGACAAATAAAGAAAAGCGATCGCCTTTTTAAAATGGGAAAAAAATCAAAAAAAAGGCCAGAACAATTAAGCCCAGCCCTAGCATTTTACAAAAATATTTAATTTTCTTTAGCTGCCATTGCTAACATTAAATCAAGCATTCGACAAGAATAACCCCATTCATTGTCATACCAAGCAACTATTTTAAAGAAATTAGGATTAAGTCCAATTCCTGCTTTGGCATCAAAAGTACTCGAATGAGAATCAGTCATAAAATCACTCGAAACCACTTCTTCATCGGTATAGCCTAAAATATTTTTCATTGCCCCCTCAGAAGCCGCTTTCATAGCCGCACAAATTTCCTCATAACTGGTTGCTTTACTCGTTTTAAATGTTAAGTCAACCACAGAAACATTAGGAGTTGGTATCCGAAAAGCCATCCCCGTTAATTTACCTTTAAGTTCAGGAATAACCAAAGTAACTGCCTTCGCTGCACCAGTAGAAGAAGGAATAATATTTTGAGTTGCTCCTCGTCCGCCCCGCCAATCTTTTTTACTTGGGCCATCAACAGTTGGTTGAGTTGCTGTCATGGAATGAATCGTTGTCATTAAACCTTCTGCTAACCCAAAATTATCATTAATCACTTTGGCAACAGGTGCTAGACAATTGGTAGTACAACTTGCATTCGAGACAATCAAATCAGTTGCAGGATTATACTTTTCGTGATTAACACCCATCACATAAGTTGGTACTTTTTCAGGGTCTTTAGTTGGTGCAGAAAGAACTACTCGTTTGGCTCCTGCGCTCAAATGTTTGGAAGCTGTATCAAACGTTGTGAACAATCCTGTTGCTTCTACTACATAATCTACTCCTAATTCTTTCCAGGGCAACTCTTCTGGATTTCTTATCGAAACACAGGGAATAAATTTATCATTCACTAAAATGCCGTCTGTTTTAGCTTCCACTGTTCCTTTGAAACGTCCGTGGGTCGAGTCATACTTAAGAAGATAAGCAATATTATCCGCAGGAACTAAATCATTAATACCGACAAATTCAATGTCAGGATTCTCTAACCCCGCCCGAAAAACTAATCGACCAATTCTACCAAATCCATTAATCCCAACTTTAATTTTAGCCATGAAAATACTCCTAATATTGTTGATGACTTGCTTTCTTTAAAGCATACAAGTAATGTCAATAATGCACTCAATTTTTTTGGATTGTTTCAAACCTAACTGTATTTATTATTATATAGATGATAATTTTTGCAATACTTTTTTTCAGAAAAAATTAAAATTATTAAACTGGTAATTTATTTAAATATTTACTTAATCTTTACTTAACCTTTAAAGTGCAAGAAACTCATAAGATTTAATTGTTCAAATGTTTGTTTTCTCGTTAACCTAGAGACTGAATTATTTAACTTGGAGTTATTGTTTATGGTCGCAGCACTAGAGAAGCCCGTTTCAGCAATTAGTGCCTTTGGTCAAGCCAGAGCAACCGTTAAAGGATCTCCCTTAAGTGGAGAAGAATTGCGCAAAACCCATGCCTACTGGCGGGCTTGTAATTATTTAGCCATTGGGATGATTTATTTACAAGATAATCCTCTACTCAAAGAACCGTTAAAAATTGAACATATTAAAAATCGTCTTTTAGGGCATTGGGGATCGAGTCCTGGCTTATCTTTTATTTATACTCACCTGAATCGAGTTATCAAAAAATATGACCAAAGCATGATTTATTTGGCTGGGCCAGGTCATGGTGCGCCTGGAGTTTTAGGGCCAGTTTATCTAGAAGGAGCCTATTCAGAAATTTATCATGACAAAAGTGAAGATGAAGAGGGTTTAAAGCGATTTTTTAAACAATTTTCTTTTCCTGGTGGAATAGGGAGCCATTGTACGCCCGAAACGCCCGGTTCTGTCCATGAAGGCGGTGAACTCGGTTATAGCCTTTCCCACGCTTTTGGAACAGTTTTTGACAATCCTGATTTAATTAGTGTGGCGGTTGTTGGAGACGGGGAATCAGAAACAGGGCCTCTAGCAACTTCTTGGCATTCTAATAAATTTATTAATCCCATTCGAGACGGTGCGGTTTTACCGATTCTGCATCTCAATGGTTATAAAATCAATAATCCCACCATATTATCTCGCGTTAGCCATGAAGAGCTAGAATCTCTCTTTATTGGCTATGGTTACACGCCCTATTTCGTGGAAGGTTCTGATCACGACAGTATGCACCAAGCAATGGCCGCTACTTTGGATCATTGTGTGGAAGAAATTCGTAAAGCGCAACTAGAAGCTCGCACTAGTGGTAAAGCAACCCGTCCTCGTTGGCCGATGATTGTTTTACGGAGTCCCAAAGGCTGGACTGGCCCCGATTATGTTGATGGTAAAAAAGTTGAAGGTTTCTGGCGATCGCACCAAGTTCCGTTGGCGGGTGTCAAAGAAAATCCTGAACATTTCCAGCAATTAGAAGCTTGGATTCGCAGTTATAAGCCCGAAGAATTATTTGACGAAAACGGAACTCTCATTCCTGAACTCAAAGAATTAGCTCCCACAGGCACAAAACGTATGGGCGCAAATCCGATCGCCAATGGTGGTTTGTTACGGAAATCTTTAATAATGCCTGATTTTCGAGATTATGCCTTAGCTTTGCCCGATCCAGGTCAAACTGAAGCGGAAAATACTCGTCCTCTAGGAAAATTTCTACGGGATGTTATGGCCAATAACATGAATAATTTTCGGGTTTTTGGCCCCGATGAAAATACTTCTAATAAATTGCAAGATATTTACGAAGTCAGCAAAAAATTCTGGATTGGAGAATATCTAGAAGAAGATGCCGATGGTGGTGAATTAGCAGTTGATGGACGAGTCATGGAAATGCTTTCTGAACATACCTTAGAAGGTTGGTTAGAAGCTTATTTACTAACAGGACGACATGGATTCTTTTCTACTTATGAATCATTTGTCCATGTGATTGATTCCATGTTTAATCAACACGCGAAATGGTTAGATATTTGTCGTCATATTCCTTGGCGGGCTGATATTTCTTCTCTCAATATGTTGATTACTTCAACAGTTTGGCGACAAGATCATAACGGTTTCACTCACCAAGATCCTGGCTTTTTGGATTTAGTTGTTAATAAAAGTCCTTCGGTGACTCGCATTTATTTACCGCCCGATGTGAACTGTCTATTGTCCGTTGCTAACCATTGTTTAAAAAGTCAAAATTACATCAATGTGATTGTCTGCGATAAACAGTTGCACTTGCAATATTTAGACATGGATGCGGCGATTCAACATTGCACCAAAGGTTTAGGTATTTGGGATTGGGCGAGTAATGACCAGGGCTATGAACCCGATGTGGTCTTTGCGACGGCTGGTGATATTCCAACTAAAGAAGCTCTGGCGGCAGTAGTTTTATTGCGCGAAGAATTTCCTGATTTGTTGATTCGCTTTATTAACGTAGTTGATCTGTTTAAATTAGTTCCTGAAACTGAACATCCTCATGGATTATCTGATAAGGATTTTGACAGTTTATTTACCATTGATAAGCCTGTTATTTTCAATTTTCATGGTTATCCCTGGTTGATTCATCGCTTAGCCTATCGTCGGACAAATCACGATAATTTCCATGTGCGTGGTTACAAAGAAAAGGGCAATATCAATACTCCCTTAGAATTGGCGATTAGTAATCAGATTGACCGCTTTAGTTTGGCGATGGATGTAATTGACCGTGTTCCTGAACTGCACGTAGCGGGTGCTCATGCCAAGGAGAAATTTAAAAATCTCCAAATTGATGCCCGTAATTATGCCTATGAACACGGAACAGATAAATCTGAATTAACTCACTTTAAATGGCCTTATTAATGGCTTTCTCTTAATCTGGTAGGGAATTTATTTCCAAGTCTAAATATTTTTTGGATTTGGAAAAACCCTACTTTTCTTATATCTTTGTTGTTCATAAAGTAAGGACATAATATATTATTTCCCTACAAAAATTCTGTCTGTAATTACAAGCTCTAACATTCAATTTTTTAAGTTATGAAAGTTGCTGTTTTTAGTACGAAATCCTATGATCGCCAATTTCTTAATTTAGAAAATTCTGGCTCCCAAGCTAATCATGAACTCGTTTATTTTGAGACACGACTGGAAGCAAAAACAGCATCTCTAGCAATTGGATTTGCGGCGGTTTGTGTCTTTGTCAATGATGATTTGGGAACAGAAACTTTAGAAATTTTGGCGGCTCAAGGTACAAAATTAATCGCGCTTCGTTGCACGGGTTTTAATAATGTAAATCTGGAAACGGCGGCCAAATTAGGCGTTAAAGTTGTTCGAGTGACGGCCTATTCTCCTTATTCTGTGGCAGAACACGCAGTTGGTTTAATTCTCATGCTCAATCGTAAGTTATACCGTGCCTACAATCGGGTTCGGGATGACAATTTTTCTCTCGATGGATTGTTAGGATTTGATCTCCGCGATCGCACAGTTGGAATTATTGGCACAGGAAAAATCGGACAAATCTTTGCTCAAATTATGGCAGGATTTGGTTGTCAGCTCTTGGGTTATGATACTTTTCCTAATCCCAACTTTGAAAAAATTAGTAATGCTAAATATGTTTCTTTAGAAGAAGTTTGGCAAGGTTCAGATATTATTTCTTTGCATTGTCCTCTTTTCCCTGAAACTCATCACCTTGTTAATCAAAACGCGATCGCAAAAATGAAACAGGGCGTGATGTTAATTAATACAAGTCGGGGTAAATTAGTTGATACCAAAGCTGTAATTGAAGGCATTAAATCAGGTCAAATTGGTTATGTTGGTATTGATGTTTATGAAGAAGAAGATAAACTTTTCTTTGAAGATCTTTCCGATGCCGTCATTCAAGATGATACTTTCCAATTGCTTCAATCTTTTTCTAATGTTGTGATTACGGCTCATCAAGCTTTTTTTACAGAGAATGCTTTAAAAGATATTTCTCGAACTACGATTACAAATTTGACAGATTTTGAACAGGGCAAAACCTTGCAAAATGAAGTTAAATCTGCCTGAGAAAACGACTATTCTAAATTAATATTTTTGAGAAAATAACTGTTCTATGAAACCTTTAATTCATCGTACTAAAATTGTTGCTACTATCGGCCCAGCCAGTAGTTCTCCCGAAGTTCTCCGTCAAATGCTTCTTGCAGGAATGAATGTTGCTAGACTTAATTTTTCCCATGGAAGCTATGAAGATCACGGACGAATGATCAAATTGTTGCGTGATATTTCGAGCGAATTAAATTTACCTCTGACACTTTTGCAAGATCTTCAAGGGCCAAAAATTCGAGTTGGCCAACTTCCCGATTCAGGCATGGTTTTAACAGTAGGCGATCCCATAACTCTAGTTCCTCTAGCAGATTACACAGGAGAAGCTAACACCGTCAGCATTGATTATTCTTATGTCGCCGAAGAAGCGATCGCAGGAACCCAAATACTTTTAGATGATGGTTTATTAGAACTAAAAGTAACGAAAATTCACGGAAATGCAGTTGAATGCGAAGTTATTACAGGAGGTTTACTCAAAAGTCATAAAGGTGTTAATTTGCCTTCATTAAATTTGCGTTTGCCTTCTATGACCGAAAAAGACAAAAAAGATTTAGATTTCGGCATTGCCCAAGGTGTTGATATTATTTCCTTAAGTTTTGTCCGTAAAGCTGAGGATATTAAACTATTAAAAGAATTACTAGCCGAAAAAGGAGCCGATATTCCAGTTTTAGCCAAAATCGAAAAGCCTCAAGCCGTCGCCAATTTAGAAGAAATTGTGAATGAATGTGATGCAATCATGGTCGCACGAGGCGATTTAGGCGTTGAAATACGTCCCGAAAAAGTTCCTCTAATTCAAAAACAAATAATTAAACTCTGCAATCAAAAAGGCATTCCCGTTATTACTGCCACCCAAATGTTGGATAGTATGATTCATAATCCCCGTCCCACTCGTGCAGAAGCCAGTGATGTGGCCAATGCCATTTTGGATGGAACCGATGCAGTCATGCTTTCTGGGGAATCGGCGGTGGGTGATTATCCTGTTCAATCTGTGCAAATGTTAGCTAATATTGCGATCGACATCGAATTAGAAGCTAAATTCGTCAATTATCCGCCCCGCGAAAAAGACAAAACCCACGCCCTGGCTGAAGCCCTCAATCGCATTGATGAAATCTTGGATCTTCAATGTATTATTGCTTTTACCGAAACAGGTTATTCTGCCAAAATGGCTGCTGCTGAGCGTCCTCGTGTGCCAATTGTTGCCTTGACACCTAACTTGGAAACTTACCATCGTCTCAATTTAGTTTGGGGAATTCGTCCTGTTTTCTTTGAATATACTCATTCGGCATTAGAAGATTTAATTCAGCAAATGGAAGAAACTTTACTCGCGCTTAATTTTGTCAGTCTTGGAGATACGGTTCTTCTTTTAGGAGGATTGCCGTTACATCAATCGCGATCAACCAGTTTTCTTGATATTCATACTATTGGTGAGCTAGGATAATACCCTGCTTTTGTTTGTATAAAAAAGAACAATAATCGTTTTATCATTCAGATCAAAAACCTCCTGTTTAATTTAAAAAAAGTTATTCAGGAGGCAAAATATCATAAGTTTCTTGATGTAATTAACGAGTTTTTTATTCTGTAATTACATTATTAATCATTGATTTTTTTAGAGCAAAGCTTCAATTTCTTTTGCTAAACTTTCGGGTTTGGTGATAGAAAAATAGCGTTTCACCACATTTCCTTGGCGGTCAACCAGAAACTTGGTAAAGTTCCATTTAATGGCTTCCATTCCAAAAATTCCTGGTAGCTTTTTAGTCAAATATTGAAATAGAGGATGGGCATTATTACCATTGACATCAACTTTTTGAAAAAGTGGAAAAGAGACTCCAAAACGAGTTTCACAAAATGTTTGAATATCTGTTGCGCTGCCAGGTTCTTGTTGCCCAAATTGATTACAGGGAAAACCTAAGACGACTAATCCACGCTCGGCATATTTTTGATAAAGAGACTGAAGTTCTTTATATTGGGGCGTAAAACCGCATTGGCTTGCCGTATTAACAATTAACAATACTTTATCTTTGTAAGTGCTAAGCTCGACAGGATTTCCTTCGATACTAATAGCCGAAAAATCATAAATTGATGAAGTTGTTTGGGCTGTCGTCATGATATTACAAGTTAAGTTTGCTTAGAGTTATATATATTTGATTTTACTACTATTTTTTTAAAGATTGGAGAACGTCTAAATTTAAGATCACTCTTTCAACAACAAAAAATTGCACTTATCTTTACAAAATGCGATCGCCAATCCAATTGTGACTAATTTTGGTAATTTGAGATTAAACATTATCTTTTTTTATTAATGATTAAGATAATGAACAAAAACTTTTTATATTTTGAACTAAATTGCGTCTTAATTTATTCTCAACTTAATATTAAGCGATTAGGTAAACATGAACCATTTTTTATTCCAGATCAAAAACAATTCTTAAGTCTTTCACAGTTTAAAATTTGACGCAAGTTGCAGAGATCGCAATAATAAGACTTAGCCTTTTACCGATAACCTCGCTAAACATGAATAATGATGTTCGTCTGGGCCAAACCTCTCCTATTGGAGCAACAGTTTTTGAAGAAGGTGTGAATTTTAGCCTTTTTTCTAAACACGCCGAAAAAGTCGAATTACTTTTATTTGATGAACCGAATGATCCTGAACCTGCACGGATTATTGTTTTTGACCCCAAACGCCACAAAACTTTCTATTATTGGCATCTTTTGGTAGAAGGCTTAAAAGAAGGTCAAATTTATGCTTATCGAGTTTATGGCCCCAATGAACCAAAAAAAGGTCATCGTTTTGACGGCAGCAAAGTTTTATTAGATCCCTATGCCAAGGCGATCACAGGAGAAAAAATTTATGATCGAAAAAAAGCGATGCAATTTGGGGTAGATAATTGTGCTTCTGCTTTACGCGGCGTTGTGGTTAGCTCTAAAAACGATAGTTATGACTGGGAAGGAGATATTCCTCTGCGGATTCCCTATGCGTCTAGTATTATTTATGAACTGCACGTTGGCGGTTTTACGAAAAATTCTAATTCGAGTTTATCTCCCCAAAAACGCGGTACTTATGCGGGATTAATTGAAAAAATTCCCTATTTGAAAGAGTTGGGAATTACGACAGTTGAACTGTTGCCCGTTCATTATTTTGATCCCGAAGATGCTCAGCCAGGTTTAACTAATTATTGGGGTTATAGTACGATTGGATTTTTCGCGCCCTATCACGGTTATAGCTCTCGCAAAGATCCCCTTGGCCCTGTGGATGAATTTCGAGATATGGTCAAAGCCTTACACAAAGCAGGAATTGAAGTTATTCTGGATGTTGTTTTTAATCATACAGCCGAAGGAAATGAAAAAGGGCCAACCCTATCTTTTCGGGGCGTTGATAATGAAACGTACTACATTTTAGAAAAAGAGAAGCAATATTATAGTAACTATAGTGGTTGCGGTAATAGCGTTAAAGCCAATCATCCAGTGGTCGGTGGCTTAATTCTCGATTGTCTGCGTTATTGGGTTTCGGTGATGCACGTCGATGGTTTTCGTTTTGATTTAGCGTCGGTTTTTGCGCGGGATATTGATGGCATTCCTTTTCATGGAGAAGCGGGCGGAACAGCTAATATTATCTGGGCGATCGAATCAGACCCGATTTTAGCAGGAACGAAATTAATTGCCGAAGCTTGGGATGCAGCCGGTTTATATAGTGTGGGTAAATTTGTAGAATTGGCAGATTGGTTTGCAGAATGGAATGGCCCATTTCGGGATGATGTGCGTCAGTTTGTTAGAGGAGATAAGGGCATGGTCAAAAAATTGAGCGATCGCCTTTTGGGAAGTCCTGATATTTATCAACGCAAAGATACAGATATTAATCGCAGTATTAATTTTGTTACTTGTCATGATGGATTTACGATTAATGATCTCGTGACTTATAACCAAAAACACAACGAAGCTAATGGAGAAAAAAATCAAGATGGTTCCAATGATAATTGGAGTTGGAATTGCGGAGTAGAAGGAGAAACAGATGATTTGATGGTTAATACCCTCCGTCTTCGACAAATCAAAAACTTTTTTACGATCCTCTTTTTCTCCCAAGGAACTCCGATGCTAGTGATGGGCGATCCTGTCCGACGTACCCAAAAAGGCAATAATAATTCCTATTGTCAGGATAATGAATTAAGTTGGTTTGACTGGGAACGAGAAGCGAGCCATACTGATGAAACTCATTTTGTGCGTGGGCTGATTCGCTTAACCCAATCTTTGGCCATTTGTCAAGAAGAAAGTATTTTGGATGTGCTGGAACTCGAAAGTTATGACTGGAAAGAAATTGACCGTAGTGCGATTAATCTTACTGCTTTAAAGCAAAAATATCTCGAAATGACCTATAATCACCCAAATCCCCACATCACTTGGCATGGAGTTTATTTTGGGCAACCAGACTGGTCTTATGATTCTCATAGTCTTGCTTTCACCTTGCATCATCCAGCCGCAGAAGAACAATTGCACGTTATTTTAAATGCCTATTGGCGGCCCTTGCTTTTTGAATTGCCCCCATTAGCTAAAGGAAAACAATGGTATCGCGTCATTGATTCTTCTCTACATTCACCCCAAGATTTTTGTGAACTAGAGACAGCCATTTTGGTCACAGGCGATCGCTATCCCGCCCAGTCTCGTTCTTCTTTGGTGTTTATGGCAAAATAGAGGGTAATGTTCCAAATCTGTTGACCCTATTTTAAAATGCACCCAATCTATTCATTAGGAAGGATCTTATCCACAGATTCAGGACACTAACATGGAGATTTGGATTCTCATTCTCAGCTTGAAGATCGTTTATTAGAATCATTGGATTTGTTGCCAAAACCTCAAGTTCAGTTAAGTATTTTTGATGAAGTTAATAATATGATTAATGGAGTGGTCAATATTTCTAGGCAAGATTTATTAGCTAAGGCTTATCAACAGCAAGGTGATAAAAATGCTTATGAGTTAAGCCCTTTTAAAAGTTAGTTTTGTATGAATATCTAGTACATTTTTCTAAGTATTTAAACCCAGTATAGTTTTGGCTTGTTTCCAAGAGATTGTTTTTTTATTTTCTTGTTTAGCTTAAAGAATATCGTTGGCATCTTCAAGAAGTATTAACGATTGTTCCCAATCTTCCAGATCAAGGAATCTAGCCGATTAATTGCCTTTAGCATCCACAATAATTTGGATTTTCTCTAATAATTGTATTGTGTGGTGTTCGTGATATTTTTGTGTTTTTATTCTAGATGCACCATCTTGTATGATAACTAACCATGAATATTCTCAATTATTGTTATTATCCTCAATTTCAGGTTTTTCTTCGGATAAATCAGTAACGTCTAACGTAGGGATCTTTAAATTAAACTGAAAAATAATATGATTATTCTCAATATTAATATTAGTAATATTTACTATACTTTTATCTGTTAGTAATTGATTAACGGGCATCTGAGGATGTTTATATTTGTAGCCAGACTCATCAAGCCACTCAGCAATTTTTCTCCAATTTTCGAGCTTTTCATTACTTTTATCTAAAAGATATTTGACATATTTATAAATAGTTGCACATAGATCAGTTTCAACTCCTCTTAGATTTTTATCGAGCCTTTCGGCAATATCAGAGGGACTACAACCATTGAGTAGTCCTCGAAGATGTAACTTTTCAATGGGAGTAAGATGTTTTCCTTTGACTGAAGCCAAATCAACATAGAGGGTTTCTAAATCCCAAAACTGAGAAACAGAATTAAAATCTTCACTGATATTATTATTAAGCATGGACTGAACTCTATTAAACCTGATGTGTAACTAACACAATGTCTTACACTCGTCAGTAGACTTATACAAATTATACAAGTAGTTTAGTTAGTGTAAAGACAAGAGAATAGAATTCAGACTAATTATGTTATCATTTGCAGTAGACCGAATCAAAAATGGTTTAGAAAGAGCATTAGAAGCATTACCCGATTGGAATGACCTTAATCACCTTGAGCGTGGTACTGTTATTGACAAAAGCTTTAAATCTTTTTTACAAGATTTGATGAATCAATTTGGAATGGAAGCTGGAAAAGATTATGAAGGGAATTTAGCAAATAACGCAAAAATTGCAGACTTTGTTGTTTTGTCTAAGAGAGCAGATGATTTAATCAGAGGATTACTTGAAGGAAAAATTAAAGCAATTAATATTTCAGGGCATTTTAGAACTAGTAAGCTAGGTAATTCCTTTGAAGTTCAGCCTCACGTCAGATTTCAAAAAGTGGCGTAGAAATTTTCTTTGATACAAATTAATCTTTTACTTGAGGTAAAATAGTATGGGTTCTCCTCATTATAGAGCAGGCAACTATATTTATGAATGCAAAACATCTCCTGGTAGAGATTATCTAAATAATTCAACACTTAAAAGTGCCATTAACGATCTTGGGAAACTACTTAAAGGATCTCAGCCATCAGGTTTTCGCTATGTTTTTCCAATTAATCGTATTGATTCGGAAGGACAGAAAATTTTAGACGATCTGAAAAAAAAGTTTCCAGAATTAGATATACGATATTATGATCGTGATGCAGTAGATAATTTAATATCACAATTAAGTGCTGTAAAAGAGGCATCAAGTTTAGTCAAATACATTCAAAATGCACGAGGAAGATAGCTATGGGAACTACTTTACATTTTTATAAATTTAAACTATTTAATGAAGAGTTTACTCCATTGTCTAATTTCAATACTACTATGGCGGCGACATTAACTCTTCTTAAAGATATAAATAAAGATATAAATTTAGATGAAGATGAAGAGTTACAAAAAATTCTATTTGAAGAAATTGAAACTGATTTTTTAATCAACAGTCAGGAAGAGTTAATTTATCCTTACTTAAAAGGAAAAGAAAATACACGTTTATTAGATAAAAAATCAACATTTTATTTGGTAGATGATGATCTTTGGCAATCAATAAAGAACTGTATTTCTAGAGATATTGAAAATGATGCTACTTCTTTACAAAATGAAAGTAAAGTTTCTCTAATCGAAATAATCAAGAATTTTGCTCCAAAAATTAATGATTTAGAAAAATTAGAACATTTAACAAGGAAAAATTTATTACTTGTTCAACCTTGTTAGGTTTTAATATGGAACTACTAAGGCTATAGTGCATAAGTTTTTAGAAAATAATACTCATTATAGTCAATTTAGAGCAATCGTATTTTGTTGGTTAAAAGTAAATAGGCGATCGTGTTTCTGCTGACAGAATTGTAAAAACAACTATAATCAAAAAAAGTTCAAGTCTGACTTACTATGAATTTACTCCTCAAACCCGAACATCAAAAACTGATTGAAGCCCAACTCAGCACAGGACGCTACGCAAATCCCGATGAAATTATTGCTGAAGCCTTAGAGCTACTAAACAAACGCGATCAGTATCAAAAATGGAGCGAAGAAATTGGTCAAAAAATTGACATTGCCGCCCAACAATTAGATCGAGGTGAAGGAATCGATGGCGAGAGTGCGATCGCCCAACTGAGAACCAAGCTTCAAAAAAATAGTGAGATTTAAGTTTCCATGAACTCATATATCATCGCCCCAGAAGCCATCCGTGATCTCGAACAAATCATCGATTACTTCGCAATGGATAATATTGACAGAGGGGGAAAATTTCTAGATGAATTTACCAAAAAGTGTCGATATTTAACCCAATTTCCGATGATGGGTCGTAGTTATCGTGAAATTCGTTCCTATCTACGCGGCTTACCAATGAAAAATCATATTATTTTTTATCGTGTTGTAAAAGATGGACTTGAGATCATGCGTATTATTCAAGCTAATCGGGATTTAGAAGCCATTTTTTCAGGCAATTAATAAAAATTTTAAACACAATCAATTGGCGATCGCGTTTTGTTATTTAAAGAGACATTGGCGATCGCTGTCCCGCCCAGTCTCGCTCTTCTTTGGTCTTTATGGCTAAATAGTTGATAGTTAACAATTTCAAAGATTATCTTGAAAATATTGCTGATAAAGCGGGCAACTAGGACGGGTTTCATCTCCGATTAAAGTGATTAATCCCATGCTTTCTAGACGGTAGGCGATCGCGGGTTCTAATTTGACACTGTGATCAGTTTTTACTACTTTTTGCATCCCAGCTATCAACTCAGGAGAAGACTGTAAATTATTCCAATAATGTCGCAAATGGGAACCATAAATTCCGCCCTGGGTTGGAGCATCAGTTAATAGTTTTTCGGGAGAAATTTGAGATTCTTGTAAAGCCTTTAAAGCTAAACGAACAAGATAGGGATGTCCGCCCACTAATTCAATTAAACTTATTAAAAAAGATTGTAATTGTTGCTGTTTTTCTTCGGAAAATTGATAGGCACTAACTAAGGCATTAACTTGTTCTAAATTAAATCCTGCTAATTTAACTTGTCGTCCCACATTAAACGGTGATTGATTGGCATCTAATTTAATATAAACCTCACTAGAATTTGCAATAATTAATCTTAGATTTTGCCAAATGGGTAAATTATTCGCTTCTTCATGCCAATAACGCAACATTGGTAAAAAATCCTGAGCAATATTTAGATAATCAAACACTCGATCTAAATTATCTAAACCCAATACCAGAGGCTGATTCATTTGCTCTAATAGATGACTTTGAAAATAGGTTTTACAACTTACTAAACTACCAAAAAGTTCTTCATCCCAATAATCATCTAGTTGCGGTTTTATTCCTAATTCTCGACTAATGTTGGCACAAAACCAGCGTAAAAATTTATCTAAACTACCAAACATTGCTGCTTCAGCCGTTTGTAAATTGAGATAAACTGTTTGATAATTTGACGCTTTAACTTGATTTAAAATTAATTTAACTAAAGCCGTTTTACCTGTTTTTTCTGGAGCTTTAATACGAATCAAAGAACCGGGTTTAATAATTTCTTGAAAACAATCTGTTTCGATTGGCGGACGTGGAATATAAATAGTTGAATCAGCTTGGTTCAAGCTCAAATTCAATGGTGGCAAAGTTGGTGTGTTACTGGTATTTGTCTGTTGCCAATCTTGATATTTAATATCTTTTAGCCATTCTCGCAAAACTTGAAATTTACCAGGGCCTTTACTACTAGGATCAAGTTCAGGGCAACCATTGGGTTTATCTTTGGCAAAATAACTATAAATTTGAGTCATTTGTTTTTTATAAGTTTCGTGACTGGCGGCTTCTGCTAATTCCCAGATTTCTAAATCGGATTTACGCCAATTTTCGTAGGCAAAACGAACGAGAAAGACTTCTTTCAGCTTTCCATGCAAATCATAATCATGAATAATTTCTTGAAGAAATTGCTCCCAGCCTGATGGTTTCATTTCGCCTCTGATGAATTTCTGACTACATTATTTTTTTGATAAAAGTTACTGAGAGATATTTTTATTTATTCTATCTATAGTGAAAATATAGAATATTGAAGAACAAATTCACATTCAATTAAGTAACTATATTAATTATTATTTTAGAGCTTGCAATAATTGATTGCGAGCCATTTCTAAAGCTTCATTTAACTTACTCGGATTGCATTTGAGGTCAGCAAGAATAAATTCACAACGATTGTTTGTTGTTTCAGCGATCAACTAATATTATAAAAATTGTAAAGTCCTCTTAGTTTAAGGCTCTCAGAGCCACAAAGTTTTGATTTTGGAATTGCTGATCTGAGGTGAGTTATATTGGCACTTTACATTTACTGTGTTTATGACAATCCTAATTTATGAAAAAATATCTTGTTACGCATATCTGCGTCCTTTAATAGTTTTTCCCAACTTAATACCTCTATGTATAGATTTATATTGCCGAAGTAATCAAACCATCCCATTCCGTCTGGCATTTTCTTAAAGTTCTTTTGATTGTACAACCATGTCTCAACTTTTTTAGAAATATCACAAATGACATAGCCATAAAAAGGAGTATTATCCGCAATATTGATAGATCGACCTTCTGGGGTTGTAAATTGTCCGTCTTTTATACTATTAACATATCTTTTAATTTGCTCGATCGGGTCTTCCTTCGACGAGGGATTAACAAAATCATCTCTATCAGGTTTTTTAAACTCAAATATAGTCACGGGATTACTGCTCTCGTTATCGCCACGAAAGGCAACTCTCCGATTATAAACAATTAAATCGGGTCTTTCTATTCTCTTTCCTTTTTTTAATGGAAGATCCGAAGAAATATAACTATAAAAGTTTAATCTCTCATCTATAATCCATAAGTTGTGTTCATAATATTGAATGGTGTCACTATCTTTTTTTCTCGGAAAAATAATATCATGTAACAAACTTTCTGATGAATATTTACCGCTAGTATTTACTTCTAAACTCTTTTTAAACAGTTCTAATACCTTTCGACGCATGGTAATGTAATGAATTAAATCATTTTTGCTTGATTCTGATATTTTTGCAACAATTTCTGATAGGTTCTCATTAAACTGATTTACATTTTCATCTTTTAATATGGTATTTAGTTCATTTCTTATTTTAATTTCTTGTTGAAACTTTTCTTGCTGTAATCGGGTTTCAATTTCTTCGTCACTGGGGTTGTAAGGAAATCCAGACAAATCAATATTATTTACAATATTTTTATGCCAAGGAGCATCATTTTCTACATAAGAAAGAATCCGCTTTTGTTTCTTTTCTAATCGTGTAGAAATATCATTTAAAACAACATTTTTCGTTATTTCTGCTGCTTTAGATTCAATTTGGGATTGAGAAATTGGATATAAAATATCACTATCTTTTGGAAATTCAAATTCTCCACGTTCAAGAGATACATAGTTATCTAAGTATTTCCCAAATACATAAGATTTGATAATATAATTTCTTTCGGTATTATCACTTCCATCTTCCTTTTTATCATAAAATTCATCTATAAATTCAGGGATATAACTAGAAATTGGATTATCGACAACTTCACGTTTATCTGCAACCAAACTTATCTTACTTGTTTGTTTTTTAGGAGAATAAATTTTAAAAACCTTGATTTCAAACTCATGAACTTGTTCTCCTTGCCCTAAAAAGAAAACAGATTCATCTAAAGTTAATTCCCGAATTTTTGCAGCAGGGCCTCTAGTAAAACTATTTAGAAGAATAGAATCAGCACTCTTTTCGTCCATCAATGTAATTTCAGGACAAGTATAATCTTTTGTAATAAAATAAGGCAAAAGTTTTTCAACTAAACTTCTGGCTGTTGGTTGCAGGGTCTTATTTAATGAATTTCTGTTTTTTATAAAAGATAGAGTCACAG
Organism: Snowella sp. SOY_38_metabat_116; assembly: GCA_031396835.1. Taxonomy (GTDB): domain Bacteria; phylum Cyanobacteriota; class Cyanobacteriia; order Cyanobacteriales; family Microcystaceae; genus Snowella. Next base: position 20,115 of record JANNLO010000210.1, read on the forward strand.
AAGTTCCTGTATTCTTTGACTCAGAGTGGGTTATTTTTTCATCAATAATAATATCTTTCTTTTTTCCCATAGAAAATGTTCTTCGTTTATATATTCCTTCTTTAACATCAAAATAGTTGCTATCGATATGTAAGCCATCAAAATATTTCAAGCAAGTAAAACGACCAAAGCCTTTTCCCCCTTGCTCAATTTTATAGTCACTGTAAAGAGTATCAAACGATTCCCTGTTCTCATCAGTAAATCCAATGCCTTTATCTATGATTTCAATACTTTCTATTGATGGTAGTGAACCATCTACTTCAAGCTGCCCAGAACGCTTGACAATAACTTTAATGTCTCCCTTGAGATTTTCTTGAGTGTCTATCGCTTGAATTGCGTTAACGATTACCTCAACAATTGGGGTAAAAATAGTTGTCTTTTCTTTGATTCTCTCTATTGCTCCTTTGATATTAATGCTACTCATTTTTTCTGCCTCTATATATGTACTAAATATATTAAATAGTCAGCTTTAAGAGTTGATTGTGCTATCTAGATTAACATAGAATCTTCTCTCTGTAAATTTTTGAGGGAATTCACCATACTCAAATTAGGATATGGAGTTTTCCCTATTTTCTCGCTACTGTAAAAGTGATCGCAGTTGAGCTTCTGCCTTTTCCAAAGCTTCTGCTAATTTACTGGGATCACGTCCACCTGCTTGGGCTAAATTGGGACGACCACCACCGCCACCGCCACAAATTTTGGCAATATTCCCGATAAATTTATCAGCTTGCAATTGTTTATCTTTAATAATTTGAGGACTAAAAGCGGCGACCAAACTAACTTTATCCAGTTCGGGAATTGAGCCTAAAATAACTGCACCTTCTCCTAATTTTTGTTGGAGTCTTTCGGCGGCAATTTTGAGAGATTCAGCATCAATTTCACCTAAATTAGCGACTAAAATTTTAAACTCTCCGACCGATTCAGCTTGATTTAATAATTGCTCAGATTTAACAATTGCTAATTCTTGTTTAGCTAAATTTAATTCTTTTTGCATATTTTTTAAATCATTTTGCAAACTGTTAACTCGTTCGGGAATTTCTTCAGGTTTAACTTTAAAGCGATCGCTAAGTTCTTTAACCACTTTTTCCCGTAGATTGAGATATTCTAAAACCGACGGGCCAGCCACCGCTTCAATGCGACGCACACCCGCAGAAGTTCCTGTTTCAGATACTATTTTAAACAAGCCAATTTCGGCAGTATTGTTAACATGAGTTCCGCCACAAAGTTCCATTGAAATCCCTGGCACATCAATCACTCTTACCTCGGCTCCATACTTTTCTCCAAACATCGCGATCGCACCTTTTGCCTTGGCTTCAGAAATAGCTAAAACTTCAATTTGCGTATCATGAGCTTCGGCGATCCAACTATTAATTTGATCCTCAATTTGTTGGAGTTCATTTTGTGTAATTGCACGGGAACAATTAAAGTCAAAACGCAACCGATTAAAGTCCACTAATGAACCAGCTTGAGAAATAGAATCATCGACAATTTTCTTCAATGCCGCTTGCAATAAATGGGTTGCCGTGTGATTTGCTTGGGCGCGACGACGACAAGTTCGATCAATTATTGCCGTTACAATCTGACCTGTTTCAATTGTGCCTCTTTCGACTTGACCAAAATGAATAAAAATTCCCGATTCTTTTTTGACATCCTCAATACGAATGACCAAATTATCGCCTGTTAAATAACCGCGATCGCCAATTTGTCCGCCCGATTCTGCATAGAAAGGTGTTTGATTGAGAACAATTTGAATAGTATTTCCTGCCTCTGCACTTTGCGCTAAATTTCCTGCTATTAAAACCGCTTCAACTGTTGCCATTAATTGAGATTTTATATCGCCCAAAAATTCAGTAGGATGAATATGTTCCGCTAATTTATCAAGGCTACCTTGTACTGTTAAATCAATAGTTTCATGGGCGGCTTTAGAACGTTCCTGCTGTTTTTTCATCTCCTCTTGAAAGCCGATTTCATCAACCTTAAATTCTTGCTCTTCTGCAATTTCCTTGGTTAATTCTAGAGGAAAACCATAGGTATCATAGAGATCAAAAGCTTCTTTTCCTGTAATCCAAAAATCATCTTTAGGATCTATTTGTCGAGCTTTTGTACCTTCAATAATAATATCGCCATCGCTTAAAGAAGCTGGATCGAATTCAGGTGCTAAGCGTTTCTGTTGTTTTTTCATTTCCTCTTGGAAACCTAATTCATCAACCTTGAATCCTTGCTCTTCTGCAATTTCCTTGGTTAATTCTAGAGGAAAACCATAGGTATCATAGAGATCAAAAGCTTCTTTTCCCGTAATCCAGAAATCATCTTCAGGATCTATTTGTCGGGCTTTTGTACCCTCAATAATCATACCCTTATCGCTTGAAGAAGCTGGATCAAATTTAGGTGTTAATTTATTTATTCTTTTCTGGGCTTCTAATAGCTCTGGATTTTTCTCCTCTAGAATTGGAAAAATTACCTTTATTGCAAATATATCTTTTTTACTCTTAATATAAGAAGAAAGTAGCGTTTCCCCCCGTTCTAAGGTTTTCAGAAAGGCTGTTTCTTCCCGTTGTAATTCCTGTTTAATAAAATCGGCTCGTTCTCTCACTTGAGGATAAACTAATTCAGATAATTGAATAGCAATTTCTGCAATTTGAGTTGTAAATTCTCCTTCAATACCAATCAATCTGCCATGCCGCACAACTCGACGAATTAAACGCCGTAAAATATATCCCCGCCCAATATTACTCGCACTAATACTATCCGTAATCATGTGAACCACAGAACGAACATGATCGCCGATTACTTTGAGAGAAATCTTGGTTTTTTCGTCTGATTTAAAATAGTCAATACCAGCAATTTTTGCGGCGGATTCAATAATTGGAAAAATTAGATCTGTCTCATAATTATTAGGAACTTTTTGTAAAATTTGGGCCATTCTTTCTAGACCCATTCCTGTATCAATATTTTTATTTTGTAAAGGTGTTAATTTGCCTTCTGAATCGCGATTATATTGCATGAAAACCAGATTATAAAACTCAATAAAACGGCTATCATCTTCAAGATTAATATCTTTATCTCCTAATTCGGGATAGAAATCATAATAAATTTCGGAACAAGGCCCGCAAGGCCCTGTTGGCCCAGATACCCAAAAGTTATCATCGGCTCCCATGCGTTGAATGCGGTGGGCGGGAATGCCAATTTGATCGCGCCAAATCGCAAAAGCCTCGTCATCTTCTTCAAAAACGCTCACTACTAATTTTTCTGCGGGTAAACCAAAAACTTGAGTTGAAAGTTCCCATGCCCAGGCGATCGCTTGTTCTTTAAAATAATCTCCAAAACTAAAGTTGCCCAACATTTCAAAAAAAGTGTGATGTCTAGCGGTGCGTCCCACATTTTCAATATCATTGGTGCGGATACATTTTTGGGAAGTCGTCGCACGGGGAAATTCAGCCGTTTTTTGTCCAAGGAAAATAGGTTTGAAGGGCAACATTCCCGCGATTGTTAATAAAACTGTCGGATCTTCGGGAATCAAAGAAGCACTAGGCAAAATCTGGTGTTGGCGATCGCGAAAGAAGTTGAGAAATGTTTGGCGGATTTCTTTACCGCTTAGGCCTTGGAGTGTTGGGTTCATAGAAAATGTGATCATGTTTTAATATTAACGCTTTACATAAAACTTATAATATGAACAATTTAAACATATAATAACTGACTTTTATTATAATAAATTATTGAGGATTTTGTCCAATACGTTGTTGATTTAGATTATCTATTTCTTGTTTAGATTTCAGAAATTCTTGATAATAATATTGTGAACGTTCTTGATCATTAATTTGACTAAATTCTTGACATTTTTCCAAACAATAACGAGAATATTGCTCGACAGAAATTTTTTCAATAGCCGCGATCGCATCTGCAATTATCATCGAGGCCCGAAAAATATCTTCGTTGGCATTTTCAGATAACTGAAATAAATTTTGTACTTGTTTTATTTGCTCAGGAAATTCCAGATAATTATCTTGTAATAAAGAAAATAAACGATTATCAGAATCATTTTCTAAAATTATTTGATCTTGAATTTCTAAAATTTTTTGCCATAAAAAGCGATGATGGGAATAGCTAAACATCAAATCTTTTTCTTCTAATTTTTGAATAATTTCTTGTCGATATTCAGGAAAATGAAGATAAATTTGTAATAATAAAATTTCTGATTTTTCTAATAAACTACCAGCATCAACTTTTGAAAATTTTTGACTTTTCTTTTGCTGATTTTTGGAACTAATTCTTGAATTTTGTTTAAGTTGACTAAGTAAATTGTTGACTTGAATAGATAATAATCTTGTATCACCTTGACTTAATATTTCGGCGCAATATTGAAGATAATAAGCTCTTTTATTGCTATCTTTTAATTGATTTAATAACTGAATCATTCCTTTCCCAATTTGTTCAAAGTGATCGGCTCTTTTAAGATTTTTATTGACTAAAAGTTGTTGAATTTGCCAATCAAACCAAAGCGGAGAATTTGTAATTAATTCTTGATATTTTTGTATATTTTCAGAACTTGATTTTAAAAATTCATCTGCATCTTTTCCTTCAGGTAAATTCAAAACTCTCAGATTAACTTGACCACTATAAATTAAAGGTTCAATTTCGCTAATTGCCCGTTGAGTGGCTTTTGTTCCCGCTTTATCTGCATCAAAATTAAAAATTACCTGTTTTGAATCCGTATAACGCAATAATAATTTTAATTGATATTCACTAAAAGCTGTCCCTAAAGCCGCGATCGCCTGAGTGAAACCGTTTGCATGAAGCGCAATCACATCAAAATAACCTTCAACAACAATTGCTTGATCTCGTTTTTGAATACTATTTTTCGCTTTATTTAAACCAAAAAGAGTTTTTCCTTTCTCAAATAAAGGCGTTTCAGGTGAGTTTAAATATTTAGGTTCATCGTTTCCTAAAGTCCGACTGCCAAAGCCAATTATTTTTCCTTGAACATCTTGAATTGGTATCATTAAGCGATCGCGGAATTGATCATAATAACCATTATTAGTTTTACGGGATTTAATCAGTCCAGCCTCTTCAACTAATGCCAAGGGATAATGTTTTTGTTCTACTAAATAACGATATAAAGTTTCCCAACCTTCAGGCGAGTAACCTAATTGAAATTGTTGAATAATTTCTTCTTTTAAACCTCTTTTTTTCTTTAAATAATCAAGAGCTTTTTCTCCTTGAGGTTGATATAAAACGTGTTGATAAAATGCAGTTGTAACAGCTAAAATTTCATAGAGTTGTTCCCGTTGAGAAAGTTGACGTTGCAGTTCTTTTTTTTGTTCAGGTTCTAGAGTTTTAATAGGAACTTGATAACGATTAGCTAATTCTAAAACAACATCTCCAAAAGATCTTTTCCCCAATTCCATTAAGAATTTAAACGTATTTCCACCCTGTCCACAACCAAAGCAATAATACATTTGTTTAGTGGGACTAACGCTAAAACTAGGTGATTTTTCATCATGAAAAGGACATAATCCAGAGTAATCTTTCCCCTTTTTTTTTAATACCACATATTCCGAGATGACATCAACAATATCAACCCGTTCTTTAATTTCTTCGATAGTATCAGGATGAAGACGAGGAATTTCCATTTGAACTCTATAAAATCACATTTTTGTAATGTTAATTACCTAATTATTTCCTTCTTTTAAACTTGATTGTCTTCCATTTTAACGGATGCTTCAGAAGAATTTACTGACTTTGCTGTTAGAATTATTGGTTCAGGTTCGATAATGACGGCAGTTTGTATCGCATTTTCGGGATTAACATTCTGTTGATTAAATAATAGATTCATACCTCGATTATAGTTAGATGCGATCGCCAAAAAAGCACCCGCTAAAACATAAATTGGCAACGGCAACATCACTCCTTTTAGCCATTGAAATAATTCCACTGTCGCAAACAATAAAAAAATTGTTAAAAGTAATAATTGAAACATAATTTATTTTTTCCTTAAAACCTAAATAAAAAAATCGCGAGAGCGAATAATTTACTCCCACGATCCAAGACGATTAATCAAGCGTTTTAGTTTATATTTTGGTTTACACGATCGCAGGAACTCTTACTTCAGCCGTTAACTGTTCATAAACTTCACGCATTTTTAAACCAACTAAAACCTGAAATAAACCTGTACCATTTTCTGAGCCAGGATATTCCTTATGTTTGAGCATTAATTCAGTCATTTCACCATAATATTTAGTGCCAGTTTTACTTAAATGACTTTCGACATAAATCATTTCTTCCAAATTATCAAACTTACCATCTACCTCTAAGATCGAAACTTCATTACCCATAAAATTATCAGGGCCATAATACATTTTTAGCCCAGGATAAGTACAGGTCAACTTACGACCACAAGGCCGCCAATTAATGGTAGAACCTTCATCAAAAAGATAAGCTGGTTCAAAGAATTCAACTCCATCTTTTTGCACAAGACGCACTCGCAATAACTTACTTTCTTTATCATCAATTAATTGCGTTGGCAACACTTGAATTACCACGTCAGCATATTGTTTTTGGGGTTCAATATAGGCAGTAAAATCGGGTTTTCTGGCATTAATAGAAGCAATTACATCAGCATAAGTATGCCCCCGTTCCGACATATCTCGTTGAATTTTCCAATTAACTTTAACTTCATCACTAATATCGAGATAAACACTAAAATCAATCAACTCTCGCACCCGCTCATCAAACAAAGGATGTAGCCCCTCGATCACAACCACCTTGTTCGGCTCGATCTTTTCGGGAGGATCGATCAGTCCTGTTTCGTGGTTATAAATGGGTTTCATGATCGACTGACCTGCTTTGAGTGCTTTCACTTGCTCATACATCAGATCAAAATTATTGGCTCTAGGATCAAGTGCAGTAATGCCCGCGACTTTTCTTCCCGTTCGATCAAGGCTATGATAGTCATCCAAGCAGATAACCGTCATAAATTCTTCGCCAAACAAATCGATTAAACGTCCCAAAAAAGTCGATTTGCCGCAACCAGAGTCTCCAGCAACACCAATAAGAACCACGCGGTCAGGCTGAGTGGTCATAAATTTCCTCTATAAATACAAAATTGTTAACTTAGTTTTAATTGCCAACCAGCTTTCTCGTTAAGAAAATAGCTGACCCAAAAACGATGGGATTAGTGGTCTTTAGTCAAATTTTCCACAGATTTTCGAATTTTTAAGGAATTTCTTAAAAAGCGATCGCGGCGGAATTTCTTACCCGCAATACCAAAGTAAGGTCTAACTAAATTCTAGATACTAACTCTTGATTCTATCAGAACTGTATTCCCTTCTACAAATTTTAAAAAGCATTTTTCCAAGAGACCAGAGAGACAATACGTCCAGAGAAATGATGCGAGCTTGACAGTTTTGCCTAAGAAATCCTGGTATCTTCAAAAAAACTTTGGGGTTGCTGGTGATCGCCCTTCCTACTATACCAATTGCCTTCCAATGGTAGGCTAAATAATACTGTCAGTAATTTAATTGCAAGTAGGAAGGAATTCAAGAATGTCTGGTTTCAATTTTGTAAAAACGCTCTCAGGTCAAAGCGATTCTGGCAATCGTTTATTTGTCTATGAAGTCGTCGGTCTGAGTCAAAATACAACGAACGATAGTCTCGATTATCCCATCCGCCGTAGTGGTAGCGTTTTTATAACGGTTCCTTTAAAGCGTATGAATGAAGAAATGCGTCGTATTACTCGTATGGGCGGTCAGATTATTAGCATTCAACCTCTAGAGAGCGACACCCCTTTACCTTCAATCAAATTTGCTTCCCAGCCGAGTTCTTCTGTTTCTGCGGTGATTACAGAGCAACCCCAAAGCCTGGAAACCTCACCCCCAAAAAAGATGACGCAAGCGAAAGCCAAACCAAAACATGAAAATGTTCCTGTAAATATTTATCGTCCCAATAGTCCTTTTATTGGTAAATGTGTTGAAAATTATCCCCTAGTCGCTGAAGGTGGTATTGGGATTGTCCAACATTTAACCTTTGACCTTTCTGGCGGCGATTTGCATTACATTGAAGGACAAAGTATTGGAATTATTCCTCCTGGTATTGATGACAAAGGTAAACCTCAAAAATTGAGATTATATTCCATTGCTTCTACCCGTCATGGCGATTTTAGTGATGATAAAACTGTTTCTCTTTGTGTGCGCCAACTAGAATACGATGACCCTAAAACTGGTGAAAAGGTTTATGGTGTTTGCTCTAGTTTCCTCTGCAATATTAAAATTGGTGATGAGCTAAAAATTACTGGCCCAGTCGGAAAGGAAATGCTCTTGCCACCTGAAGAGGATGCAACGGTGATCATGATGGCAACAGGAACAGGCATTGCACCTTTCCGTGCTTATTTATGGCGGATGTTTAAGGAACAACACGAAGATTATAAATTTAAAGGTCTAGCTTGGTTAATTTTCGGGATTCCTACTTCTGAAAATATTCTCTATAAAGATGACTTGGAAAAATTAGCGGCGGAATTTCCCGATAATTTCCGTTTAACTTATGCCATTAGCCGTGAGCAAAAAAATCCCGAAGGCGGTCGGATGTATATTCAACACCGAGTTGCTGAACACGCTGAAGAATTGTGGAATTTGATGCAATCTCCTGACACTCATACTTATATGTGTGGACTGAAGGGAATGGAATCGGGCATTGATGAAGCCATGGTTGGCACGGCTGAACAAAATGGAGTCAAGTGGTCTGATTATCAAAAACAAATGAAAAAGGAACATCGTTGGCACGTTGAAACTTATTAGGTTTAATGTTAATAGAAAAACTTTTTCCTTCCTTAATTTTTTTATTTTGGGAGGATTTTTTTTGTGTTTTGTAATAGCAGATTTAAACTTCTTAAAAACCGCGATCGCAGTAAAAAATGCAACCCAACAAAAATAAATCACGTTATGGACAATTAAAAAGGCGTGTTACATTTCATTAACAAACCCTACGAAAGCGGCGATCGCACTTCAAGGGCAAGAGGTGCGATAAGTGGTCAGTCTTTTTCAGCGCGGTGATTCGGTAAATGTTTTTACTGAGAGGCACAGGTTAGCGAAGTTATATGATATAGTTGTCATTCAGTTTATTCCATAAATTCTACGTCATAAAAATATGGGTGAAGCAAAGCGACGGCAACAGTCAGATCCAAGTTATGGAACCCATATGACTTATCTTGAATTACCTTATACAACTAGGCTAGTCAAACAAGAGGAGTTAAGGAAATTTATAAAAATCTTAAAAGAATATGTAAAAAATAATGCAATTTATTCGATTGTTGTTTTTGATAATAACGAAAGATGGAAGAAAATTGAAAGGCTATGCTATTTCGTAGGAATGAAAAAAATCCAAGATCATAATTCAAGCTTATACGGGACATCTTCTATTTTTGTATCGAACTTAACTTTCAGAAGACAATATAAAAAAGTTAGATAATTATTACAAAAACGAAAACTCTAAAGGGTTCCCAAACAAGCCAGAAATTAAAATTGATGACGTAAAACGTATTTTATACAATGGTGAATACTCTAGTGATAAACATTATCAAACTTTATTGAAATCAGAAGATGTCGATTGTTTCTTTAAATCTGAAAACTGCGTAGCGTTCTGTGTTCCTTCTGATTGGCCATCTTTGCTTGGGTTAAGTTATATAGACTTTTTTACAAGAGTTAAAATTATTAATAATTAATGTATTGAATAAGCTTTAACTTTAAGTAAATAGCTGTCATTGACAGGGTTTAATTTAACAAAAACAACGCTAAGGTTGCAACTCTCTCAGAGCAACGATTTTAGTGCGATCGCATATCTCGTAGGGTGTGATTAAAAAACGTAACGCACCTTATTTAATATTCGTCAGTCTAATTTGCCGATTTTATAAATGCGATCGCGTTTTCTCCCTTAGTAAAATCGTTCTATTTTTCTCGCTTCTCTTCTCCTAAACTCAGAAGGTTTCATTGAATTAGGATTCTTCCAAACTCCAACCCGCGATCGCATAACTCGTCTAGGTGACTTTTTGCGTAATCAACTGTAACTTGATACATAATATTCTTTGAAAGAGAGCAGACAACAACTAGATTGTATCCCTAACTTCAAAAAAATGACTACACCGAACATCAATTAACTATGATCGCAACCAAAGAAAATTGCCCTCAGCTTAGCCCTGAAGAATATTTTATATCACAAATTTATTTCTATCAGTCAGGCATGATCAAAGGAATTATTTGATTTCGATGTTTACGATAAATCCTAAAATCATAGATTCAATCTCTGGACTCAAATAAAACGGTATTTCAAGGTAGCCCTGCTCAACTAATTGTAAAACTTTTTCTTGTCCCAAGTAAATTTTTTGTAACAAAAAACAAACTTCTGTTAAAACAGGTTCACAGGTTAAAATAGGTTACTAAATATAGTTAAGTGTTTGAATTGACTATTGATGAAATTTATCACTTCCCGTTAAGAACGCAACTAAAACGCCCCTATCAACAATGATTCTTGGTTTGATCATTGACTAAATCCTTCCATATATTTAGTATTATACAAGAAGTCTAATAAGATTATAAATTTAGCAACTTCAATAATTTTCTAGTTTGTTACAATTTAATCTTTGCTTTTGCTGCTTGATTTTAACTGATAAAACTGTATTTTTTTGTAACTACTAATATTTTACGATGTCTGATCTTAACTTTAATACCGAAAATAATCAACGTAAATCCTTTGAATTACCAGGCGCGAAACCCCACTATAATCCTGATCGCTTTGGACAAGTTAATCATATTTTTTTAGATCTAAAACTCGATCTTCTCAACAAATCTTTCCAAGGAATTTGTAAAATAATTCTCACTCCTATTCGTGCTGATATTAGACAATTAACTTTAGATGCAGTTAATTTGGGCATCAAATCAGTATTAATTAAAGCTATTAGTCAACCCTTTGATTATGATGGCGAAAAACTAATTATTAATCTGCTTCAAGCATTATCAGAAGAACAAACAGAAATTGAAATTCATTATCAAGTTAATCAACCGCAAAGAGGACTATATTTTATTGAGCCTGATGAATATTATCCCAATAAACCTGTTCAAGTTTGGACTCAAGGAGAAGATGAAGATTCGCGTTTTTGGTTTCCTTGTTTTGACTATCCAGGACAACTTGCAACTTCGGAAATTCGGGTACAAATTCCCAAATCTTTGATCGCAGTTTCTAATGGCGAATTAATTCAAGTGGAAGATAAAGATACAGAACGCATTTATCATTGGTCACAAAAGCAAATTCATCCTACTTATTTAATGACTCTTGCCGTCGGAGATTTTGCAGAATTAACTGATTATTATCAAGCTATTCCTGTTACTTATTATGTCGAAAAAGGGCGAGAAGCAGATGGTTTAAGGAGTATGAACAAAACACCTAAAATGATTGAGTTTTTTGCTGAAACCTTTGGTTATCCCTATCCTTTCCCTAAATATGCCCAAATTTGTGTGGATGATTTTATCTTTGGAGGAATGGAAAATACTTCGACTACTTTATTAACTGATCGCTGTTTATTAGACGCAAGAGCCGCCTTAGATAATCGTAATACAGAAAGTTTAGTTGCCCATGAATTAGCCCATCAATGGTTTGGAGATTTGGTAGTTATTAAACATTGGTCGCACGCTTGGATTAAAGAAGGAATGGCTTCTTATTCAGAAGTTTTATGGACAGAATCAGAATATGGAAAATCAGATGCAGCCTATTATTTGTTAGGAGAAGCTCGTAGTTATTTAGAAGAAGATTCATCTCGTTATCGTCGTCCAATTGTTACTAATATTTATCGAGAAGCAATTGAATTATATGACCGTCATTTATATGAAAAAGGGGCCTGTGTTTATCACATGATCCGCAGTATTTTGGGTGAGCAATTATTCACGAAAGCTGTCCATACTTTTGTGCAAGATAACGCTCATAAAACTGTTGAAACTATTGACTTATTGCGTGCTATTGAAAAGTCAACGGGATTTAATTTATTGTGGCTATTTGATCAATATGTTTTTCGCGGAGGACATCCAGAATATAAAATTTCTTATAGTTGGGATCAGGATAATAATTTAGCAAAATTAAGTATTGTTCAAACCCAAGTTAAGGAAGACGAAAAAAGTAATTTTAAGAATTTATTTGATCTCAAAATTCCCATTGCTTTTAATTATTTACAAGCGGGTCAAGTTCAGACTAAAACTTTTAATTTACGCATCTATGAACGAGAACAAAGTTTTTATCTTCCCCTCGAAGTCAAGCCTGATTTTATTAGTTTTGATGCCGAAAATTATTTCTTAAAAACCGTTGAACTAGATTATCCTGTTGCTGAACTAAAAGCCCAATTGAAACACGATCCTGACCCTGTTTCTCGTATTTATGCCGCGATCGCCTTGGCAAAAAAAGGTGGATTAGAAGTCATTGAAGCCTTAAAAGAAAGCTTAATGCAAGATGTTTTTTGGGGCGTGCGGGTAGAAGTTGCAGAACAGTTAGCTAACATAAAATTAGACCAAGCAAATAGTGTTTTAATTTCAGGTTTAAGCAATCAAAATCCCAAAGTTCGTCGTGCTATTATTAGCAATTTGAGTAAAGTGAAAACTCAAGAAAGTTATGCCACGCTTAAGCAATGTTTACAAATGGGAGAAAGTAGTTATTATGCAGAAGCGGCGGCGGCATCGGCTTTAGGATCGATTATTTCAGGTCATCTAAAAGCTAAAGAAAGTGAGGCGATCGCGTTATTAAAAACAGTTTTAGAACAGCGATCGGGCTGGAATGAAATTGTGCGTTGTGGAGCAATCAATGGTTTAGCCCACTTTAAAACTTCTGGAGAAGCGGTGGATATTATCCTGTTTTATACAAAATTGGGCGTTCCTCAACCTTTGCGATTGGGTGCTATTCGCGCTTTGGGAGGTATTTCTGTTGGACAAACTCCTGATAAATTGACTGAGATTTTGGATCGTTTAGCGACGATCGCCCAGGAATCTTTCTTTTTAACGCAAGTAGCCGTTGCCATTTCCCTTGGTCAAATGGAGACTCCAAAAGCGATTAACCTTTTACAATTTTTGGCCGATCAAACTCCTGATGGTCGAGTGCGTCGTTTAGCAGAAGAAGCGATCGCCAAAGTTCAGAAAAATCTCGGTTCAGATAAAGCGGTTAAAGAATTACGAGAAGAAATAGACCAAATCAAGCAAGAAAATCAGGATCTAAAAAGTCGTTTAGCTAAACTAGAAGCCCAGAATAATTTACCTTAATAGACGAGTTATTTTAAGTAAGTAGTCTTAATTAATATTATTAGTGGAACAGGATTATTGGCTGTTAATGGGCAAAATTCTCATTCCACATTTATAGTTAATTGCAATTAGTTACTTACTTGTTTTCTTAAATGCTAATAATCAAAAAGAATGTCATAAAATTAATCATCTTTCTAAACTATTAGAATCCTTAATGTTGATAATATTTGCTAAATTTCTTCCTGCGATCGCCCGTTCAAAACATTAAAAATAAAATCAAAAAAGACAACTTAAAATCACTTTTCAACACGTAATCTTTGCGTAACCCAAGTAATGCCATCAGAGCCAATTAAAATTCCAGACAACCAACGATCTTCTGGCTTAGATGGTGCTTTAGCTCGTTTAAATAATCCTCCCGCTTGTAAAAGTTCAATATCTAAAACAGAGGGATTTAAGTAATTTTCGGGGTCTATTTCCTGATTCATCGCCGCTCCTGCAAAAAGATTACCAGCCATCGGATCTTTGAGGATGACATCAAAATCAAATTCTTGACCAGTTTGGACTGTTTCAGGTAACTTTACGTCAATTTCAGGCGGTTTTTTTCCTGATTTTAAAGTGATTTTTTCATTCAAAATTTCTTGACGCAGCAGCTTATTTCCCTGAAAAGTCTGGCGCGATTGAATAGTTCCCTGCAAATTAGCCCGATTTTCTTGTAATTTTCCCGTGCCTTCGATGCGAGTTTGGGTGCGAGTTACCAAATTCTCTCCGTCTTTTTCCCAAGAAATTAATTCCGTTGTGTATTTCAGATCAGGATATCTCGTCCAGAGAGATTTTAACGACTTTTCCAGCGTTTTGTAGTCAAGTCCGTCGCTATTGGTAAAATTAGGGCTATAGAAATTTTTAATCTGCTCAAAATTATGTTGATTAGCGGCGGTGTCGATTTGACCAATGAGGGTTTTAAGTTGAGCAGGAGCAGTGCTAGGTTCTTCGGCTTTAAGATTGCTGGAAAAGTTGAAAATAACGCCCAAACTGAGGAGAAAAGCGATTTGCCAGTTGACTGATTTAAAACAATTAGAGATAAAGAAACGAAAGAAAGTTGCACGCATCATAGTTTTTTGTAACAGAAAAAAAATAACCAGTGACCCATAAGCCGTTCGAGAAGAACACCCTACAAGTTATATTATGTCTTTAAAGTCAAAAACTAACTAATTTTATCTTGCTTGACGATGACTCAACCAATTCATTTATTAATTGCGGCTAGTGGCACTGGTGGACACCTTTTTCCGGCCCTGGCATTAGCCCAACAGTTGCCAGATTATCAGATTGAATGGTTGGGGGTTCCTGATCGTCTTGAGCAGACTTTGGTGCCGAAGGAATATCCTTTATTTACGATTCCAGTAGAAGGTTTTCAAGGCGGTTTGGGATTAAAAACATTCAAAGTATTTTGGGGTTTAATAAGTTCTGTTTTTACGGTTCGGAAGTTATTAAAAAGCCATAAAATTAAGGTGATTTGTACAACGGGCGGTTATATTGCGGGGCCAACGATTGTCGCGGCGCGATCGCTAGGAATTCCTGTGATTTTACATGAAGCTAATTTTATTCCAGGTAAAGTGACCAAATGGTTTGCCTCTTCTTGTCATACGGTGGCGTTAGGATTTGCGGGAACAGCCCAATTTTTACCGAATGTTAAAACCGTTTGGGTGAGTACGCCTGTGCGATCGCAATTTCGAGCTAGTCAATCCTTGGATTTGCCCATTCCCGAAAATATGCCCGTAATTGTGGTATTAGGTGGTTCCCAGGGAGCCGTTTCGGTAAATCAGCAAATTCGTCCTTGTGTAGCAGCGTGGGTAAAAGCAGGGGCTTATATCGTGCATTTGACAGGAAAAAATGATCCTGATGCCGAAAAGTTTAGTCATTCCAATTATCTAGCCTTAGCTTTTTATGAGAACATGGCAGGTTTATTGCAACGTGCCAATTTAGCGATTAGTCGTTCAGGAGCAGGAACTTTAACCGAATTAGCGGTCACAAAAACACCGTCTATTTTAATTCCCTATCCCTTTGCCGCCGAAGATCATCAACGCTACAATGCCAAGGTTTTTGGAGAAGCAGGTGCGGCTTATATTTATCCTCAGAAACAGCTAACAGCAGAAATTTTAGAAAATGTCGTTCTGGATTTACTGCGATCGCCCGACAAACTAAAATCCATGGCCGAAGCTGCGAGTTCTTTAGCGATTATTGACAGTGCGGAAAAATTAGCTGATTTGGTTCGCCAGGCGGTTAAGTCTTCTTAAAGAGATTTATTTGACACTCCCACAGTTAAATCAAAGATTATAACGGGGGATTCTTGCGCCCCTGGGTTTGTCTAGTTTTAAGTCATTTGTGTCTTGAAACCCCTTCCAGATTCCCCTCCACAAGCATCTTTTTTAACGTCCACTAACTGCCCGACAGCAGACAACCAAAAACTTAATTATGTTTCGGCTTCTCATTTATAAACTATGCCGCCCCTGCTATCAGGTACTTCTTTTTGGTCGGACATTTTATCCCGCATTCAGCAGGTTATTTAAGACAAAAAATAATATTGCCGAGAAGAGGAACCAAGAAACTGCAAAATCAAAATTTGTTTATGCGTGAGTGTAATAGAAGACTTAACCCCATTGACAAAGACAAGATGAACAGACTG
>JANNLO010000245.1:0-27812 GCA_031396835.1 Snowella sp. SOY_38_metabat_116
TCGTTCTAGTTCAGGAACTTTGACATTTTTGGTGAGCTTATTGCCGCCCGTGTCGTAAACCATTTTGAGAGTTTTACTACCCAAACGTTTTTCTAGAATGGGTTTAAAACCTGTTTTAAGAGTTGGTTTAAAGACAAAATATTCATCAGGATTAACTGCACCCTGGACAACATTTTCCCCTAATCCATAAGCCGCTGTAATTAAGACCGCATTTTTAAAACCTGTTTCTGTATCAATAGAAAACATAACGCCAGAAGTCGCCAAATCAGAACGCACCATTTTTTGCACACCAACGGAAATCGCAACAGCAAAATGATCAAAGCCTTTTTCTTGGCGGTAGGAAATCGCGCGATCGGTAAACAATGAAGCGAAACATTTATGACAAGCTTCTAAAATGCCTTTAATTCTATGCACATTTAGATAGGTTTCCTGTTGTCCTGCAAAACTGGCTTCGGGTAAATCTTCTGCTGTTGCACTAGACCGCACTGCCACATCGATATTTTCGCCATAACGTCGGCACATTTCCTGATAAGCTGCCGCGATCGCATTTTTTAAATCCTTGGGAAAAGGCGTTTCTAAAATGAGAGACCGTGCTTTTTTTGCTCGTTTTTGTAAGTTGGGTAAATCATCAATATTTAAGTCAGAAAATAACTCTCGTAACTTGGCTTCAATACCCGCAGAAGAGATAAAATAACGATAAGCAAATGCCGTTGTCGCAAATCCTCCTGGCACATTTACACCTTTCTCAGAGAGTGATTGAATCATTTCACCAAGGGAAGAATTTTTTCCTCCTACTAATCCCACATCATGGATACCAACTTCTTCAAACCAAAGAATGAAAGACGTTTCTTTATGGTCGGCAGAGAGTTTTTCTAGGGTTGTATTTACCATAAGATATTTACTATTTACTCCTAATTACTACGTTTATTTTAACTAATTGTCGGTAATTATGTTTGAATTGTTTGATTTTATTTACAAGTCGCTATTTTTCTTAAAGAAGTTACAAATTTTTATAAAAATTGATACCAAAAATAAAAAAAGATGTTAACTAATTCTCATTAAAACTTAAATTATGTTCATGAAAAAAGATATAAAAATAATTTTGATTTCTCAATTGCTCAACAAAAGATTTTAAGAACTTGCTTGATCTTCAGTTTCCACAAAAATATAAATTGTCAAAATTATAAGGTAACAAATCTATAATTTAAGAATGGCTAAGATTTATCGGCTTCCAGATTTGTTGTTGATCTAAAACCCACTTTTGTGGCAAAATCAGTTGGTGGATCGACCTTGAAAGTCACGGGAAATATTATTATTAAAATTATTTTGTTTAAAAAACCATGAAAATTATTCGTTCTCTGACTTTACTGACTGCAAGTTTAATCAGTATTTGTGTACTAAATTCGCCCGATCGCATTGTCGCTGCTGAACCAGCCATAAGTTCAACATTATCCCAATCTTCTAATAAATTAACAGAAGAAAATGTACTTCAAGCCATGAAAGCTATTAGCACAGCCGAAAAAAAAGAAGATATTAATACACTTCTCAAATTTTTGGTTCCCTATGGCGTTTCTGAGGTAACAGTGGAATCTCAAGGTAATAGCATTACTCGCAATCTCGAAGGCGTTGAAGCTCACCGAATAATGTTAGAAAATACTTTTAAACGAGTGAAAGATCGTGCTGTTCTGAATGAACGTCAGACCATTCGTTTTACGCCTGATGGTCAACTGGCGATCGTCACACGGACAAGCACTGAAAAATTAACAACTGAGGACGGTCAACAATTTATTTCTGCGGGTACTGATACTTTTCGTTTCGCGTGGGTTGACAATCAACCTAAAGTTATTTCTACCAAAAGTCAAGGCTGGCTGGAAAAACGTCCTAAGTCTAGTCCATAAATTTGGGCAAATAATACTGGAATTTTCTGTTTAACTTCAAATTTTTGAGAACTATTATGAAACGAATTACAACTTTTAGTTTAACCGCCGCGATCGCATTGAGTAGTTTACCGTTTTTTTCTCGTCCTGCTCAGGCTAGTTGGGGAGACTTTTTTCTTGGTGTCGGTGCAGGAGTGGGAACCAGTGCCATCATCAATAGTAACCAACGCGCCCAGCAACAGCGTTATGCTCCAGTTCCAGCCGATCAGGAATTTTTCCGAGGCGTTCAAGACGGAATGAATGGTGCAAGATACGATAATCCCCGCAATTCGCCTGATTATGACCGAGGCTTTGAAGAAGGAACTCGAAGAAGAAATGGTTAATTGAAGTAATTTAAGACGAATCTATCTCAAATGCAAAAAGAGAATTCTAGTTTTGTTTTAAATTAATTAGGTGAATTTAATCCTAATTCCAGCCATTCTTCAGCTAAAAGTGCTACCAATTCTGAATTATCTGTCAATTGAGCCGTTTTTATTCGTTTTTCTAGATTTTGACGAATATTGGCGAGATGAGCGGTTGTTGTTTCGGTCAGAATATTCGTGGCTGGCTGATAATAATTTAAGCGGGGGCAAAGATTGCGTTGTTCCACTTCTGTATAACTATTAACCTTTTTTTCTGGAATGTTGGAATTAGGAGCGATCGCTCTGGGCTGGGGCTGATTTTGAGAAATATGTCGGGGATAATGGTATTTCAGTTTATCCTCTAAATTTTCTTGCCGAGATTTAGGAGTTTGTGTAACAGGATTAATTGGTAATTTTTCGGCATCAATATCCCAATTAGTGGAATTCATAGGAGATTTATCGGGTCTGGAAAAGTTTTCTTGAAAAAATTCCTCAATATTCGATCAAGAAAAATCTCGCGATCGCTATTCAGGATTCAGTATCCATTGTTACCGTTTAATCTTAATTTAGCAATGATCTAAATAATTTAGCGATTAGAGCGAAATTGCTGGATCACATTCACCAATGCCTGGCTAGATCGTCCAGAAATTAGATAAATTTTGAACTCTTGACCTTGACTCAAATGTTGAGCATAGGAAGAATAGGACTGAATAAAGGGTTTGTAATCAGGATTTTGAGAGAGATAAAACTCAAAAAATGGTACTAATAATCCATCTCGGTAAGTATTTAGCAAATCTGGACTTGGAAGCGTTAAATTTCCCATTGAATCAATAATATCTGAAATTCCAGGATCGAGTTGGGAAAAATCTACATGAGCTTGACCATCAGATAAAACTAAATACTTGTCAGCACTAGATATCCAGGGAAAAGTTCGGACTTGTTCTAAGACGGCGGGGGCAGCGGGATCTAAACTTCCAGCTAGTAAAACAACGGGAATTTCAATCTTAGCTAATCCTTTTCGCCCAAATAAAGCACTGGTGACGGGATTCATCGCAAAGACAGAGGTAATACGTTCATCCCGAAAAGACTCGTTATTTTGGTCTAAATCTAGGGCGCGGCATTGGAGTAAGAGAGAGGTGTTGGGGTAGTTAGTAGTGGTACATTCTTGCCTGAGATGATTCCAATCAATTTCTGCTCCTGCCATCATTAATGCAGTTGTTCCGCCAAAGGAATGGCCAATCATGCCCACGGTCGTTAAATCTAAGCGTCCTGAAAATTCAGCCTGATTACGCCGTTCCAATTCATCCAAAACATAACGAATATCTTTGGGTCGATCCAGAAATTCATTCTTGTAAAATACTTCACGGGAAAAACCATTCAATAAATCCTGGGCTTGTTGATAATCACTGCCAGGATGTTGGGGCATAATCACGAGATAACCGTAGGACGATAAATGTTTTCCAACAGTCGCAAAATCTGCGGGGCGGGAAGCTAATCCGTGAGAAAGAACAATAACAGGGGTTTTTCCATTGCGCCAGCGTTGGGGTTGATAAACGTCTGCATAAAAATTTCTGTTGCGACTCGCATCTT
Organism: Snowella sp. SOY_38_metabat_116; assembly: GCA_031396835.1. Taxonomy (GTDB): domain Bacteria; phylum Cyanobacteriota; class Cyanobacteriia; order Cyanobacteriales; family Microcystaceae; genus Snowella. Next base: position 3,869 of record JANNLO010000245.1, read on the forward strand.
TTAATTGCCAAGTAATTTTGGGTTGAACGCCATAGGAGCCAAGCTGACGAGGATCAATTAATTTAGTAAAATCAACAGACGGTTCGGTTTTAGCTTCTGTTGCGGAAAGTTCAGCCATTCTGACAATTGCTTCTTGAGTTGCATCGAGAACAAATTTAGCGGCTTTTACCTGCTCTAAAACCAATTCTCCCTGAATCTGCATATCAGTCGGTAATTTTTTCAAGAAATTGATGATCGTTAATCCTTGAGGATCGAGAGCGGCAGAAATCAAGGCTCCTCTAATCGCATAAACTCCATTTTGTCCTCCCTGAATGTTAACAAAACGTCCTATCCGCGAGAGAACATCTTTACCTAAAGAAGTATTAAAAAATAGGGAAAGTTTAATAGGATCAATTTCTACTTTTTTGTTAAGAGCTAAACGCAATTCTTCCCTTTGTTCGGCGGTTGTTCCTAATATGTCTAGATAAAACCTAAGATTGGCATCCACAATTCCTTGATTAGCAAATTTTTCGATGGAAGCTGTTCTAATAGAAACATGGACAGGAGCAAAGGTGAAAAAGATTTTTTCGGCGGATTTAACGGGAATAGACGTGATTAATGTAGAGATGACAGCTACAGTTAAAGGGCGAATCCAGCTATTGAGATGACGAGAAAATTTGAGCATTAGAAATAATTAATATTAGGACTTTTGAAGAATATTGATAACTATTTATTCTCTAAATAATTTTAGGTTTATGATACAGTTTTTTTTGATTTTTGTTAACTTTATTCTCCAAAACGATAGCCTCTCCCATAAACCGTATGAATTAAAGTTATTTCTCCACTAAATTCTACTTTACGACGTAAAAGACGCACCAATGCCGCCAAAACATTACTATTCGGTTGGTCGTTTTCTGTCCAGAGAAATTGATAAATCTGTTCATGAGTTAATAATTGTCCAGAATGCTGCATTAAAAAAGACAATAATTTAACTTCTTTTTCCGATAAATTAATAACTCGCCCTTGACGATAGGCAATTTGATTATCTAGATCTAATTCTAAGTCTGCAACTTTTAAGCGATCGCCGAAAGCTTGGGTTTCCAAAGGTGAAAAACGCCGCAACAAAGCTCGCACTCTAGCCAACAATTCTCTGAGTTCAAAGGGTTTCACCAAATAATCATCGGCTCCTGCATCTAGCCCCAAAACCCGATCATCCAGAGTATCTTTAGCAGTCAGAAACAAAACGGGCATATTTTTTTCCTCTGAGCGTAGTTTTTTACAAAGTTCCAATCCCGACAAATTGGGTAACATCCAATCCAGAATCAACAAATCATAATCACTTTCTAGCCCCAAAGCTAATCCTTGCAAACCATTATTCGCCACATCTATTTGATAACCTTCATGGAGCATTACCTGACGAAGAGAAGTTGTTAATTCTATTTCATCATCAACCAAAAGAATTTTCATCAAATAATTACCTTCTTTTTACTAAATGTAACAATATATACATTGAAAATACTTTCAACAACAAACAAGTTATTAGCCATTTTTAAGCCTTTAGTATTTATACTTATTGTAAACAACAATTAAGAAAAGTTCATAAAACTATATATTTTTAAGGCTAAAGTTATTAAAGTCATAATTTTTGATAGTGTTTTAATCATTTTTGTAACAACTCTCGATCAGAGCTTGCTTTATTTTTAATAAAGATTTAAGATTTCTAATAACCTAGTTTAAAATAGCTAGATTAATCTACAGTATGTTTAGCCCATCGGCTATCAATTTAGAGTTCATTTTGGTATTGTTCATTAATTAGGAAATGTGTCTATATGTCTAATTTATTTAGGTCTTTGGCTTTAACAACGTTATTTAGTTTTACATTACCCGTGTTTTTAGTCAGTGGTTTATTACTCGGACTCTGGTTCCTCAGTTTTTTGCCTTTAATTGCCATTGTTGGACAAGTTGGAGAAAGTCAATTAGTGGAATTTTTGACCATTTTTGGGAATGGATACCCGATTACAGGATTATTAATCATTGGAGTCACTTGCAGTTTTGTGGGTGGCATATTTGACTTGTTTAATTTTTATCTTTATCAAAATAATTAACATTAATTCCCTAAATTTTTACTGTTCTAGAAAGATTGCAATCCATTAGTCTTGTTCGTTAAACTTGGATAAATTCTAGATTTATTTTTAAGTATTTTATTGTATGAAAGTTAATTTACAAGCGGCTCTCAGTGATGCTCATCTGGATGCCAATCAAGCGAGTAGTCAGCGTCAACTTTCTCTTTCTATTTCGGCGATCGCGGGCTTATCAGATCATTCTTTACCCCTAAACCTTTGTCTGGTACTAGATCACAGTGGCTCGATGGCTGGTCGTCCCTTGGCAACGGTGAAAGAAGCGGCGATCGCGTTGGTGAAATCTCTCAATCCTCGTGATTGCCTGTCGGTTATTACTTTCAATCATAAAGCTCAAGTATTGATTGCCAATCAGCCCGTATCGGATATCGAGAAAATTATTCGCACCATCCAAAAACTCGAATCATCAGGCGGAACAGCGATCGACGAAGGCATGAAATTGGGAATCAAAGAATCTGCTGAAGGAAAACAAGACCGCGTTTCTCAGATTTTCTTGCTTACCGATGGCGAAAATGAACATGGAGATAATGAACGTTGCTTAAAACTCGCCAAAGTTGCCTCAGATTACAATATTACAGTCAATAGCTTGGGATTTGGTTCCCACTGGAATCAGGATATTTTAGAAGCGATCGCCGATTCAGCCAACGGATCATTATCTTATATAGAACAGCCTGATCAAGCTTTAGCTATCTTTAGTCAACTTTTTAGTCGAATGCAAACTGTAGGGCTAACAAATGCCTCTTTATTCTTAGAATTTAGTCCTCAAGTTCGTTTAGCAGAACTCAAACCCATAGCCCAAGTGGAACCTGAAACAATTGAAATCACTCCTCAACCAGAAGGCAACGGTTTTGCTTTGCGCTTGGGAGACTTGATGACAGACCAGGCACGGGTGATTTTAGCAAATCTTTATATTCATCAATTGCCCGCAGGAGAACAGGTTTTGGGTTTTGCTCAAGTGCGCTACGACGATCCTTCCCAGTCGGCAACAGGGTTATTCTCTGAAAAAATTCCGATCACCGCAACAGTTCAAACAACCTATCAAACCCAACCCAGCGATCAAGTTCAAAAAGCAATTTTAACATTGGCAAAATATCGACAAACCCAAATCGCAGAAACCAAACTCAAACAGGGCGATCGCACGGGAGCAGCAACCATGTTACAAACGGCAGCTAAAACGGCTTTGCAATTAGGCGATCAAAATGGAGCGACAATTCTGCAAACCAATGCAACTCGCTTACAATCAGGTGAAGAATTATCCGAAACTGAACGAAAAAAAACGCGCATGGTTTCTAAAACAACCTTACAGCCACCTGGAAGTTAGAAAAAGTTAACCAAAAAAGATTTGTCAATTAGTAATTATTTATGAGATAATCAATAATTGCGTCTAAAATTAAGATTGTCCTAAAAAAAATTACTATGGCTAAAAAAGGAAAAGGTGCGCGTCTTATTATCACTCTGGAATGCACCGAATGTCGCAATAACAAAAGCAAGCGATCGCCAGGTGTTTCTCGTTATACCACGACCAAAAATCGTCGTAATACCACAGCCCGTCTAGAATTGAAAAAATTCTGTACCCACTGCAACAAGCACATTACCCATAAAGAAATTAAATAATTAATTTCACTCAATAGAAAAAATTGCTAGAAATTCTCGTCAAAATTTATGAACTATTACCGTAAACGTCTTTCTCCTCTACCTCCAACTCAGCCCATCGACTATAAAGATACCGATCTGCTCAGAAAATTTATTACCGAGCGTGGTAAGATTCTTCCCCGTCGCATCACTGGTCTAACCTGTAAACAACAACATGATTTAACTACTGCGGTTAAACGTTCACGTCTTGTTGCTCTATTACCTTTTGTCAATACTGAAGCGTAAGATTAACAGTAAGTTGTGGGTCAGAAAAGTACAAAAGAATTGTAAAGACGTAATAGATTAAGCCCTTAAGAGTGTGGAAAACTAATTTCTGACTGTTCTGATTCTAGTATTTTCAGCTTTGCGTAGTTGATAAATAAAAAATTCTCTCTGTCTTTTTTATCATGGGCAGGGAGTTTCCATCTTGATTTACAGCAATATTTTTTTCATACTATTTTTCAAAGATAGATTATCCTGAGAGTGATGATCTACCAATAATTTAAAAAACGCTTAAAGCTTTGGGAATTAATCCATGAAATATTTTTATTTACACGGCTTTGTGTCTAGTCCCAGTTCGGGCAGGGCTGGATTTATTAAACATCATTGCGCGAAGTATGGGAATTAATTAATGATCTTATTTATTTAGAATTGTTCATTCTGCGATCGCATTTTTTCAAAACTTGGCTATATTATTTAATTTTTCAATTTCCAACTATTTTTAGTAATCTCATGAAAAAGAAACTTAACTTTCTCTTTTTTAATCCTAAAATTCTTTCTTTTGGCTTTTTAACTAGCTTGACTGTGATTAGTACAGGATGGCTCAGTCTGGGTTTGCTCAATCAACCAAAAGTAATAGCCCAAATTCCCCAAATTCCTCTCACTCTTTCTCGTGAAGCTAATGAAACCTATTTAAGTTTTGTTCAACGTGCCACGAATTTGGTGACAACACGCTTGGGAAATAACTTTAGCCAGAATTCTTCTCTAAATCAAGTGAGAATTGTGGTGATTGGTGAAAATAATGGCAATGTGGCTCCTGTGCTTTCAGTTAATATGAGTCGTCAACAATGGCTCAATAATCCTAATCCTGAACCCTTGATTAATTATTTTCCTGATAGTCAGTTTTTGTTGGGTTTTGATACTCCCGCACCTGCTACCCCACAAAAATCGCCTACTCCAACTCCCTCTCCTGTTAGTCAACCCAATCCTACTTCTTCACCCACTGCAACTCCTCCTGCGATCGCTCCACCCATCAATAATCAATCGCCTTCACAAAATCCTGCACCGCCAAACGAGGAAAATTCTCCGCCAAAAGGTTCTTTATATAACCGTTTCCGAGGAACGACACCTCCTCAATAAAATTTAATAAAACCCAATAAAAAAAGAAGATAGCGATGTTGGGATGTGACTTGCTATCTTTTTTTCCTTTAACTTTCATCTAACCAATCATAAATACGGTCTAGTTCATTGATATTAATTAAACCATATTGCCAAAGCACGATCGGCAAGGAACCATGATTTTGTTCGACTGAGCGTTCGGCGATCGCTAAAGAGTCTTGAGATAAAGCTAGTTCTTCTCGTAAGAAAGTAGAAAGTCCATAATATTTTGTGCCTAACATTATTTTTATTTCATCCTGTTTTGTAGTTTTCATTTTGAGTTAAAGTTTTGATTAATAAGTGGAAAAATAGGCGGTTTTTCAATAGTCTATTTGTGAAATGGTGTCATCAAGATATTTTATAAAACCGAAAAAATTCAGAGTTTAAGTTTATTTATCCTGAAATGGATATTTTGTGGATCAAAAGAATATGGTTTAGTAAAAAAGAGAATTTAAATGGTTTTTATCTGTATAACTTAATTTTGTGAAGAATTTGTGAACAGTAATCAAACTATAAAATATTGATTAAAAGAGTAAGTAAAATTAAATGTGCTGAGAGTTTATTGAAAACACTTGAAACACTGAAATACTTCTGTTTTTAGCTTTCTAAAAAAATCTAGGAGATTTAAAACAGATCCAGAAAAACAATTATCCAAAGCTTGATTTTGATTTTAATCAATTGCATTGATCAATTAAGTTTTTAACTTTGTGGAGTTAAATATTTACTGGTTGATACACTATACATAGTTTTTGGACTTCCAATTACAAAGAAAACCTTAAATTTTGTGAGATTCTCTAGATTCAGATCATATTTCTTGTCAGACAAGGAGAGTAAAAGCTAGGGAAATAGAGGGAAACTTACGGAAAACTTGCTAGGAGAAGATTTTTAATTCCTAATCAGTTTTGCCTTTTTATTATTTGTTACTCCAATTGATTAATTTCTTTTTTGGCGATCGCGCTTTACAGGGCAAATCAGGTTAGTAATCATCATAAAAACCATCGTTTGATTGTAATTGATAGAAGACTGAAAAGAAATTTAACTTTGTAAAATAAAACGTTACAAAAAGTAGCGAAGAACAAATTTTTACTCAAAATATTCAACAATTATTACGATTGTTAGTGGCTTTTGTAACTCGTAAATAAAACTAGATAGAATAAGGATATGAGGAAAATAAATTTTTCTTCTTCAGCTAAAATTATCAGACAAAATTATTAAGCTATCGGATAAACTTTTCAGGAGAGAAGTGACTATGAATATTAATAAAATGTTACGGGATATGATGCAATATTTCACCGAGGCTTTTACTCGAATCTTTGGCCCTTCAACTGATGAATACCCCAAAACTGGTGTTCAACCCTTTGAAGGCGAGCCAACTGTTGCTAAACCAGATGAAGTGTAACGTTAACACAAAAATTCTAAATTAGTGCTTTATTATCAAGCCTATCTTAGAGTTAGAAATATTTCGGTGGAGTTTTTAATAGCTCCATTTTTTTTGTTATATTAATCTTTGAGTTGATAAAATTAATATCTTGCAATGGATGATGGCGTTTTTATATTATTCATCACATAAATTGAACAAAATTATGATAATTAAGAGCGAACAGGTGAAGCAAAAAGCAATTGAATTGGGTTTTCATTTAGTAGGAATTGCCGCGATCGCCCAAGAAGAAACTGATCTAGCAGTAGAACATCTTAAAACTTGGTTAGATCTGGGTTATCAAGCCAATATGCAGTGGATGAATAATCCTAAAAGATTTGATATTCGTGCTTGTTTTCCAGAAGTGCAATCTGTTATTTCTGTTGCCCTCAACTATTACACGCCACACCAACGCCCTGAAGGTAAAGAATACGCCAAAATTGCCCGATATGGTTGGGGACGAGATTATCACAAAGTTATGGAAAAGCGTTTAAAAGTTTTCAGACAATGGCTAGAAAGTCTGGATGAAAGTATTAAAACTCGTCATTATGCAGACACAGGGCCCATTCAAGATAAAGTCTGGGCGCAACGTAGCGGCTTAGGATGGATTGGCAAAAATGGAAATTTGATCAGCCGTCAATATGGCAGTTGGATTTTTTTGGGTGAAGTGTTAATTAATACTTCTCTGACTCCTGATCGCCCTCATACGGAACATTGCGGAACTTGTACTCGTTGCCTGGATGCTTGTCCGACAAATGCCATTACTCAACCTTTTGTGATTAATAGCGATCGCTGTATTGCCTACCACACAATTGAAAATCGGACTGAAACTCTCCCCCAAAATATTAAATCTAATTTGCAAGGATGGGTCGCTGGTTGTGATATTTGTCAGGATGTTTGTCCTTGGAATCAACGTTTTGCTCAAGAAACAGATATTTCAGATTTTCAGCCCTATGCTGGCAATATTGACCCAAAATTAACAGATTTAGCTAAAATCACTGATATTGAATGGGAACAACATTTTCCAGCTTCAGCCCTACGCAGAATTAAACCGACTATGTTGCGACGGAACGCCCGTGCTAATCTAGGTATATAAAAGAATTTCAGTCATCTTTATCATACTAAAAATTAATCAGGTACTAGAATAAAAACTAGCATCCTCTGTTTTCGCTTTTCTTTATTGTTTCTACTTGAAGTTATTCTAATTCTTTTAAACCTGATTAATATTTAAATTCCAATGACAATTAAAGCAATTTTATTCGATTTTGACGGCACAATTGCCAATACCCATGATGCGTTTTTAGAGATTGTTAATGATTTGGCTGATGAATTTAGTTATCCTCGTATTGATAATATTCAATTAGAAAAACTGAAAAATTTAAGCTCACTAGAAATTATTAAAGAATCTGCAATTCCGCCCCTAAAAATTCCTTTTATTCTGAAGCGAGTCAAAAAAGAGTTAGGAAAAAAAATATCTCAACTCAAACCCTACGATTCGATTAGTTGCACCCTTCTAACTTTAAAAAAACGTGGCTATTTAATTGGAATTGTTACTTCTAATTTAAAAGAAAATGTGTTAGCTTTTCTCGAAAAAAATGAATTAGATAATATTTTTGACTTCATTCATTCTGGGACAACACTTTTTGGTAAAAATAAGATTATTAATCGAGTAATTAAAGAGAATCAATTAAAAGTAGAAGAAGTTATTTATGTCGGAGATGAAACTAGGGATATTAATGCGGCTAAACAAAGTAATATTAGGATGATTTCTGTCTGCTGGGGATTTAATTCTCCCGATATTTTAGCGAAATATGAACCTGATTTTTTGGTTTATCATCCCTCTGAATTATTGGACGTTGTTGCGACTTTGAATAATAATTAAAAATTAGAGAGATCAAAAATTTTCTCAGATTAACTAATTTTATAACCCTCAGCATAAATAATAAATATTAAAATTTCCTTTAGAAAGCTGTAGATCGATATAATCTCTGATTTAACGGTGGGAGTGTCAATGTTTAATGTGCAAAACAAACCTGATCTTAAACGTCAAAATTTGCTAAATTGGCTTGTAAAATTGCAATATTTTCTTCAACAACTTCATCTTGAGTCGAAAAAAAATCTACTCCATAAGCTAGGCGATCGGGATGATTCACTAAAATTCTAATTAAATTTGCGCAACCCAAACATCCAATTTCACAAATCGTTTCTCCCGCTTCTAAATGTTCACAAGCAGAGGTTAATAATTGCAAAAAATTAGCAGTTGTCGGTTGGGCGATTTGGTCTAATATTTCTCTAAAAGATTGTTTTTTGGGTTGCATTGACCTGTTTCCCCAATCTGAATGAAGACTTGATAGAGTTTCGAGAAAGGGGAGAATCTTCATGGTTATTAGTCAATGTTGAGAGTATTTCTGTTGTAAATCACACAGACAAAAAAATTGAAGAAAAGATTTAAAACTTCTCATCAATTTGACATTTAGAATCTATAAATCGTGATTTAAAACGAGTGACTTAATTAGAATTATGCAAGAAGTTTTAGTAAAATCTCATGAATGTTAGCGTGCAACAAAATTTTCTATTTTATATCAAACATTAGACTTTCAAGACTTCTAAACTCTGCTTAAATCCTGACTAAAATCTTCTCTCGATTAAAGTATTATTCATTATTTCTCAATTATTTAGTAGCCTGACGCACATTATCAGAAACCTTGTCGGAAGCCGATTGGAGATTCGTTTTAAGGTTTTCAAAGTTTTTGTTGGCTCCTTTTTTTATTTCTTTAGTGGAATCTGTAACATTCTTAGAAAAATCTTCAAACTTGTCTTTAACTTTGTTCATAGAATCATTATTTGTCAAATTTTCAGCAGCTTCTTTTGCGTTAAGACTACTCGCTTGTAAATGACTTTTAGCCTGATCAACAAGTTCTTTTCCTTTTGCTTCTGTTGCTTTTATATTCTGTCTGCGATCGGTATCTCGATGATTGTTCATTCCTCCTTCAGGCGGCACAGTTTGATAACTATCTTTGACGGCTTTAAGAACTACATTATTCTTTGTATCGTATCCAGAATTATCGGTTTTATACATCTGCTCTGAAGAAATCTGATCAGAAGAAGGCTGAGTACAAGCAGTATTAATTAACAACAAAACTCCTGCTAAAAAAACAATCAGAATTCGAGACAAGTGTAAGCTTTTCACAAACGAAATCATGGTATTCATAATCAATAATTCTCCAATTTTTTGAGATTTTTAAATTTAAGTTTTCTATTTCTTTAAGTTAGCAAAAACTCATTTTCTAGCTATCCATCTTTAGAAAGAATAGCTTTAAATCTTTGGAAAGATATTGTTCTGAACAAGTGATTTTCTATTGTGCAAACTAAATTAGATCTGCCTAATGTTTATTGCCTAACAACTCGTTTAATTGCTTTAGAATAGAATATTTTAAAAATTAGTTCTGGTATAATTTAAAGAGTCGTAAACATTATTTAAATTTGCTCAATTAACGTAGAAAACTACTGGCCAGCCAAAACAAAGTAAATACCAACAAACAAGAAATTTGGTCTGATGCTAACCCGAAAGCAAGCCCTGAAGTCGTTAAAAGACTTGCTAAAACGGTTCCCAATACAACACCCAATAAAAGAGCAACTAAAGTTATTAAAAAAGCTCGCCCAATCTTTTTCTCTTTACGATTAATAAAATAAATACTCGCAAAAACTCCAATGACTAATAAAAGCGAACTAGAAGAACCCGTTCTATCTGGGTTTAAAAGACTAAGCCCCGTCAATGCACCAAAAACACCGGCTGGTAATAAAATATCCCTAGTTGAGGGAGTATCAATCAAACCTTGTAGCCAAAGCGGAGATCTGGAAATTTTGAGGGATGATAGGGCAGGAGTGTTTTCAACTATTCGCTCAGGAAAACGAATGCGATCGGGAACTTTGATTTTTCCTTCTTGGCGCAACTTTAGGCGATCCATCAAAATAGCGTCATAGGCAGATTCAATGACTTCTATTGCTCGGCTATCCCCTTGATATTTTTGGCTTAGCTGACTTTTGATCGATTGAATTTCTTCAAAGGAAGCATCCTCTGTTAATCCAAGGGTTTGATAGGGAGTCTGTTCACTCATTTTTTTATCTCCTCTGAAATTGCCGCTTGCTGTTGCAGATTTACTCTAAAAATATTATGCTTCACTTCTATAGTTTAGAGGATGATGTGGCATAATCAGAGGCAAAAATCCAACAAGTTAGAGCCATCTATTTTAAATCTTTTTCTATCCTGAATATTAACTCAATTACTTGATTCTGTTTTATATTTTTATTCTCATTGATCAACTTAATTAACAAAAATAAATGAATAATTTCTTGAGTGTAGCTCCGATGATGGATTACACTGATCGCCATTTTCGCTATTTTTTACGACAAATGACCAGTCGGACTTTGCTTTATACGGAAATGATCACAACTGCGGCGATTATTCATGGAGATCGCGCTAAATTATTAGATTTTTCCCTCGTTGAGAAACCGTTAGTTTTACAATTAGGCGGCGATAATCCTGAACAATTAGCTGAATGTGCCAAAATTGGCGAAGATTGGGGCTACGACGAAATTAATTTAAATGTGGGTTGTCCCAGCGATCGCGTTCAGAATGGGCATTTTGGGGCTTGTTTGATGGCTCGTCCTGGGGATGTGGGAAATTGTATTCAGGCAATGCAAAAAGCTGTTTCTATTCCTGTTAGCGTTAAACATCGCATTGGTATTGACGATCAAGATAAATACGAAGATTTGACCAATTTTGTCAGAATTGTCGCTGAAGCTGGCTGTCAAAGATTTACGGTTCATGCTCGTAAAGCTTGGTTAAAAGGTCTGAGTCCCAAGGAAAATCGCACAATTCCACCTTTACGTTATCAAGATGTTTATCGGTTGAAAACTGACTTTCCCGAACTTTTTATTGAGATTAATGGTGGAATTAGGGAAATCTCTGAAATTCAGACACATTTGCAATTAGTTGATGCGGTGATGATTGGTCGAATTGCCTACGAAAATCCCTATTTTTTAGCAACAGTTGATCGAGACATTTATGGAGAAAACATTTCACCTCTGACACGCTCAGAAATCATTCAAAAAATGTTGCCTTATATTGATGAATGGACAACAAAAGGATTAAAATTACACGCGATCAGTCGTCATTTATTAACATTATTTAATGGTCAATCAGGAACTAAAGCTTGGAAGCGTCATATTAGTGAAAATGCTCATTTGCTGAATGCGGATTCAAAGATTATTAAAAAAGCATTACAAAAGGTTTCTTTTTAAGCGTTGATTATAAAATTTATGATCGGCGATCGCATTTAGTTTAAGCTAACTTTTTTGATTAATCGCTGCTAAATTAAACTGTCGTAGATAAGATTTTTTTTAATGAATTTTTGAGTTGAGGATATTGAAAATCAAAACCAATAGATTGAGTTGCTTGGGGTAAAACTTGCTGTCCTTCTAATACAACTTGAGCCGCTTCACCCAACAAAAGTTCTAAAGCAAAATCAGGAACGGGAAGCCAAGATGGACGTTTTAAAACATTTCCTAACGTTTGACAAAGTTCGTTCATACGCACAGGATTAGGAGCAGTTGCATTAAAAATTCCCGCCATATTAGTTTGATTTAAAGCAAAAATAATTAAGTTAATTAAATCATCTCTGTCAATCCAAGAAAACCACTGACGACCGTTTCCAATCGGGCCACCTGCAAACAATTGAAAAGGAGGAAGAATTTTGGCTAAAGCTCCACCGTTTCCGAGAACAATTCCAAACCGTAAAATCACCAAACGAACATTATAATCTTTAACTTTTTCGGCTTCTGTTTCCCAATTTTGACAGACTTGAGCCAGAAAATCTTTCCCCGAATCGCTATTTTCAGTAAAGGTTTCAGTTTCACTAGAGCCGTAATAACCGATCGCCGAAGCATTAATTAAAACTTTCGGTTTGGGTTCGGCTTGACTAATTGCTTCTACTATTTTTTGAGTGCCTAACTTTCGACTTTCTAAAATAGCTTTTTTATGCTCGGATGTCCATCTTTCGGCGATCGCTTCTCCTGCTAAATTAATAACAGCATCACAACCTGAAATTGCTTGTTGCCATTCTCCAGATTGGGTTGCTTGATAGGGAATAATTTCTAAATTAGGAAACGCAGATTGAGGAAAAAGACGTTGCGCTTTTTGAAGATTACGAGTCAAGATAATGAGGGAATAATTTTCATTATTTAATTTGGAGACTAAGCCTGTTCCCACAAATCCTGTCGCACCAGTTATTGCAATTTTCATGAAAATTTTTTACCTATTATTAACTAAATTTAGTGAAAAATTAAAACTATAAAAAATGTTAAAGTAAATTAATATTTAGAAGAACTTATCTGAATAAAAAAAGTTAGTTAATTAAATATTTCTCTAAAATATTGAGATAGAGAATGAAGAAAAATTAGTCTCTCCATTCTTTTTTCTTTTAGGATTAACTTATTCTTCACCACCTTCTAATTTGATGATCAAAAATCCCCAAGCTAAACCAACTAAGGTAAGAACAATTAATAGAATTGCACCGTTAAATAACATACTTTCTGCGGTCATTTTTGTGTCTCCTTTTTTAACAAATTGAGGGTGTAAATTAAGATTTGGATAAATAGTAATGATTATCTTTCATTTGTTATTTGATTGCTAACTATGGAAGGATAACCCTTATTATTGTAGAACAACTAGGCTTTTTAAATATGGCAATGGTTTCCCCAGCAATTCTCATTATGAGAATGATTCTCATGAATCTATCGCTTTGCAATACCTGAAACCCCTATTCTATCGTTGACCTGCTTAACTGTATTGGTAAATTCGATAACTTTTTATAGTACAAATGTTCTAAAATGAGAATTGCTGTGGTTTCCCCGTCTCTTCCTCATCTTGCTCTCACTTTGGGCGATCCCGCAGGCATTGGCACAGAAGTGATTTTAAAAGCATTGGCTGATCCACTTATCCTCAAAAATTGTCGAATAACGCTTGTGGGGACGCGATCGCTATTAGAGCAAACTTATTTTAACCTGAAAAAACAGGGGCAAATTGTCGCTAATCCTGAAGATTTTTCTCTCTTAGAAATTAGTTTAGACAAAAAGACTGAGGCTCAAATTCAATTAGGTCAAGGTAATGCGGCCAGTGGCTTGGCGAGTTTTGCTTATTTAGATGCTGCGATCGCCCAAACTTTAGCAGGAAAATTTCAAGGCATTGTCACGGCTCCCATTGCTAAATCGGCTTGGAAAATGGCGGGTTATGATTTTCCTGGACAAACAGAAGTTTTAGCTGAGCGGTCTAATGTGCAGAAATTTGGGATGCTTTTTGTTGCGCGATCGCCCCATACAGGTTGGACATTGCGAACTTTATTGGCAACGACCCACATTCCCCTAAACCAAGTTTCATCGGCTCTTACACCAGAATTAATGAATCTCAAACTAGATTTATTTGTGCAGACTTTAGAAAGTGATTTTGGCATTACTCATCCCCAAATTGCGATCGCAGGATTAAATCCCCACAGTGGCGAACAGGGACAAATTGGCACAGAAGAACAAGAATGGCTCATTCCTTGGATGGATCAAGCTCGTCAGCAATATCCAAAAATCAAAATTATTGGCCCCGTTCCGCCCGATACGCTTTGGGTTAAATGTGGTCAAGCTTGGTTTAATAAGGGTAATATGTCGGCAGCAGACGGTTATTTGGCACTTTATCACGACCAAGGTTTGATTCCCGTTAAATTACTGGCATTTGATCAGGCAATTAATACAACGATTGGTTTACCTTTTATTCGTACTTCCCCCGATCATGGAACTGCTTTTGATATTGCAGGTCAAGGAATTGCTAAAGCCGACAGCATGAAAGCCGCGATCGCATTGGCTATAGAATTAGCCCAATTTCGATTTTGTGATTAAATCAATATTTTTTTTCTGAGCAATTAAACTTAAAAATGAAAAATGTAATTCAGTTGCTAAAAGTAAAGCAAAATATAAGAAATAGTTCTCAAAAAAATGGGATAAAAGTTTTGTTTTGTTTACAGATAATTAAAACAGAAAAATTGTAATCAATAAACTTATAAATTAGCTTGATTTGTAGAGAATTATCTCATTAAATTAGATTAAAATTAATTAACAAACTCAGTTTATTATTTATTATAAAAATTACTGAAAATAGTTTTTTATTTCACAAAAATATTATTCATTAAAACATAAATGTTAGCATCTAATTCTCTTCCACCCCAAAATATTGAAGCTGAAGAATCTATTTTAGGAGGAATTTTACTTGATCCAGAAGCAATAGGACGAGTAGTCGATTTTATAGTAGCTGATGCTTTTTATGTTAAAACCCATCGAGACATTTATGAAGCAGCTTTAAAACTCCATGCCCAAGGTAAACCAACGGATTTAATGACTGTCACGAGTGCATTACAAGACCATCATTTATTAGAAAAAGTTGGTGGAATGGGAAAACTCGCTCAATTAGTTGATCGAACAGTTTCGGCAGTGAATATTGACCGTTATGCCGCTTTGGTAATGGATAAATATCTGCGTCGTCAATTAATTAGCGCAGGTCATGAAATTATTGAATTAGGTTATGACACAACTCAAGAACTAGATGTAATATTTGATGAATCTGAAAAGAAAATATTTCGACTTACCCAAAAACGTCCTCAAGAAGGTTTAATTTCTATTTCAGAAACCCTGATTCATACATTTAATGAACTCGAAAAACTTCATCAAAAAACTGCGAGTCCTGGCCTTGAAACAGACTTTTATGATCTCGATGCAATAACAGGAGGATTACAGCGTGCTGACCTGATAATCGTAGCTGGTCGTCCTTCAATGGGGAAATGTTGTGAAGCGAATTCGGAAATTGTCTTAGCTGATGGTCGTGTTCGTACTATTTCTCAAATTTATGAGCAACAAAAGGCAGACATTTTAACGCTTAAACAAGACTGGAAACTTTCTTGGGCAAAGCCTTCAGCATTTGTTGACGATGGATTAAAACCAGTTTTTCGTGTTACCACAAGATTAGGACGCTCATTAGAAACGACTTTGACTCATCCTTATTTAACGATAACAGGTTGGCAAGCTCTTTCTGCTTTAAAAGTTGGTGATAAGATTGCTGTTCCCCGTCAGTTACCTTGTTTTGGGAAAGAAGTTTTAAGTCCTGCACAAATCAAAGTATTAGCCTATTTAATTGGTGATGGAAATGTCACAGAAAGTTGTCCTCGTTTTACTAATATTAATCCTAGAGTTCAGCAAGATTTTGAAGAATCAGTTACAGAATTTACAGGAATTAAAGTTCGTATTGAAACATCTAATAATACTCGAACTCCAACGCTTCGGGTTTCCAAAGATCTAGATTTTATCGCAGAACAAAGAAATATTTTTTCAAAAAATCTTAATAATATAATTCAGTCAAAATCCATAGAGATTAATGACTTAGCTCGTAAAATAGGAGTTAGTTTTGGCAGCATTAATAATTGGAGAAAAGGCTATTGTTTTCCTGAAAAAGATAGCTTTAATTTACTGTGTCAAGCTTTAGAAATTGAACCGAATCTCTTACTTTCGTGTGAAATCGAAGGGGTAATGAAAAATGGTATTAGTAGTGTCAAAAATTGGTTGCAAAAGCTAGGATTAGATGGCAAAACTGCTCACAACAAAACCATTCCTGATATTATTTTTCAACTAGAACGATCTTTACTAGCTCTTTTTATTAATCGATTATTTGCAACAGATGGTTGGGCGAGTATTCTTAAAAGTCAACAAATTCAGTTAGGTTATGCAAGCGTTAGTGAAAAATTAACTCGGCAAATTCAACATCTTCTTTTACGCTTTGGAATTATTGCGAGATTAAAGAAACGGTCAATAAAATATAAAGACACACGCCGCAATGCTTGGCAATTAGACATTACGGATGCCTATTCAATTAAAAGTTTTATTGAAGAAATCGGTATTTTTGGTAAAGAAGAGCAACTGATTGCCATTCAATCTGTATTAACTACTAAAAATTACCAGACGAATTGCGATCTTATTCCCATAGAAATTTGGCAACAATTAGAAATAGCTAAAGGTAATGAATCTTGGTCTTCTTTAGGAAGACGTGCTGGCATTGTTGGTACTAGTAATCTTCATGTTGGTAAACGAGCTTTTACAAGACAGCGTTTATTACAATTATCAACGGCATTGGAGGATCTGCCTCTTCAACAATTAGCAAATAGTGATATTTATTGGGATCAAATTGTCTCGATTGAATCTGTTGGCTTAAAACAAGTTTATGATTTAACGATTCCTGAAACTCATAATTTTATCGCTAATGATATTTGTGTTCACAATACAGCGTTAGGTTTAAATATTGCCTCAAATATTGCTAAAAAACATAATTTACCTGTGGCTATTTTTAGTTTAGAAATGTCGAAAGAACAATTAGCTTTACGATTTTTAGCTAGTGAAGCAGGAATTGATAGCAATCGTTTAAGAACAGGTCATTTCAGCCAAAATGAATTAGAACCTCTGAGTATGGCCCTCGGCAGTTTATCGAGTTTGCCGATTTTTATTGATGATGCTTCTAATATTTCGGTGATGCAAATGCGATCGCAGGTTAGAAGATTGCAAAGTGAACAAAAAGGACAAATTGGTTTAGTCTTGATTGATTATTTACAATTAATGGAAGGAGCCAGTGATAATCGAGTGCAAGAGATTTCAAAAATGACCCGTTCTTTAAAGGGTTTAGCAAGAGAAATTAATGCGCCTGTTATTGCTTTATCTCAGTTAAGTAGAGGCGTTGAATCGCGTACAAATAAACGACCAATGATGTCAGATTTACGCGAATCAGGTTGTTTAAGTGGAGATAGTTTAATCACATTAGCTGATAGCGGGAAACAAATTCCTATTGGAGAATTAGTTGATCAATCAAATTTCTTTGTTTGGGGTTTAAATGAAGAAACAATGAAGTTAGAAAAAGCACTGGTGAGTAATGCCTTTTGTACGGGAATAAAATCAGTTTATCTATTGAAAACTCGCTTGGGTAGAACCATTAAAGCTACTGCTAATCATAAATTTTCAACAATTGAAGGTTGGAAACGTTTAGATGAGCTTGGCATTGGCGAACATATTGCATTACCCAGATCTGAGAAAATAACTAATTTAGCTCATAGCGATATTTATTGGGATTCAATCATTTCAATTACAGAAAGTGGCACAGAAGAAGTTTTTGATCTCACGGTTCCGACCCTTCATAATTTTGTTGCTAATGATATTATTGTTCATAATTCAATCGAACAAGATGCAGATTTAATTATGATGATTTACAGAGACGAATATTATAATCCTGACACTCCCGATCGCGGAATTGCAGAAGTATTAATCACTAAACATCGTAATGGGCCAACAGGTGTAATTAAAATGTTATTTCAACCTGAATTCACAAAATTTCTTAATCTACAAAAATACGAAAGCTATTAATTTTATGATTGATTTAATAACAAGTTCTTGAGATATTAAAAGTAGAGAAAAATTGCGATAGTAACTTAGAATTTAAAAGGCAGCTATTTCTTGCAGTGTATGAAATATTACGACAACCTTTTTTGATGATCACAACCGTGATCGCGAAAATTTTCAGAAAATTTATCGTATAGTATGCCTCTTCCGATAAGATAGGAAATGCTGACAATTTCAGATTAATTATTTTAAGCGAAGTAGTAATTCCCGCCCTACTTCTCCCTTATACTGCAAAGCATACAGGTTTTTTAGCGGTTATATAAAGGTATCCATGAACCAAGCTATTTTTGAGAAAGTCCAAAAAATTGTTATCGAACAATTAGATGTTGTCCCCGAAAAAGTGACACCCGAAGCGAGTTTTGCCAATGATTTAGGAGCCGATTCCCTTGATACGGTTGAACTAGTTATGGCTTTGGAAGAAGCGTTTGATATTGAAATTCCTGATGACGTTGCCGAACAAATCGATACGGTTGGTAAAGCAGTTGATCATATTGCTGAAGTTACTAAATAGTTTAGTCTCACTTTCACCGTGTTAATGTCTTATATCACTTTTGTATCTATCTGCATTTTGGGTCAGTAAGTCCCATTACGAACAAGGATCATGGCAAATTTAGAAAAAAAACGAGTTGTTGTCACTGGCTTGGGGGCAATCACTCCCATTGGCAACACTTTAGAAGCATATTGGCAAGGATTATTGACAGGTAAAAATGGCATTGGCCCCATTACCCACTTTGATGCTTCTCGGCACGCTTGTCGGTTTGCAGGGGAAGTCAAAGATTTTGAGCCTACCCAATTTCTAGAACGAAAAGAAGCCAAACGTATGGATCGTTTTGCTCAATTTGGAGTTGTGGCCAGCCAACAGGCGATCGCCGATGCTCAGTTTGTCATTAATGACCTCAATGCAGACCAGATTGGTGTTTTGATTGGCACGGGAATTGGGGGAATTAAAGTCTTGGAAGATCAAGAAGAAATCTATCTAACAAAAGGGCCGAGTCGTTGTAGTCCTTTTATGATTCCCATGATGATTGCCAATATGGCCGCAGGATTAACCGCCATTAACCTGGGAGCAAGAGGCCCAAATTCTTGTACGGTGACAGCCTGTGCGGCGGGATCAAATGCTATTGGTGATGCCTTTCGTTTAGTCCAGGGCGGCTATGCCAAAGCGATGATCTGTGGTGGTACGGAAGCGGCTGTTACCCATATTTCTGTGGCGGGTTTTGCATCGGCTAAAGCCCTTTCTTTTCGCAATGATGATCCGCTCCATGCTTGTCGTCCCTTTGATAAAGACCGAGATGGTTTTGTCATGGGAGAAGGAGCAGGAATATTGTTACTTGAAGAACTCGAACACGCGATCGCCAGAGGAGCAAAAATTTATGCCGAAATGGTGGGCTATGGCATGACCTGTGATGCTTATCATATGACTTCTCCTGTGCCTGGAGGTCAGGGTGCTACTCGTGCAATGGAATTAGCTTTACAAGATGCTAGTTTATCCCCAAAAGCCGTGAGTTATATTAACGCTCATGGAACCAGTACTCCCGCCAACGATGTGACAGAAACCAGTGCAATTAAAAAAGCTCTTGGTAGTCATGCTTATAAGATTGCGGTCAGTTCCACTAAATCAATGACGGGACATCTTTTAGGAGGTTCGGGCGGAATTGAAGCCGTTGCCACCGTGATGGCGATCGCTAATGATCAAGTTCCACCGACCATTAATTTAGAAAATCCCGATCCCGAATGTGATTTAGATTACGTTCCCCACGTTAGTCGCGCTTTACCCGTAGAAGTTGCTTTATCTAATTCCTTTGGATTTGGTGGACACAATGTGACGTTAGCTTTTAAAAAATATCGTTAACGAATCCTTTATGGTGAGAAGATAGAAACAAATTTTAGGTTAACCTGACACCATCTAGACTTTAATTGAATTGTTGCTGTATTTTTTAGTTCACAAAGAGAAAAATTTATGGTTGTTACTACTCAGTCCCTCGAAGAACTTTGCATTAATTCGATCCGTTTTTTGGCGGTTGATGCAATTAACAAATCTAACTCTGGTCATCCTGGCTTGCCGATGGGAGCCGCTCCGATGGGTTTTGTCCTCTGGGATAAATTCATGCGCTATAACCCCAAAAATCCCCAGTGGTTTAACCGCGATCGCTTTGTCTTGTCTGCTGGTCACGGTTCCATGTTGCAGTACGCCCTACTCTATCTAACGGGTTATGACAGCGTTTCCCTCGAAGATATCAAGCAATTTCGCCAATGGGGAGCTAAAACGCCAGGTCACCCTGAAAATTTTGTGACAGCTGGTGTAGAAGTTACGACTGGGCCTTTAGGTCAAGGTATTGCCAATGCCGTTGGTTTAGCTGTAGCAGAAGCCCATTTAGCCGCAAAATACAATAAACCCGATGCCACTATTGTTGACCATTATACCTATGTGATTGTGGGTGATGGTTGTAACATGGAAGGAATTTCAGGGGAAGCGGCTTCTATTGCAGGTCATTGGGGATTAGGAAAATTAATCGCTCTCTATGACGATAATCACATTTCCATTGATGGTTCTACCGATGTTGCCTTTACCGAAGATGTCAGCAAACGCTTTGAAGCTTACGGTTGGCACGTTATTCATGTGGAAGACGGGAATACGGATTTAGCCGCGATCGCCAAAGCCATTGAAGAAGCCAAAGCAGTTACCGATAAGCCGACCATGATCAAGGTGACAACCACCATCGGTTATGGTTCCCCCAACAAAGCCAATACCGCAGGGGTTCACGGTGCGGCCTTGGGTGCGGATGAAACTGCACTGACTCGTGCGCAATTGGAATGGAGCTATGGCCCCTTTGAAATTCCCGATGAGGCTCTCAAACATACCCGTAAAGCCGTTGAACGGGGAGCCAGTTACGAAGCTGAATGGAATCAAGCTTTTGCTCAATATAAAGCGAAATATTCTGCCGAAGCCGCCGAATTTGAGCGTTTATTAAGCGGCAAACTTCCTGAAGGCTGGGATCAAGTCTTACCGACCTATACGCCAGAAGATAAAGGTCTACCCACTCGCAAACATTCCGAAAATTGCCTCAATAAATTAGCGGCCGTTTTACCTGAATTAATTGGTGGTTCTGCTGATTTAACCCACTCTAACCTAACGGAAATTAAAACGTCGGGCGACTTCCAAAAAGGCCAGTACGAAAACCGTAATATCCACTTTGGAGTACGGGAACACGCGATGGGCGCGATTTGTAACGGCATGGCCTTACATAATTCGGGCTTAATTCCTTACGGTGCGACTTTCTTGATTTTCACCGACTATATGCGGGCGGCAATCCGTTTATCCGCACTTTCCGAAGCAGGTTCGATTTGGGTAATGACCCACGATTCCATCGGTCAGGGCGAAGATGGCCCCACTCACCAACCCATTGAAACGATCGCGTCTTTACGAGCTATCCCCAACCTCACCGTATTTCGTCCTTGTGATGGAACGGAAACTTCGGGAGCTTATAAAGTTGCCATTGAAAATTCTAAAGCCAACAAACCGACGCTTTTAGCTTTCACTCGTCAAAATGTTCCTAATTTAGCTGGAACTTCTATGAAAGGAGTCAGCAAAGGAGCCTATGTTTTAGTAGATAGCCAAGGAACCCCTGATTTAATCTTGATTGGAACGGGTTCAGAAGTCAGTCTTTGTGTAACTGCTGCGGAAAAACTGACCAGCGAAGGCAAAAAAGTTCGCGTGGTTTCCATGCCTGCTTGGGATTTGTTTGAAGCTCAAACTGCGGATTATAAGGAATCCGTTCTTCCGAAAGCTGTCACTAAACGCTTATCTGTAGAAGCAGCTAGTAGCTTTGGTTGGCACAAATATGTTGGAACCGAAGGCGATACTGTTAGTATTGATACCTTTGGTGCGTCTGCTCCTGGTGGAGTTTGTCTGGAAAAATTTGGTTTCACAGTAGATAATGTTTTGGCTAAAGCTAAAGCGTTATTAGGTTAATTTGATTCAGGTTAATCAACTCTGAAATTAGTATGGCTCTCTAGTAATAGGGAGCTTTTTTTGTGAATGCGATCGCGGTTTATGTACGACAGATTGAGTCCCTACCCTGTAGAAGATTTTTTGCAGAGATTTAGGATAAAATATTCCGAAAGGATGACTAATTGTGGCTAAATTTATGACGATTGACACTACTGTTAAATTAACCATCAGTTTGATAGACCCCGAACTCAATGCCGAGAAACTGGATGAAGATGTGGAGCCAATTCAACAAGAAATTGAGATTTTATTTGCCAATAAATCCCTGAAAAAAGTTGAAATTCAGACTATCAAAATTATAGGAATTAAAAATGAAAAAGCTATTACCCAAAGTCAAACCAAGCAGATAGAACTCTTTACTGAAGATTTGGGTAACGGTATTTTATTGGAGATGATAAAAATCCCCGCAGGTCAGTTCTGGATGGGGCAAACCAAAGCAGAAAAAAAAGAATTAATTCGTCAAGTCGGAAAAAAAGAATATCGAAAATGGTATTCCAAGGAACTTCCCTGTCACCAAGTGAGTCTCGAATCTTTTTTTCTGGGCAAATCCCCCGTTACCCAAGCTCAATATCAACAAATAATGGGAGATAATCCTTCTCATTTCAAAGATTTTGAAGATTCTTTTAACCGCCCTGTGGAAAATGTTACTTGGGGAATGGCTAAGGAATTTTGTCAACAACTCTCTGAAAAAACAGGAAAAAATTACGGCTTACCCAGTGAGGCACAATGGGAATATGCTTGTCGAGCAGGAACGGAAACCCCTTTTGCTTTTGGGGAAATCATTACGACTGATTATGTCAATTATGATGGCAATGATCCCTACGCAAATGCACCAAAAGGAAAATATCGTCAGCAAACAACCCCTGTAAATAAGTTTTTTCCAATAGTTTTGGCTTATATGATATGCACGGAAATGTGTGGGAATGGTGTGATGATGGTTGGAGAAACTATAAAAATGCACCAACAGATGGATCTAGTTGGAATGATAATAATTCTCAAGAAAGTGCTAAATTACTGCGCGGCGGTTCTTGGTTCGATAATCCGAAGAATTGTCGCTCGGCGAATCGGGGCTGGAACGATGCGCATTTCAGGAGCGGCTCTGTCGGTTTTCGGCTTGCTCTTTTTCTTCTCTAGGATTCCTTGTCCTTTGCACTTTTGCCCTTTGCCAACTCAATGCCGCCGTAAAGTGGATCGATTTTTCCGTAGGAACATAACACTGTTATGTCCTCAAATTAACCGTATTCCAGACATTATTCAAAACATTGAAAAACGACATAATAATAAGAAGTCCCTACGAGCAAAATGCAATCTGCTTTAAGATAATTTAGTCAACTGAGCATAAAAACAGAAATTACCGTCTATAGCCGCCAGGTAGAAGCGCGATCGCCTTTTTTGTGAATGCGATCGCGAATTCTACAATTTACTCAATTAAACTTTCTGCCTTAGCAACAATTTCTAACCAAGATTACAACTTTAATTGTCTTGTCCAGGTAAATCTAAAGCAATTAACAACGCTTGATCCAAATTTCTTAAAGTTTCTAAATTCAAAGTTCCTCTAAGTCTAAGCAAACGTTTTTTGGACAATACTCTAACTTGATCAGCCATTGCAATTGAATCATTGCTTAAGCCCGCTTCTGGGAATTGGATAAGTACCTGAGTTGGATAAATTTTTTTACCTGATTGGTAAGTTGTGCAAGGAACCGCTAAAACAACGGGACTATAGGCATTAATGGCATCGCGGCTAACAATAACGACAGGGCGAGTGCCACCTTGTTCTGATCCCTCTACTGGTTCAAGACGAGCATCATAGATTTCTCCTCGTTTCATGGGTTATCAGAAAATTGGGTAAAAACCTCGTCC
>JANNLO010000103.1:0-2435 GCA_031396835.1 Snowella sp. SOY_38_metabat_116
TCTGTATCCAACATTGAGCGACTGAGTTCTAATGTTAGTTCTATTTTTATTTTTGACCCTTCTATATTAATTAGTCTTGCTGTCATAAAATTTTCCTCTTTATCACTTTTTATCTTATTTTATCACTTTTTATTCTTTTCATCAACGCGGGGTCACACCCGTTCATCTTGTCTTTATCAATGGGGTTAAGTCTTCTATTACACTCACGCATAAACAAAATTTGATTTTGCAGTTTCTTGGTTCCTCTTCTCGGCAATATTATTTTTTGTCTTAAATACCCTGCTGAATGCGGGTTTAAAAATAAAAAAACTCGCCAAAGCCTAATAAAGTTTTTAGACCTCAACGAGTATTTAGTCTTGATTTTGAGTCGAATTAATTAGAACAGGAATGTTGTCCGTAATACTCCAACCCAAATAGCAGAATTATTAGCATTTCCTTGAGGATTGAGAACAACATAGAAACCAGGAGTTACTACAATATTTTTGTTAACAGGAAATTTGTATTGGGTTTCGATCAAATAGGTCGCATCAATGTCTTGGTTGATTGGATCACCAGGACGGTTACTGACATTCAGTGCTTGGGGAACTAAACCACCAGCAACAGACAGAACCGCGCCCTCTTTTCCTAAATCTAGGAAGGAAAGTCCCACATTCCACGTCCAGAGGTCAGCATCGTAGCCAGAACGATCAAAGCCATTTTTGTCTAAACCTTCGCCATAAGCATAGGCATAAGCTCCTGTTGCGGCAAGGTTGACTTTATCAAAAACTTTCCAACTGCCAGAAAGACCAAAGCTTTCCCGTGCTGTCGGCGCACCGTAGAAAGGATCACTCGCAACACTGCTACCTGTGCTACTGGTAATGTTAACTGATTGATTATTGTTATAAGGAAAATCATTACCCGACGGGCCTCGGAAATAGGAATGGAGAAAAGTTGCACCAATTCCCAAAGAAGGTGTAATTTGCCAATCTGTCTGTACTCCCGTAGAAAATTCTCCGTTGAATAAGCCACTACCATAGGTTGGATCTCCTACTCGGTCTCCCCCAGCTAAATAGGCGATCGTGGTAGATAATTCCTTACTAAAATTAAACTTAAACGCAGCACCTGCACCTGAAGCTCCACGATAAAGCAAAGGATTAAAGCGATTAAAGCGAGACAAGGAACCCGTATCTCCACTGGCTAGGTAAGGGTTATAGACATCAAAAACATCATCTAGATCTAAACCAATTGCACCGACCCATAGTCTCATATTGCTGCCGAAATTAGTCCGATAGAAGAGCTTGTTGATGTTTACTTGATTGTTACCAGGCGAACCATCAAAAGCCAAACGAGCAGTATTCGTTCCAGTTGGGCCATTTAAGTTGGGAACATTACCTGCTTCTAAACGAGTTCTCAACAAATCTTTGCCTGTAAAACTGGTATCAAAGTTTAAGCGAACCCGATAGCCTAAAGTGGCAGTTTCTTCAACAGGGGTTTTACCTTGGGGAGTGCCGCTATTACTTAAAGAAGTTCCACCACCGGATAACCGTTGATTATTATTAAAAGCATTCTGTTGCCGCCAATTCAAGGCTTTGTCTTCACCAAACTGATCAACTACTGCAAAAATAGCAATAGCGTTTAACTTAGTGGTTGTGGAAAATTGATTATCTTCGAGGAAAGCTGTGCGAGATTCTAAGTTATCAACTCTTGCCCCTAAAGCCGCTAATTCTTGTTCAAATTGCTGGGCTAAGGCTTTGAGTTTGTCAATATCTTCTCGAATAACTGCAACATTTTCTTGGAGTAAACGTTCCATGACGTTCATACAAGCATTTAAACCCGCCGCAAATTCCCAGCGAGATAAAGCTCGATTACCTCGGAAAGTCCGATCAGGATAACCGACGATACAACCATAACGTTCTACTAAACTTTTGAGTGCTTCATAGGCCCACTCTGTTGGCTGAACATCTCTTAATTCAGAAACGCTGGTGACTTGGGACATTCCCGCATTGTTGGATGAGTCATTGAAGCGTTTTAATTGTTGACGATGGCGAACCAAACCAATCCCATCAGCAGGAGTTGCTAGTTGGGGCATTGCCACTATTGGATTGACGGACTCATCAGCAGCGTTTTTAGTTGTTGCTGTTGGAAGCGTTAAATTGTCTTCTGGCGTTACTTCTGGGGCTGCGATCGCGCCTTGGGCAACCAAAAAGGAAGTTCCAAGTACCGCAGGCATTGCTTTAACAAATTGCCATAATGTTTTTTTCATTGTTCCTAATTCCTCACACCTAAACCACTAATAATTTAACAAAAATTTAGCCTAGAAATCTAGGATTCAAAATATCTGCATTTTTTTCATACTTTGAAACTATATAAAACTTTCGATGAAGAAAATTTGTCTATAGGCACTTTATATTATATGTGTCATAGGAAAATTTTCAACCTTTTTTGTGATTTGCCAT
>JANNLO010000295.1:0-9490 GCA_031396835.1 Snowella sp. SOY_38_metabat_116
GGCGTTCGATGTCCTTCGGGCGGCCGAGCGGACATCTCCAAAAAGTGTGTGCCGCCTACAATTCAAGGCTTCCCGCAGCTGAGAGCCTGGAGCGTGCCCTTGACGGAGCCCCATCCCCTGGTCGGCGTGGTGATGGGTTCGGCCAGCGATTGGCAGACCCTGCAGCACGCGGCCACCATTCTCGCCGAGTTCGGCGTGCCCCATGAATGTCGCGTGGTGTCGGCACACCGCATGCCCGACGATCTGTTTGCCTACGCCGAACAGGCCCGCGCGCGCGGCTTGGTGGCGATCATCGCCGGCGCCGGCGGCGCGGCGCACCTGCCGGGTATGCTGGCCGCGAAGACCACGCTGCCGGTGCTCGGTGTGCCGGTGGCCAGCAAACACTTGAATGGCGTCGATTCGCTGCACTCCATCGTGCAGATGCCCAAGGGCGTGCCGGTCGCCACGTTCGCCATCGGTGATGCGGGCGCCGCGAATGCCGCACTCTTTGCTGTGGCGATGCTGGCGCGCGACGATGCCGCGTTGCTGGCCCGGCTCGATGCCTACCGCAGCCGCCCAACCTTGAATCACTTTACAATCTCCGTCCACAAACTGGACATATTGAACTTCAGGATTTAGGTTTACTAGTTTTTCTAAACCAACATTTCTAGCACGAGCAGCCGTAAACGGAACTGATAAATCGAGGTCAACTACCTCTACTCCTAGCGATCGCGCTAACTGAACACTGCCGTCAGTTGATCCCGAATCTACATAAACAATCTGAGAAGCTTGGGTCAACAAAGATAGCAGGCATTGCTTCAAGCGATCGCCTTCATTACGTCCAATGATCACTACACCAATCGTCAAATTAGACATTTAATATTTTCCACAATTTGTAAGAAACGTTAAATACAGAATTTAATAAGTACGCTATTGCGAATAAAATCTTCTAAAAAGTGAGGTGGAGAAGTATCGAGTTTACGTTGAAAAAAGATCCGTCCACGCCAACTTAAAAAGCCAATCAACCAAAGAAAATCTACTAAGACAGCATAAAACAAGCTATGATTTTTCACAAAATAGCGTCGCCGAGACTCAAACCAGTAGGGAGGCAGACGTTTTTTTTCAAATCCTGGCTGATTCACTCCTGAACTTTGACCAACCAAATGCACTACGCGGCTGGTAGGAACATACCAACAATTCCACCCTTTTTTCCTCGCTTGTAAGCAAAAGTCCACCTCTTCATAGTACATAAAGTAATTATCATCCATTAGTCCTACTGATTCAAAAACCTCGCGCCGAATGATCATACTCGCTCCAGAAACCCAATCTGTTTCACAGGCAATATCAGAAATCGGTCGAGCGACGATCCATTGAGTGAGTAACTGGGAGATAAGACCTAAACGCAGTCCTGCATCAAATTCACTCATCACGGAATGAAACCGAAAAGCTGAATGTTGAGGGGTTCCATCAGGATTTTCAAGGCGACTACCCGCGATACCAACAGTGGGATTGGCATTCATGAAGTGGAGAAAATGGGTTAGAGCTTGGGGTCGCACAATGGTATCAGGATTGAGCAACATAAGATACTGAGGCGGTTCGCTAGATTGCAGAGCTTTTTCAATAATTAGATTATTTCCAAAAGCAAAACCTCCATTGCGTTCTGAAGAAATAAGAGATACCCAGTCATTCCAACTTTGCTGATCGATAGCCTGTTGAATTTGCTTAATGGAACAATCCCCAGATGCATTATCGACAACGAAAACCTTAACTATTCCAAGATCCCTAACTTCGTTAACAAGGGAATTTAAACAATCGATAGTCAATGTGGCTGTGCGGTAATTCACAATGATTATCCACAAGACATTGCTGGATTTAAGCTTATTTTGGGTTAACATGGCGATCAGATTGAAAGTAATGGCAGGAAAAGCGAGAAGCAACGACTTTCATTTTATAAAATCGTTTGAGAAGAACACAATTACTAACGCGATCGCCTTCATTGCGACCAATAATCACTAAACCCGTTGTATTCATAAAGTATAAATTAAGAATAACGTCAAGATTCTAACCTTAATATTAAAAATATCCCAGAGAAAAAATGTACTATATCCGAGAAAAACGACTACATTATTCGGCTATCGTCGGTTTAGAACCGATAAAATCGAATTTTGTAAATAATTTTTATCTCAGTCTTTGATAGTATCTTAATATAATCTTACTTTTTGCGAAAACTTCATTTTTGGGGTGCTAAATCAATTGACTTTTATTAATATATTTATTTATCTTTGTCATTTTTTGTTGAATTTAATAGGCTGCTTCCTATTTATTCTCAGTCTTTATTTATTGCTCGAATGTCTAGCTACTTTGTTACCTGCTCGTTCTCAATTAGAAAAACATAAAGATTCTAATTCTAGAGTTGCCGTTCTCATTCCTGCCCATAATGAAGCCTCTGAAATTGGTGCAACTTTGACGAATTTAATTCCTCAATTAACCCACAATGATCGTTTGATTGTGATTGCAGATAATTGTACTGATAATACGGCTTGGATTGCGCAAGAATTTGGTGTAACTGTTATTGAAAGAACGAATGCCCAAGAGCGGGGAAAAGGATATGCTTTGGATTATGGATTGCGGTTTTTGGAAGCTGATCCTCCTGATATTGTGATTATTATTGATGCAGATTGTTCAACCGAACCGAATAGTTTGCGATCGCTGGTTCATGCCGTTGAAATGACAAATCGACCAGTTCAGGCCGCCTATTTGATGGAATCTCCCCCAAATCCTAGCCCCAAAGATTTAATTTCAGCCCTAGCTTTTTTAGTTAAAAATATTGTTCGTTCCACAGGATTGATGAAATTGGGTTTACCTAGTTTATTGAATGGAACTGGCATGGCTTTTCCTTGGCAAGCAATCAAAACAATTTCCTTAGCAAGCGGTAATATTGTAGAAGACATTCAATTATGTATCGATCTCGCCTTAGCTGGATATCCGTCCAGTTTTTGTGATCAAGCGCGGATTATTGGCAGATTACCCCAAGAAAATTCCGTCGCAACAGGTCAAAGAACTCGCTGGGAACACGGACATTTGCAAACGATTTTAACCCAAGTTCCTCGCTTAATTCAAGGTGCAATTCAGCAAAAAAGATGGAAATTATTGACTTTAGCCCTAGAATTAGCCATTCCGCCATTATCGCTCCTGGTTATCTTTTGGGGCATGGGAATGAGCGGCTCAATTGCGCTTCAGTTAGCAGGAAAAGGAGCATTTTCTACGCTTTTTTTTGTCTTAATTGGGTCAATGATTTTTACGGCTATATTCATTGCTTGGTTAAAATTTGGTCGTCAACTAATTTCTGGATTAACATTATTGAAAATTCCTTTTTATTTAATGTGGAAAATTCCTATTTATTTAGCATTTCTGATTAAGCCTGAAAAAAATTGGATCAGAACTGAAAGAGACAGTAAAATTCTTTAAATATACAAAATAAATAATAATTCTTTGAGTTTCCAATTTAATAGTTTAATGATGATTAATTTGCGAATTCCTCAGATGCAGTTTTATCGATCGCCTTGGCGAATCCTGATAATAGTTTTAATAATTGGCATTAGCCTTGAATTAATTGCCAACCTATCAGCAGCAGTTTTATGGTTTCAAGAATTAAATTATTTATCAATTTTTCTAACTAGATTGGGCTTACAAAGTTTCTTATTAATAGGAATTACTAGTTTGTCTCTAATTTTTTGTTGGCGAAATATAGCGATCGCCCAAAAGTTATCAAATCTTTCTAACTCAGTCAAATATAATTATCCAATCATTACCCAAACCATTAAATCTAGATTTTTGCCCCTACCCGATTTTTCTCAAGATTTACGACCAGCCCAAACCCGTCCTCTCCAACTTCAAGTCTTGTTATTTTTGGTTATTGTAATTAATCTTTTAATAGCTTTAATTGTGATTAATTACAGCAAAATTGCGATCGCCGATTGGACATTGAACTTCAACTTATCTGAACTAACTTTTCCCATTTCTTCTGTCTTTGATTTGAGTTTTCTTTCTCGCGCTTTTAAAAATCTTCAATATCATTGGGGATTGATTATCACTGCTTTTTTATTGCTAATTGCTTTAACTTATAAACCAGATTCATCCCTCAAACTACTCTCTATTTTCTTTAGTTTAACTTTAGGAATAATGATGACGGGCAACTGGACAAAAATTTTAAAATTCTTTTATCAAACACCTTTTAATCAAACTGATCCTCAATTTAATAAAAATATTAGCTTCTATGTTTTTAGTCTTCCTTTTTGGAAACTATTAAATGTTTGGTTAGGTGGATTATTTTTGTTTGGCTTATTAGCTATTTTAATTATCTATTTACAAGGAAATAATCATTTATCAGAAGGTAAATTTCCTGGATTTAATTCAACTCAATTGCGTCATCTTTCCCGTTTAGCTGGTTTCATCATGTTAACAATTGGATTCAGTCATTGGCTTAATCGTTATCAATTACTTTACTCTAAGCATGAAGTTATTTATGGTGCAAATTATACTGATATTCATCTTCGTCTTCCTTTTGAAACACTCTTAATCTTAATCAGTTTAGGAATAGCAGCTGGTTTAATTTATCAAAGCTATTACGGCTGGCAAAATAATTTAGGTTCTGACTTAAAAAAAAAGAAATACTTATCAATTAATCTTCTTCCATTTTATTTTTATTTAATCCTAATTATTCTCAAATTTTTCTTAGGAATTGGTCTTGAAAGATTCATTGTTGAACCAAATCAACTTAGCAGAGAATATCCATATATTGAACGTAGTATTACTGCAACTAGAGATGCCTTCAATTTATCAAAAATTCAGCCCCAAACTCTCTCTGGAAAAGGTAAATTAACCCAAGCAGATTTAGACAAAAATCGTTTAACTTTAAATAACATTCGCCTTTGGGATCCCATTCCTCTCCTCAAAACAAACCGCCAATTACAACAAATTCGACTCTACTATAAATTTTCAGATGCCGATTTAGATCGTTACAATATTAAAATTGAAGCAGAAAATCAATATATTTTAACAACCAAACAACAAGTATTAATTTCGCCAAGAGAATTGGATCATAATGCGGTTCCTGCTGAAGCAAAAACTTGGATCAATCAACATTTAGTATATACACACGGCTATGGTTTTACCCTTTCACCTGTTAACTTAGCCGATGAAGGTGGGCTTCCTTTTTACTTCGTGAAAGATATTGCAACACCAACAGAAGAATCAGCATTAAGAACTTCTAGTGAATTAATTCGTGCCAGTATTCCTATTGGTAAACCACGCCTTTACTTTGGGGAATTAACAGATAATTATATTATGACTAATACGAAGGTCAAAGAATTTGATTTTCCCAGCGGTCAAGATAATGTTTATAACATTTATGATGGCACAGGCGGAATTACTTTAGGCAATACTTTAAATCGTTTATTATTTGCTATTTATCTTAAAGATTGGCAAATGATTTTTACCCGTAATTTTAATCCTAATACCCAAATTTTATTTCGTCGTAATATTAACGATCGCATTCAAGAATTAGCTCCCTTTCTTCACTTTGATAAAGATCCTTATTTAGTAACTGCTAATACTGATCCATCGGGACAAAATACACTTTCTTGGATCATTGATTCCTATACCACAACTTCTTATTATCCCTATTCTGATTCGGGCGATCACAACTTTAATTATATTCGTAATTCAGTAAAAATTGTGGTTGATGCTTACAACGGAAATGTAGATTTCTATGTAATGGATGATCAAGATCCAATTATTCAAACTTGGCGCAGAATTTTTCCTAATTTATTCAAATCTTTTGCCGAAATGCCTGAAGTTTTAAAAAGTCATATTCGCTATCCTTTAGACTTATTTAGTACCCAATCTGAAAGGCTATTAACCTATCACATGACAGATGTTAATGTCTTTTATAATCGAGAAGATCAATGGCAAATTCCCCAAGAAATTTATGGCGACAAACAAAAAACCGTCGCGCCTTATTATCTAATTATGAAGCTTGCAGGAATAGAAAATAAATCAGAAGAATTTGTACTTTCTCATGTCTATACTCCCAATGGCCGCGATAACTTAATATCCTTATTATTTGCCCGTTCTGATCAACAAAATTATGGTAAATTATTGCTTTATAGTTTGCCAAAAGAACAATTAATTTATGGCCCAGAACAAATTGAAGCTTTAATCAATCAAGATCCTATTATTTCGGAACGTATTAGTCTTTGGAATCGAGAAGGTTCACGAGTTCTTCAAGGAAATTTATTAGTAATTCCTATTGAACAATCTTTACTTTATGTTGAACCTTTATATTTAGAAGCAACAGAAAATAGTTTACCAACTTTAGCCAGAGTCGTGGTAGTTTATGAAAATAAAATCGCAATGTCTGAAACTTTAAATGGTG
This sequence comes from Snowella sp. SOY_38_metabat_116, assembly GCA_031396835.1. Taxonomy (GTDB): domain Bacteria; phylum Cyanobacteriota; class Cyanobacteriia; order Cyanobacteriales; family Microcystaceae; genus Snowella. Next base: position 6,416 of record JANNLO010000295.1, read on the forward strand.
CTTTGGATGCAATTTTTTCGCCAACAAAAGTTTCTCCTTCTACAATTTTACGTCAAGTAAATTCTAAAAAAAGTTGACTTGAAAATAGTGATTTAAACTTTAAACTAATAAGCTTATATAATTAATCTTGAGTTCAAAACTAAAAACTAAAATCTAAAAATGACAGCTTTATTATTGGAATCAATCAAAACTATTGATGATAAATTATCTAATCGCCATATTTCCCTTGATCCAGGAGGATATTGGCTTATTTATTTGGACAGAGACGCTCAATTTCTTTGTGTAAAACATTTTTCAAATAATATTAATGAACAAGGATTGGCAGTCGATTCAGTGACGGGAGAAATTATTCCCTGTAAAGGAGTTGTTGAAAGAAAACCGACGGTAATTTTACAAGCAAAGACGGCTAAAGAATTATGTGTCCAGCTTTTTGAAAGTGAACAAATCTATCCCATTACGATGTTAAATCATGCGGCTTATCTCGGTCGGGAGTTGGTGCGGGCTGAAATGGCGTTGATAAATAATACTGAATATATTCAAGATTAGCTGAGGAAATTAAGATAAATATCGTCTTCAACCCTTTGTATTTGTAATTTTTTAGATGCGTTTTCCCTAACTACACTAACAAAACAAACAATACCAATTGTGTCTAAATCTATTTTTTGATAAATCTGTTTTTAGGGTAAGGAAAATGTCAAAATAAAGAGTAGGAGAAAATTTATTATCTTAATTAAAGCCATAAAAAAACATGGGAGAAACCATTACTCTGTTATCAAAACGTGAAATTGAAAAGATGCGACGCGCTGGACAATTAGCCTCACAACTCTTAGATTATCTTGCGCCAATGGTTCAACCAGGAATTACAACCCAAGCCCTAAATGACGAAGCAGAATCTTGGACTCAAAAGCATGGAGCAAAAAGCGCACCACTCGGCTATAACGGTTTTCCCAAGTCCATTTGTACTAGCGTGAACGAAGTTATTTGTCATGGAATTCCTAGTCCTAAGCAGATTTTAAAAGATGGAGACATTATTAATATTGATGTAACGCCGATTTTAGATAGCTATCATGGCGACACGTCCAGAACGTTTTTTGTGGGAACACCGTCACCGATCGCCAAAAAATTAGTAGAAGTCACTGAAGAATGTTTGCGTAGAGGTATTGCAGCAGTGAAGCCTGACGGCAGAATTGGCGATATTGGGGCCGCTATTCAAGAATATGCCGAGCCATACGGTTTTTCTGTAGTTAGAGATTTTGTTGGTCACGGGATTAGCAATATTTTTCATACTCCGCCTCAAGTTCCCCATTTTGGGCTGCGGGGAAAAGGTAAAAAAATTCGTCCTGGCATGGTTTTTACGATCGAACCCATGATTAATGAAGGAACTTACCAACATATACTTTTAAAAGATGGTTGGACAGCTATTACAAAAGATCGCAAATTGTCTGCTCAATTTGAACATACAATCGCAATTACAGAAGACGGCGTAGAAATCCTGACTTTGAGTTAGTTAATAATGAAAACATTAGAGAATATTCAAGGAGCATTTCTCACGATTGGAACGGAAAAATTCACCGAAACTGTTGACTTTTATCGGCAATTTTTACAACAAGAACCGTATCTTTATCATCCAGATAAAAAATATGCAGAATTTCAAATTAGGGAATTACGCCTAGCAATTTTTTATCCCAAAACAGATCAGCAAAAAGAATTCGCCAATTCAATCGGGAGTGGGTTTAGTTTGTGTTTACCTGTTAAAAATTTAGAAGTCGCGATCGCCCAATTAGCTTGCCAAGGCTACACACCAAAGCTCGAAATTCAAAGTTCTTCTCATGGTCGAGAAATCTATATTTATGATCCTACAAATAACCGTTTAATTCTTTATCAACCCCATTAATTTTATTAACCCAAAATAATTAATTTAACTTAAGAGCATTAACAGGAACTTGTTCCCAAGATTCAACAATTCTCAGTTGGGCTGACCATCCTTCATTTTTTTGCTTTTCTGTTAAATTATCAAGCCAAGTTTCATGGCAATCTTTTGCCGATTGTTCATCTAAACAGGCAATACACGAATAAATAATTCCACAGGGATCAACTTGTTCATTTACCCAAATTTTCATAATAATTTATCCTGAGCGAAGGACTATTTGTTAACTTTGCGAGCTTAAAATATAGTTAAATAGAATATTTTGAATCGCCACTTAACTCCTATAAAAATCAAAAATCCCCACCATATTAGCAGGGAATCCAAAACATTTATTTATAGCAAATACTGACTTTGAATCTTATAGTTTTACTTCAATATCAACACCAGCAGGTAAATCCAACTTCATCAAAGCATCAATGGTTTTAGAAGAGGGTTGATAAATATCAATAATGCGGCGATGAGTACGAGTTTCAAAATGCTCCCGTGCATCTTTGTCAACGTGGGGAGAAGTCAATAAACAGTAAATCTTTCGTTTAGTTGGCAAGGGAATCGGGCCAATCGCAGTAGCATTAGTTCTATTTGCCGTTTCAACAATCTTGTCGCAAGAAGTATCAAGCAAGCGGCGGTCAAAAGCTTTCAAACGAATACGAATTTTTTGTTGTTGGAGAGTTGCCATAATTTTAAACTTCTTAAGTTTTCAAGGTTCAGAATTGTTCAATTGTTTATTAGTTAGTATTCCTTAGAAATCAGTGATCAAATAAGCCCTTCACCAGTGCAGAAATAGTTTTAAATTAGATCTTTTCCTGATTAGCGATTTTTTTGATCACTGACTCTCGGATAAATGGTTCTAGTTATTTTTTCTTACCAGCCTTGGGATCAACTTTAGGATCTTCGAGGATTTTAGAAACAACTCCCGCACCAATGGTTCGTCCACCCTCACGGATAGCAAAACGCATTCCCTGTTCAATCGCGATCGCATTGATCAATTCTACCGTCATCTTGATGCGATCACCAGGCATAACCATTTCCACCGCACTACCATCATCAGCCGTGTAGCTTTGGATTGTTCCCGTTACATCAGTTGTCCGCACATAAAATTGAGGACGATAGTTAGCAAAGAACGGAGTATGACGACCACCTTCTTCTTT
>JANNLO010000298.1:0-8836 GCA_031396835.1 Snowella sp. SOY_38_metabat_116
TTACCTTAATTTCATTTAGATTAAAATAACATTTTACAATTTAACCTGCTGAATGTGGGTTTAAATAATCTCAATAAGTGCTATTCGGAAGATGAACCTATTTATGATTTAACTAATATTAAAGAAAATAATTTAGACTATAAGTTAAGATAGGCAATAATATTTTGACTATCGTTATGAAAAGCTTGAATGATTATACAATTGTCTTAATACCTGATGATAATGGTACTTTTGTTGCTCGTATTCCAGCGATTAAAGGTTGTCATGCCTGGGGAGAAACTCCTGACCAAGCAAGGGAAGAACTTAACCATGTTTTTAGAATGATTTGTGAAGAATATCTGGAAGCAGGACAACCTTTACCCAATGATGTTCAGTTAATGATCGCCCATGCCAGCTAAAGCAAAGACGTTAGAAAAAGTTGCTAAAAAGTTAGGTTTTCAGAAAACTCGTCAAAAGGGAAGTCATGCTCGTTGGCAACATTCTGATGGTCGTTCAACGACTATTCCTATTCATGGAAACCCTGAAATTGGGGGGCTGGTTATTTCGGGAAATTCTCGATCAACTCGGAATCACAGAAGAACAATTTAATCAGCTTAAGTAATAAGAAATTTAGGTTGTTGTTCGTTTAGTCAAATTAGGCGATCGGCGATCACCGACTAATTAATAAGTTGACGACGTTGTGATAGTCTAGTTCGTTTTTGTTGACGCAATTCTATCTCGATTTGGGCGATCGCGTCGTCTAAAAAGAGGTTGTATAATTCTAGTTTATGATTAGTTTGTTTCAAATTTTCTAAACACCGTTTTTTGGTTTCTTGATCAGGGAAAGATAGTAATTGATTCATGGCAAGTTCCAACCTTTTTTAATTTCTTGAATACTGGCATGAGAAGCATCTAAATTATCTGATCCATCCTCGATTGCCTGGGTTAGTAAATCTAGCATAACATGAGAGACAAGGGGTTGCGATTCTAAAATTCTTAAGGTTAAGAGATTGAGGCGAGAATAGGATTGATTAAGCCTTTCTTTAACATTCTGGAGTTCATCTAGCTCATTGATAGTTTCGGCTGTTTCGCCGTAGTTCTCAAAAAGTCCCCACTCAATTGAACAAGCATTTTCAATCTCTTCAGCTATTTGTCGCAAGAGGCTAAAAATATCAGTTAAGGTATTAGGAGATAATTTTGCCATTGTCACCAAGGTTGTTTGTTAGTCTAATCATAGCCGATTTGCTCGTAGATAGATTTGGGAAAACTTAGTAGAATTTAAAAAGTTGGGTTGCCTTTCGTTAACCCAACCTACATAAGTCGCGATCGCACTGTTGAAGCAAGTACGGCACTTTACTTCCAGTAGATATCTCCTGCTTTAATTGGTAGTGCCCTAACCAACTCTCGAAACGCTTCAAGATCATTTTTAGGTGCTTTCCAAAGATATGGAGCTAAAAGGTCAGGAACCTCTCCTTTTTGTCCATTTATCTCGTAAACAAGGGTGATGATTGAAAATTTGTTGCCTTTTTTTCGTTTCTCGGCAATTGCGTAATTTACTTCTGTTGCGAGATATTGTTCATCAATATAGTTAGGGGTTACAAAAAACACGGCTGCACAAGAGTCTTTGAATCCTTGAGCAATAGCCCGTTCTAATTCAACGCCAGCGTGCATCGCATCTTCATCTAACCAAGGTTCAAACCCAAGAATCTCTAATGTTTTCTTAAATTCCCGTACTTTCGGTTTATCGACCCCTTTATGGCTTAAAAAAACTTTCATTGGCGTTGTTCCAAGCGCATACTCATGTTTTTGAAGTGCTATCTCTAGCTCTGAATTTAAATTAGAATAGTCTTCTTTTATAATAAACACGCAATCAGACGCTGTTGCTCCAAAAAACTTCTCTAATTTATTACGAACACTTTTAATGTTTGATTGATTGATCGCTTCTGCTCCAATCAAACTTTGCGCCAAAGAGCCAATTCCTGACATGGTTGTCAGTGCTGAGTTTGCAGTGTGCTTGAAATATATTATTTCATATTCACCGTAGTACCCACATTTAACATCGTGTCCTGACATCACAGGCCAATGACCCGTTGAATCTGGGTACTTAGTTAAAACAAGTTGTTTGTACTCGTTTAGCACAAATTGGTCAGCCCTCATCTCACCTTTTACCATAGCCTATTTTCTAAATTAATAATATTGAATAATATCTAACTATAAATTGTACAGCAACTTTATACCAATATTAACCCAAATACCAGCAATTCTCATTTTAGAACATTTGTACTATAAAAAGTTATCAAATTTACCAATACAGTTAAACAGGTCAACGATAGAATAGGGGTTTCAGGTATTGCAAAGCGATAGATTCATGAGAATCATTCTCATAATGAGAATTGCTGCCCAAATACGGATGTTATTAAGAATTTTCCGTACAATGCCCCCAAATAGCACGATCGCAAGACAACTTCCGTATAACTCCCCTAAAAATTGTGTGATACAGATTGGCGCACTGTTTTATGAACTTCCGACCTCCGCCTCCTGTCTCATGGTTTTTTCTGATAAAACAAATTAATGATTAGAAGGTGTTAACAATGACTCAATCGGTGAGGATTGATTTTGCTGAAGCAATCGCATCAAAAGCCGTAATCCTTCATTAACCGCTCCAGAATCAGGAAACATTGCCGCAACATCAGGTTCAATTTTAACCGTTAAAGGATTGCGGTTACGACCTTTCCCCCTAGCAACAACCGTCATTTGAGTAAAATCATACTCAGGGCGCAAATCATCATCCATATCAAAGATCTGACTCATAAGCTTTACGTTCTTTATTGGTAACTGGACGCGCACTGATTAGGCGAATCGTTTCAGATCGATCAGTATAGGAGACGACTAGCAATCGTCCTTTAGCTGATTCTCCCATGATAATAAAACGTCGCTCATTTTGGGAATGTTCAGAATCGGCAAAAGTTAAAAATAACGGATCATCAAAGACTGAAGTTGCTTCCCCAAAAGAAATACCATGTTTGCTCAGATTACGTCGGGCTTTCTCTTCATCCCAATCAAATTTTGTCATTGTTAATAAGATTCTCCATTTTGCGATCGCCTCGTTTTATTTAATCTCATTGTGGACACCCCCACTCATTTATCGGGAAAACCGCCTCCCTCTCTGTAAACTTCCCCCTTACAATAGAGTTGTAGTCACTTATACGAAAATCCTATGCAACCCACCAATCCCAACCAATTTACCGAAAAAGCTTGGGAAGCCCTTGTACGGACTCCCGACATTGCGAAACAAAATAAACAACAACAAATTGAAAGCGAACATCTCCTCAAAGCTCTATTAGAAGAAGAGGGTTTGGCAATTAGTATTCTTAATAAAGCTAATGTCAGTGTTCCCAAATTTCGCGATCGCATAGAAGCTTTTATTAATAGTCAACCAAAAATTTCTAATCCGAGTGAATCTATTTATTTAGGCAGAAGTTTAGATACACTTTTGGATCGAGCAGAAGCTTTTCGGAAGGAATTTAAAGATGATTTTATTTCCATAGAACATCTCGTTTTAGGATATGCTAAAGATGATCGTTTGGGAAAAGCTTTATTTCAAGAATTTGGACTCACAGAAACTCAATTAAAAAATATTATTACACAAGTAAGAGGTAGTCAAAAAGTGACTGATCAAAATCCAGAAGGTAAATACGAATCTCTTGAAAAATATGGGCGGGATTTAACCCAGATGGCCCGTGAAGGGAAAGTTGATCCCGTGATTGGGCGCGATGATGAAATTCGTCGTACTATTCAAATTTTATCGCGTAGAACTAAAAATAATCCTGTTTTAATTGGGGAACCTGGAGTCGGTAAAACTGCTATTGTTGAAGGCTTAGCTCAACGAATTATTAACCGTGATGTTCCAGATTCCCTACGCGATCGCAAGTTAATTTCTTTAGATATGGGAGCATTAATTGCGGGGGCAAAATATCGCGGAGAATTTGAAGAAAGACTCAAAGCAGTACTCAAAGAAGTTACCGAAAGTCAAGGCAATATTATTCTTTTTATTGACGAAATTCATACCGTTGTGGGAGCAGGTGCGGCCCAAGGTGCGATGGATGCAGGTAATTTATTGAAACCGATGTTAGCGCGGGGAGAATTACATTGTATTGGCGCAACAACCTTAGATGAATATCGCAAATATATTGAAAAAGATGCGGCTCTAGAAAGACGTTTTCAAGCGGTCTTAGTGGATGAACCAAATGTTATTGATACTATCTCAATTCTACGGGGTTTAAAGGAACGTTATGAAGTCCATCACGGAGTAAAAATTGCCGATAGTGCCTTAGTTGCCGCCGCCGTTTTGTCTAATCGTTATATTAGCGATCGCTTCTTGCCCGATAAAGCCATTGATTTAGTCGATGAATCTGCCGCTAAATTAAAAATGGAAATCACCTCTAAACCAGAGGAATTAGATGAAGTTGACCGTAAAGTTCTCCAATTAGAAATGGAGCGTTTGTCTCTACAAAAAGATAATGATGCTGCTTCTCAAGAACGATTAGGAAAGATTGAGCAAGAACTAGCAAATTTAAAAGAAGAACAATCAAAATTAAATGGTCAATGGCAATCGGAAAAAGAAGTAATTGATCAGATTCGGACGGTTAAAGAAAATATTGATCAAGTTAATCTGGAAATTCAACAAGCCGAACGGGATTATGACCTCAATAAAGCGGCTGAGTTACGTTATGGAACTTTAACGGATCTTCAACGAAAAGTTAAGGAATTTGAGACAAAGTTAGCCGATAAACAAACCTCTGGAAAATCACTTTTACGGGAAGAAGTTTTGGAATCTGATATTGCAGAAATTATTGCTAAATGGACAGGTATTCCTATCAGCAAGTTAGTGGAATCGGAGAAGGAAAAACTCTTAAATTTAGAGGATGAATTACACGATCGCGTTATTGGTCAAGAAGAAGCGGTTACTGCCGTTGCTGAAGCAATCCAACGATCGCGGGCGGGTTTATCTGACCCAAATCGTCCGACAGCGAGTTTTATTTTCCTTGGCCCAACAGGAGTTGGAAAAACGGAATTAGCCAAAGCTTTAGCTCAAAATCTCTTTGACACGGAAGAGGCGATCGTCCGCATTGATATGTCCGAATACATGGAAAAACATACCGTTTCTCGTTTAATGGGCGCGCCTCCAGGCTATGTAGGTTATGAAGAAGGCGGTCAATTAACCGAGGCCATTCGTCGTCGTCCCTATTCAGTTATTCTCTTTGATGAAATTGAAAAAGCTCACGGAGATGTCTTTAATGTGATGTTGCAAATTCTGGATGATGGTCGTTTAACTGATTCCCAGGGTCATGTTGTTGACTTCAAAAATACCATTATTATTATGACGAGTAATCTCGGTTCCCAATATATTTTGGATCTGGCGGGCGATGATTCTAAATATGAAGAAATGCGATCGCGGGTAATGGAAGTTATGCAGGCAAATTTTCGTCCTGAATTCCTCAATCGAGTTGATGAAACGATCATTTTTCATGGCTTACAAAAAACGCAATTACGGGAGATTGTTAAAATTCAAGTTCAACGTTTAGAATCTCGTTTAACAGAACAAAAAATTGGCTTGAAACTATCAGAAAAAGCCTTAGATTTCCTAGCAGAAATTGGTTACGATCCTGTCTATGGTGCAAGACCTTTAAAACGTGCCATTCAACGTTATCTCGAAACTGCGATCGCGAAATCAATTTTACGCGGTGAATACAAACAAGGCGACACAATTTTTGTGGATGTGGACAATGAACGATTGAGTTTTAAACATTTGTCGAGTGAATTATTAACTGTTTAAACCCAATAAAATTTTAAATAAAGAAGATTAGATTGCTAGTCTTCTTTTTTATTTTCTATTACTTTCCTTAAATTTTATTATCCACATTTCAGTAGATTATTTTTTAATATCTTCTATTTTTTCTAATCCAGTCATAAAATAGCCTAAATTAATTGATGTTCAGAAGTCTTTAAAAAAAAATTCGGACATCAGAATCCGCCTCTTTAATTTTGCCTTCCTACTCAGTACAAAAGCGTGTTCCCAAAAAGTAAAAAATTTCATCTAACCAAAAGATAATAAATTACTTCATTTTTGCGGAAAATCTCTCAGTTAAAACAAAGAACTATAATTCCCAGAAAATCTTTTTCAACCAAGACAATGTTAGCTTAATGAAGAAGAGTCAAACATAGGAATTATTTTATTTACTGATGAATACTGAACTCATTTTTAATATTGCCAATCTTTTTGTCTTACCTTTTTGGGCATTAATGATTCTCTTACCTAATTGGAATGTCACTAAAAAAGTGATGGAATCAAATCTTTCCTTTATTTTGCTTGCTAGTGTCTATCTTTATCTTTTTGTAACAGCGATTACTCCTGAATCTGCTGAAGCTTTAGCCAGTCCAAAATTAGCTGATATTGCCAGAGCTTTTTCTGATCAAAATGTGATGGCGACGGGCTGGGTACATTATTTGGTCATGGATCTGTTTGTGGGGCGTTGGATTTATGAACAAGGACAAAAAACAGGTGTCTGGACAAGACATTCCTTAATTCTTTGTCTTTTTGCGGGGCCTTTGGGTTTGTTATCACATTTTTTGACGAATGTTATCCGCGATCGCTTTTTCGCTAAAACTCAATCTGAAATTATCACCCAAATTTAAAAACCTAGTTTGCTAGTAAATTGAAATAAATTAAGTCTAGTCGTTGCTTAGTATAATTGTTTTATCCGTTTTCTGAAAATTTTTATGACCGCAACAGCCGTTAAGATTGACTATGAAGCCGTTATTGGGCTAGAAACCCACTGTCAACTGAATACCGCCAGTAAGATTTTTTGTAGCTGTTCGACTCGTTTTGACAGTCCGCCCAATACCAATGTTTGTCCTGTTTGTTTGGGCTATCCAGGCGTTTTACCCGTGCTTAATCAAGAAGTTTTGGCGGCAGCAGTGAAACTCGGTTTGGCGATTGATGGACAAATTGCAATTTATAGTAAATTTGACAGAAAACAATATTTTTATCCTGATTTACCGAAAAATTATCAAGTTTCCCAATTTGATTTGCCCATTGTTGAACATGGTTCTCTAGAAATTGAGTTAATAGACAAAAAAACAAAAGCCGTAAGTCGCAAAACCATTGGTATTACTCGCCTACACATGGAAGAAGATGCAGGAAAATTGGTTCATGCGGGGAGCGATCGCTTGTCGGGATCAACCCATTCTTTGGTAGATTTTAATCGCACAGGAGTGCCATTATTAGAAATCGTTTCTGAACCAGATCTGCGAACAGGGCAAGAAGCGGCGGAATATGCCCAAGAATTACGGCGTTTGGTACGTTATCTCGGTATTAGTGACGGCAATATGCAAGAAGGCTCTCTGCGTTGTGATGTGAATATTTCTGTGCGTCCCGTTGGTCGAGAAAAGTTCGGCACGAAAGTCGAGATCAAAAATATGAACTCTTTTAGTGCCATTCAAAAAGCGATCGAACACGAAATTGAGCGACAAGTTGCGGCTTTAAATAATGATGAACCGATTTTCCAAGAAACTCGCCTTTGGGAAGAGGGCAGTCAACGCACTATTAGTATGCGAAAAAAAGAAGGTGCTAGTGATTATCGCTATTTTCCTGAACCCGATTTGCCGCCCCTGGAAGTGTCTGAAGTTCAAAAAGAAATTTGGCGAAAAGAATTACCCGAATTACCTGCTGCTCGGCGATCGCGTTACGAAAAAGAATTTGAATTATCTGCCTATGATGTCAGGGTTTTAACCGATGATCGAGAAGTGGCAGAATATTTTGAAACGGCTGTCAATATGGGAGGCAATGCAAAATTAGTTGCTAATTGGGTAACGCAAGATATTGCGGCTTATTTGAACAATAATCACCTATTAATCACGCAAATTCCTTTTAAACCTGAAGCGTTAGCCGAATTAGTACAATTGATTGACAAAGGAACGATTAGCGGGAAGATTGCCAAAGAAATTTTGCCTGAATTGCTCGAAAAAGGCAGTTCTCCCAAGAAAATTATTGAATCCAAGGGCATGACTCAAATTTCTGACCCTGTGGAATTAGGCAAAATTATTGATGAAATTATTGCGGCTCACCCGAAGGAATTAGAAAAATTTCGCAGTGGAAAAGGCAATATGAAAGGCTTTTTTGTCGGTCAAATTATGAAACAAACAAGCGGACGGGCTGATCCCAAGTTAACAAATCAATTAGTTGAGAAAAAATTGGCTGAATAATTGAATGCCTGAGTTCGACGCGATCGCCTAAATTCTAGTTTCTTTTTAATAGTATTAATCTAAAAGTTTAATGTTTATCAACAAAATTGAGAGGCCAAAAATTATGCTCAAAAAATACAATTGGTCAAACATAGTTTTCCTTGGATTATTATTGCTAATTAGTCCCAAAAATGCGATCGCAGATCACTCAATTCCCCATGTTGCCTTTCGTCCTCCTGCTGATAATCCCCAACCCCAAAAAACAGCGATCGGTGGCAGACGAACCAATGACAAACAATGCTCGCAAGCATCTAAAAATAATGTTAACCAACCTCCTTTAACGGCTCTTGTTCCTGTTAATAAAATAGGATTAACTACGAATGAATATCCAACATTTTGGGTTTATATCCCAGAAACATCTGCCCATAAAATTGCTTTAAGCATCATGGAGCAGCAAGGTAATCAAGAAATCAAACATTATTCTCAAACATTTTTTTCCGTACCGCCAAAATCGGGTCTTGTTGCCCTGAAACCCTCGGATAATTCTCGTCCTTTAGAAACAGGTAAAACTTATAAATGGGCAGTTATCTTAATTTGTGGAAAAAATGTTGGG
>JANNLO010000321.1:0-2515 GCA_031396835.1 Snowella sp. SOY_38_metabat_116
CGTTTTCTTATATATTCCTGCTGATATTTGTAAAATAATTTTTCCCATTCTTCTGCGTCAAAGCTTATTGCTTTTAATTGCTCTGCTCTATTCATGAATTCGTCTCCTATTTAAGTTTAATTCTACACTGGGAAGGGAGTAATGTCGTTTGATGATCGGTTTTTTCGTAAACTTTTGTTTTCATTATTCTAAACTTACACTCATCTAAAAAGGATGATAACAAAACGTTATAAGAGAAGGTAAAGATTTATAATTCCAGTCTAAAATTCTAAGTGCGATCGCCGATCTGTAGGTTGGATTGACGAAAAAAAACATTTTCTTTTATAAGGTTTAATGTTCTAAGGAGTGTTTAAATACCTTTTTTGTATATCTATATCTGCTCTAAGAGTCAGAAGAAAATCAGTCATCAGTTAGAAATTCTGAGGATTTAAATTCAGATAGCAAGGTTGTTTTATTAATAAAAACTACAAATTTTCTAAACTATTCTAGACCTTACTTATTTAAAATTCAATGCCAGGTTGAGCTTTAATATTCTGTTCTCGAAAAGGATGTTTAATCAGTTTCATTTCAGTTACTAAATCGGCAATTTCTATTAATTCAGTGGGCGCATTTCTGCCAGTTAAAATGACATGAGATTCTTCAGGTTTTTCAGCTAATCCAGCTAAAACTTTGCCAACTTCTAGATAACCTAAACTGAGCGCGATATTAATTTCATCTAATAAGACTAATTTAAATTCTGGATTGCGAATATAGCTCAGACTTTTTTCCCAAGCGGCTTCAGCTTTCTCCTTGTCCCGTTCTCGATCTTGGGTTTCCCAGGTAAAACCTTCTCCCATTGCATGAAATTCGATTTGTTCTGCCCAGGGATTGAAAGCAGCTTTTTCGGCGGGTTCCCAGGCACCTTTGATAAACTGAACGATCGCCACCCGAAAACCATGACCCAAGGAACGTAAAACCATCCCTAAGGCTGCTGTTGTTTTGCCTTTGCCTGTGCCAGTATGAACAATGATTAACCCTTTATCCGCGGCCGCTTGAGACAGTCGTTGATCCTGAATCTCTTTACGGCGTTGCATTTTAGCTTGGTATTGTTCTGTAGAAAGAGAGTCTGCCATGATTAATTCTCGATAAAGTTTTTTTCATTGTAAGCTTTTTTGGAAATGCTTTTTTGACATCTTCAAATTACAGTTTCCTAAAAATTGTTTATCATCAAATTATCAACAAAACTTTTACAAAAACATTAATTTTTATCATTAATAAACTTAGGAGTGAGCAAAGTCATGAATACGAATTTTAAGGCAAATAATCCTGATTATTTAGAACCAGAAAACCCTGAAATTGAATCAAAAGAAGTTTTATCAGGAGATTTATCTGAAAATAATTTAGTAGAAGAGATTTTAGAAAACTTATCTGACCGCGATCTTGGTGGAAGTTATTCCCTGGAAAATTTGCGGATGAGCCATCTTTCTCATGCTGATGTTACAGGTGGAGATGTGGATGATAATTGGTATCAGGCGGAAGTCGTCGGGGAAGAAGCGGTGGGCGGTGATAATCCTACTCCCGATCAAAATGTAATTGATGATATTCTTGAATCGGTGGGTATTGATCATGAAGAAGGAGAAGAAATACAAACTAATGATCAGCTAATTGAACGTGATCGCGATCGCTGGGAATTAGAGCCTGAATCTGCCGAAGATTATTGAGATTAATCTAGATAAAACTAACTATTATTATCCTTATGTTAATTCCCTTTTTAATAATAATTCTGTTAATGGGAAACTTGCTATTTACTAGTCTTTTGGTAATTTTTCCCATTGATTTTTTTCATTTATTAGGTTCTTTTATTAACCCAGTTTTAGGCATTGCATTATTAGCAATTTTTAGTTATTTTTTTGGTGAATAGATAATTATTAATCAAAAAAACAATTTTGATATTGACTAAATAAAAATACTTACTAAACCAAAAGAAAATAAGTTCTATTTAAATTTAAAGAGTCATGCTCAATTAACGAGCAAAAGCTAAGTCAAAAAACATCTAAAACTAAAGTTTTTAAAACCTTTAAATCCAGAGTCTTTTTCTTTAATTATCTTAAGTTTATTATCGATTTTTTTAACAGTTTTTCGTGTTTTTTCTTTATCAAAATGAAATGATTCCAAAAAACTGGACAGTAGTATAAGCTCTACATTGAAACTCAGGAGCTATATAAGCAATAAGACAAACAATATAAGACTCGCTACTATCTCAGCAGTCTGCCTAGTGATACTCAAAAGTTATCCCAATTTTTCTGACTTAAGGTGCGAGACGTTGATAAAACCAATCTTTTTTTTCATTCAATTCATAACGAATCCGATCATGCAGACGACTAGGCCGACCCTGCCAAAATTCGATCGCGCTAGGAATTACCCGAAATCCTCCCCAATGCGGTGGACGGGGAACTTCTTCGGTCGCGTACTGTTCCTCAAGTTGAGCAAGACGTTTTTCTAAGACTTCTCGATTGGCAATGACTTGACTTTGGGG
>JANNLO010000112.1:0-18271 GCA_031396835.1 Snowella sp. SOY_38_metabat_116
CGAGAGAAAGCGACATCGAGAAAAAGCTGCTCTCAATCGGCAAATTTGGGAACCCGTCCCTTTAAGTTGACACCAATGGTTGATGAGGCGGTAAGAGCAGAGGAATCGTTGCGGGGGAAATTGATTCGGGTGGTACGTCCGTCTGTTTAAATTAGTGATCCGTACTTTCAAAAACAACAATACAGCGATCGCACTTTTTCAATCACGAATAACAAAACAGCGATCGCAATCGGATAAGTTTTATGGAGATTTCCATTTTTTTCTGGGATCATGCCTGTAATCATGATGTTGCGTAATGTTCCAGTGGGTAAATCTCGCCCTCGGTGAGAAGGGACAATAACCTGATTATCCTGATCTTTGCTACGCCACTTTCTATGGCTTCCTTTCTGGGAGACCAGTTCAAACCCATACTTGCGTAATATACGCTCAACTTCATCAGCATTCATTCTTCTGAGTCGAGTCATCCGAGAATAACCTCGCGGACTACTGCTCCAGGAACAAGTTCAATAGTATCAGGCTGTAAATAAAGTTCGATCGCTTCTCGTATATTATTCAGTGCTTCTTCTTGTGTGACACCAGCAGAGACGCATCCAGGCAACTCTGGACACCAAATTGCCCATTCGCTTGTCTCTAAATCAGGTTCAAGTACGACTCGCCACTTCATAATTTTAAATATTTATAGGATTAATCTGGATCATAGCAGACGATTCTTGGCATCAGAAACAACAAGACAATGATCGCCACTTTTCAAAAACAACAACACTGCGATCGCATTCAATCATAAATCACAGGAAAGCGATCGCACTAAAAATTTTTAACCATAGTAATCTTCATTCAAAATTTGTTCAAGACTGAAGGGGCAAATCAGGGGATAATCTTTTTCTTGGGGAAAGGGAATGCCAAAAGCCGCTAGTTTGCTTTCTTTAATAGCGAGTTTTCGGCTTTTAGGATAACTTGTATCTAAAATCGTGGGTAGATAAGATTTAAGAGAAGGAATATTCTCCAATTGAATGAAAAGACGTTCTCGATGTTCAATTATCGAACGATACCAACTGGTTTTCATTGTATCTGGAACATCTGCTTGAACCTTGAGTTTGAGTAAGTGGGCCAACAATATAACTAAGTTGCTTTCTAGGGCATTTTTATCGGATTTACCCAAGTCCTTTAACTCCTCAATTAGGTGCTTAATATCCAGATTCTTAAAATCTTTCTGTTCTAGCTGGTTAATGGTTTTTTCAATCCATTGGTGAAAGTCTTGATCATAAAGGGTTTGAGTTAACATAATTAGACTTTAGTGAAATAATAATAGCGATCGCATTTTCTCACCACAAACAACAAGACCGCGATCGCACTTAATACCTCATGCTTGATTAATTTCTTGAGATGTCCTTAAGGATGATTCTAATGCACCTTGCATCCATCCTCTTGTGGCAGATGTATGTTCACCACCAAAATAAATTCTTCCTTCAGATTTGCCTAATTCATTAAACAAGGTTTTTTCTTGTTCTTTCGTAGGGTATGCCCAGCCATTTTTTGACCAAGGATCATTTTGCCAAGAATAGACGATCGCCTTAGCTTGATAAGAATTAACATCAGGTAAAATCTTTGTCCATTGTTTCAATAATTCAGTTAATTGTTGATCTGGATTTAAGGAATCCATTGCTAAAGCGTTTTCTCCTTTCAGATAAGCGTGTAAAATGCCTGTTTTTTGCTTAATATCCCAAGTTGGATGCCAAAGTTCTTCGGGACGATTTTCAAAGATACCCCAGCCATTTAAACCATCCTTTTCCCAAAATCTTTCGGAAAATTCAACAAACATTCTGGTGGCTGGTCGATAATCATAACCCCCATCAATGGCAATTTGTTTACCAGAAGATAATGGAGGTTCAAAATTAATCTGCTTCATTAGAGGTAATGGGATTGTACAGAGGAGGCGATCGCCATGATATTGCTTTCCTGATTGACAAAAAACATCAACTCCTAGAGAATTTTGTTTGATTTTAGTAACCACTTCATTAAGATGAATTTTATTCCCCAAGGCATTAGCAAAAGCTAGGGGTAAATGATCTGAACCTTGAGCAATTTTATTCCAGTCTGATATTTTTTCTGTTGATTTGAATCTTTCCGCATTTTGTCGATTAAGGTCATCAGCACTCATAAGGGATTTTTGCCCATCTTTCACTGAAATATAAAATCCTTCTGAAGGATAAAAAGGCTTTAATTCTAATCCAAAATGTTTGATATAACCTAAAGTTAAATTATCAGAAGGTCGAATTCTGGCGGCTCCTGCTTCTACAAAATTACCATTACTAAATTTATCCCGCAAAGTTAAAACTCTACCTCCGACTCGTTCTCTTGCTTCTAATATTGTCACTTGATGACCAACTGAGGCTAATTCGTAGGCTGCGGCTAATCCAGAAATTCCTGCTCCAATTATGATTATTTTTTGAGAAGGAAAACCTAATTTCAATGACCCTGGAGTTTTTGAAGTTTGAGCGTTTACTTTTGTTATCGAGATCGAAGTCGCTAATACCAGTGTGCTTTGTAATAAAAATTTACGGCGATTTAATTTGATCATCAGGATTTAAGGTTTTACTGACATTTTTAGGGTAAGACAGTCAATTCTCCAAGTATTCTGCCACTTTACCAACTTTTGGATATTTGTCCGCAATTTGTTGGATTTCTTATTGTCAACCCAACCCACGAAGCGGCGATCGCAGAGTGAGTTAACTTTTGAACTAGTTTCATCATCCTATCAGTCCAACTAATAAGGGAGATAAAAATCTAAATCACTGACTTGATCTGAGGAGGAAATTAATCGGTTGTTAATAAGGATCATTTTAATTGTTTGTTCACTCACATTGAAATATCCCGATGCGTCTTCTATTGCAGATTCCGAGTAGTCGTTATTCAAATAATCCTGCAAATTATCAAAGGGACAAAGAAACTCTGCGGCAAAAGCTCGCTGATATTTTTGCCTTGATGTTTTGATATCCGTACTAGCAAGCCATGATCTTCCATTATCGCCATAAAGCAAATAATCACCAATAAGCCTAGCAAATTCAAATCTTTTGGCAGTTGGATATTTTTTTCTCGGATGATAGCAAAAAACATCGTTCTCTAATGGAACTGCCATTGAAATAGATTGTCTATTTTGAGGATACCAAGAATCATATTCAGATTCCTGTAAACCGAGCAAGTCGCAAAGGGTTTTGTTGGTGAGAGGATTTTCTTCATTTCCAATCTCTTTACGAACAAAAGATGCAACTTCCTTTGCTTGTTGCCAAGGTGCTTTCATCGCCACTTGATTTACAGACAAATTACTCAAATCAAAGGGCTTTCCTTTGATTCCAGAGGATTGAATCAGTTCTTTAATTGTTCTGAATGGCTGAGTTTCTGATGATTCCTTGCCGCAAGTAGGGGCTAATTCTGAAAGCATTTCATCTCCCATTTGTTCAGCGAGAGTAAGAGCCTCTTCCACGATTTCATTGGGACATTCATCAGGATCAAAGCCCAATTCAGCTTCACGACGACGATACCTTGTTGAATAAGGATCAGATCGTTCCTCCTGAACTTTTTCCCAAAGGTGAGCTAAAGACGTGCCATGAACTTCTGTTTGATTAAGACGGGATACAACAGATTCAATGAAGTCGGCGGCTATTTGATCAAATTCAAGGAAATTTTCTGAGACTGGATGATCAAGGCTATTTATATATCTGACTGACTGTTTCTCGGCAAGATTGGATGAAGTCGCCCATATTTTTATAGATTTGGTATCTGAAGCAAATATAACCCTCGGCCAAATAAACCCTTGATTTGATGCAGTTAGTTCATGCGCCATTCTCCAATCAACCGAGGGCTTACGGCTCGCAGGAAGAGGCTCGAAAAGTAATCTCCACCACGAAGTAGCCATCCACGATGCCAGAGGATAAGCAGAAACGAAAACAGTAGGCTCAATCTTTTGAGACCAAATATCCTGATTCTCAGTCAGATTGACTTCTCCCGCTTGAAAACTAAACATACCCATAGTCTGCTCAATTTCGGGCGAATTATCTGTACTGGGCAACCAGTCAAAACTAAGACTTAGCTTTTTCACACCGAGTCCTCCATTCTTTAATTACCTCTTCACAGAAAGGATCGTCTTCTTGCATAGGATAACCATGATAAGAGCCCTGCTCTGGCGATTCAATTTGTGCTTCTAATGGAGTTTCATCATCCATAACAGACCAAACATTTTTGGGCCATTGACCGACAAAGCGATCGCTAACTAAGCCCATTTTAATACCATTCCTTAGCAGAGCTAAAGCTTCTTTTCTAGTGAACACCTTAACAGAGTCACAGAGAGACTTCTTTTTTCTTGGTGAACTAGGGGGCGTAAGATTGAAATCGCCTGGATTCATTTTATGTTCGGGATTTCCACCATACTGTGCTTGTGAAGCAAGGTCAGAAAGGTCTTGGAAATTACATTCTTCCAACTTAATCATTCTGCGTTTGTTGTTGAATTTGCCGTTACGTTCTTTCATAAAAACAAAACACCAGTCTCACTCTGAAACTCTAGCATATTTCGGAATATAACCTACATTTTTATCATTAACGTATTTTGGTGAAAACCACTATAATAAAATCAACCCTCTGAGAGGGGCGTTAACCATCCAGGGAGTCTGGTATGAAAACCCAATATCAACATGGAATCTACATCGGTCGGTTCCAACCCTTCCATTTCGGTCACTTACGCACTCTAAACCTTGCCATTAAAAAAGCCGAGCAAGTTATCCTGATTTTAGGTAGTCATCGTATGGCGGCTGATACCTGTAACCCAGGGCGATCGCATTAATTAACTTCTGATTAATTTTGAATATTTGCGGACATAAATTCTCGTATTCCTAGAATTAAATCTTTGATCGTCCCACGATTAACATCAAGATTGCCATATTATCTATTACCGTCGCCATTGATAAACTCAGTTTTGCAGATTATTGCTCTCATACCGATGGAAGCGATCGCCGTTATGAATTAGTTGATAGAGAATTGATTACGAATTTAAAATACTAGCTCTGCGTCAAAAATCCCAGAAAATCTCTGAACCTGTTATCCTGTAAAAGAAATTTTAGAAGTTCAATAGAGATAGTAATGCAAACTAATGATCGCCCTTCCTTAAGTCAGGAAACCTCCCCACATCAACTCAAAAAAGCGATTCAAGCCAGTCAAGAATATTTAATGTCTTTGCAATATGCCGATGGTTATTGGTGGTCGGAATTGGAATCAAATGTCACCATTACCGCCGAAGTCGTTATTCTGCACAAAATTTGGGGAACGGATAAAGATAGACCATTGCACAAAGCCGAAGCTTATTTACGTCAACAACAACGAGAGCATGGCGGTTGGGAATTATATTTCGGAGACGGCGGAGAAATTAGTACCAGCGTTGAAGCCTATCTGGCCCTAAAAGTTTTGGGTGTACCAGCCGATGATCCTGCGTTGCTTAAAGCGAAAGAATTTATTTTGTCGAAAGGTGGCATCAGCAAAACTCGAATTTTTACCAAAATACACGCGGCTTTGATTGGTTGCTATGACTGGCGCGGCACTCCTTCTATTCCTCCTTGGATTATGCTTTTGCCCGATTGGTTTCCCTTCACGATTTATGAAATGTCGAGTTGGGCGCGTTCTAGCACTGTTCCCCTGATTGCTGTTTGTGACCAGAAACCTATTTATGATCTGGGTAGCAAAATTACGCTTGATGAACTTTTCGCTGAAGGAATTGAAAATGCTGAATATAAATTACCCCGTAATAATAATTGGGCTGATATTTTTTTAGGTTTAGATAGTTTCTTTAAATTGTTAGAAAAAGCAAACTTAGTTCCTGGGCGTGAAACAGGGTTAAAAGCAGCCGAAAAATGGATTTTAGAACGTCAAGAAGTTAGTGGAGATTGGGGCGGCATTATTCCAGCGATGCTCAATTCCATGTTGGCTCTCAAAGTTTTGGGTTATAAAGTAAACGATCCTGTTGTGCAAAGAGGTTTTACCGCTCTTGATAATTTTGCCATTGAAACTGAAAATACCTATTGCATTCAAGCTTGTGTTTCTCCTGTTTGGGACACGGCTTGGGTTGTCCGAGCTTTAGTTGAATCAGGTTTGCCACCAGATCATCCCGCATTAGTTCAAGCTGGAAAATGGCTAATCAAAAAACAAATATTGACCTATGGCGATTGGTTTGTCAAAAATAAATTAGGTAAGCCAGGCGGCTGGGCGTTTGAATTTGATAATAATTTTTATCCTGACTTAGATGATTCGGCGGTGGTTGTGATGGCGTTGGCTGAGTTGAAATTACCCGATGAAGCGGCCAAAAATGCAGCTATTCAAAAAGGTGTTGAGTGGATGGCAACCATGCAATGTAAAGCTGGAGGTTGGGCTGCTTTTGATATTGACAATGATCAAGACTGGCTGAATGATTTGCCTTACGGGGATTTACGCGCCATGATCGACCCCAATACGGCGGATGTGACAGCTAGAGTTTTAGAAATGCTGGGTTCTTGTGGTTTATCAATGGAAACAGAACGAATCGAGAAAGCGTTGGCTTATTTGGAGAAAGAACAAGAAAGCGATGGCAGTTGGTTTGGTCGTTGGGGCGTAAATTATATTTATGGAACCAGTGGCGTTATTTCTGCTTTGGCTGTCATTGATCCAGCACGTTATCAAGACCGATTAATTAAAGCAATGAGTTGGTTAGAAAGTTGTCAAAATGCTGACGGAGGTTGGGGAGAAACTTGTGAAAGTTATAAAAATTCAAGTTTAAAAGGACAAGGAATCAGTACGGCTTCCCAAACGGCTTGGGCTTTAATTGGTCTTTTGGATGGCGGAAAAGCAACAGCAAAATTTACTAAGAAAGCAATTAAAAAAGGAATTAATTATTTAATTTTAACCCAAAAAAATGATGGTAGTTGGGACGAAATGGAATTTACAGGAACTGGTTTTCCTTGTCATTTCTACATTCGATATCATATGTATCGACAATATTTTCCACTTATTGCTTTAGGTCGTTATTATTCATTGTTAATTAACAAAAACTAAAGCCTTTAAGCGATCGCATTTTTTGAGCAGAAGTTAAATTTTTAGCTTGCAATAAAACTCCAAATTTTCCTAATCCCATCGGATCAATAAGTTGATGAAGAGCATCTCGACGCTTGAGAATTTCTGTAAAATTAAATTTTCCTGTTGAAAGTTCCGCCAGGTGATCGCCTAATCCAAGACTCATTAAAAATAAACCTTGTTGAGTAAATCCTAATCTTTCTAAACCAATCAATTTACCATGATTTTCAAGGGCAGTAAAATCAATATGAGCCGTAATATCTTGCAGTCCTAAATTCACAAATGGATCGCCATGATAACGGTGTTGATAATAACATTGTAAAGTGCCTTGACTCCTTTGAGGATGGTAATATTTTGCGGCGGCATAACCATAATCTATCGTTAAAAGATAACCTTTTTTGAGCTTTTGATTAACAATATTTAACCAATCTAAGGCTTGTAAATTTACTTCTGTTCGATAGTTTTCAGAATAATCGTTTGATGATAAATTGATTTGAATTTGTTGAAAGTAATTTAATAATTTGGGTGTGGAAATTTTAGCAATAATTTCAACTAATTGACCCTGATTTTCCCCAACATAAATTTCTTGTAATTGATGATCTTGCCAAATCACTTGATGAACAGGAAAAGCATCAACTAATTCATTACTAAAAAAACAACCAGTAATTGAATTATCAGTAATATCTAACCAATTTTTCCAAGCTAAATTAATGCCTTTTTCTAACCAAGATCCCAATAATTTTTTTTGCTGAGCTATTAATGAAGGTGATTGTTCTATAATAATAAATTCAACTTCATTTAATAATTTAGAATAATGTAATTCCCAATAATTTAAAATATCAGCCGTCAAATATCCTAAACCTGCTCCCATTTCTATTACTTGAAAAGGCTTAGGACTATCCAAAATAAAATACATTTCGGCTAATTGCTCAGCTAATAATTCTCCAAAATCCGCGCCTAAAGAAGAAGCTGTAAAAAAATCTCCATCGGCTCCAATTGCCACCTGACCAGAAGTATAATAGCCATACTCAGGATGATAAAGGCATAACTCCATAAATTCAGCGAAAGTGATGCGTTTTTCAGGATTGGCTTGAATTTTATCTAAAATAGCTTGTCGCAATAAATTTGAATTTTCTAACATTTTTCTCGGATAATTTAGGCGATCGCGTTTCCAAGTTTAACATTGCTATCGATTTCACCAATTTTCATGATCCCCACACAACCATTTTCTAAATCAAAATTGGCCAACAAAGTCAGAATTTCCGAGCATTTACCCACCAACTGATTACATATTTGTAACCTTAATATTAATTTCAGTAACAAAATATACCGTTTGTCGAATAGTTAAGGATTTTATGTTAAGTTAATGTTATAGCAATCATAAGTTATTCAAGGGAGGTGTTCATTATGAACAAAAATCGTCAACAAACCGTAACAAAAGCAGCGATCGCGCATCAAGAATCGTTGCGTAAAAATTTGCAACACCGTCTAGAACTCGCTAGAACGTCAGGAAATGAGACCTTAATTCATCAATTAGAAGCAGAAGCTGCGTATTTACATTTGCAATAAAATTTACGCCTGTCAAGTGAGAACAGTTTAGGAGCGATGCCGTTATTATTCGGACTCTCCTTTTTTTTGTTTGATGAAAACTTGCGAGATTGAAAACCTTGATGATATAATAAGAAATTGTGTCTAATTAAACAGTTAAACCTTTATGCCTAAATTAAAAACTCGTAAGGCCGCAGCAAAGCGTTTTCGTCCTACGGGGAGCGGAACAAAAATTGTCCGTCGTAAAGCCTTTAAAAATCACTTATTAGAGCATAAAAGTTCTGAACAGAGACGGAGACGTTTATCCAATCTGGCTTTGGTTCATGAGACAGATGAAAAGGCTGTTCGCCTGATGATGCCTTATATGTAAAGTGTCACAGATTTATTCATTAAAAAAACCGTAGAGATTCACTATGACCAGAGTAAAGCGCGGTAATGTTGCCCGCAAACGCCGTAAAAAAGTCCTCAAATTAGCGAAAGGCTTTAGAGGCTCCCATTCTAAGCTTTTCCGTACTGCCAATCAGCAGGTGATGAAAGCACTTCGTAATTCTTATCGCGATCGCCGTAAACGCAAACGTGATTTTCGTCGTCTTTGGATTGCGCGTGTTAATGCTGCCGCCAGAATGGAAGGAATTAGCTACAGTCGATTCATTGGCCAACTGAAAAAAGCAGATATTGAACTAAACCGTAAAATGTTAGCTCAATTGGCAATTTTAGATCCCCAAGCTTTTTCGGAAGTTGTCAAAATAGCAGTCCACGCTGAATAGCTCCATCAATAATTGGAGTCAAAAATAGGACTCGGTTTCTCAGGTGGGAGCCGAGTTTTATAATGTATAAAAATTTTAGTAGTTTTGTTTAATCTTATTTTTTAAAACCGTGCCTCAATTCAAATTCAAGTATGTTGTTATTCTCTGTTTATTAATTTTTATTCCTTTGTCGATCGCGGCGGATTTTTTGAAGTGGAATGAGACTTCTATTTTCATTTTATCGGCTTTAGCTATTATTCCCCTTTCCATTATTTTAAGTACGGCGACGGAAAAAGTTGCGGTGGTGACAGGGCCTTCTTTGGGCGGTTTAATTAATGCAGTTTTTGGGAGTGCGACGGTTTTAATTATTACTTTAATTGCGCTGCGAGAAGGCTTGGTTGATATTGTTAAAGCCAGTATTACTGGGAGTATTTTGAGTGACTTATTGCTCTTTTTAGGATTAGCAATGTTTACGGGCGGCATTCGTTATAAGGAACAGGAATTTCAACCTATTCTAGCAAGAGTAAATGGTTTATCGATGACCCTGGCTGTCATTGCGATCGCGTTACCGACTTTGGTGATTAATACTTCAAGAATGATTGATCCTAATATTGTTAAACAATTATCAATCGTCGTGGCAACGGTTTTAATCATTGTTTATGGCTTAACTTTACTGTTTTCTCTCAAAACTCATAGTTATCTTTATGATGTTAGTTTAGCAATTAAGCCCGAATCTATTTCCGAAAAAGAACCTGAAATTATTAATAATTCCTATTATTTAGTAACCTGGATCGCAATTTTAATTATTACCACAATTGCAGTGGCTTTTGAATCTGAATTATTTGTAAATGTGGTAGATGTAGTTGTCAAAGGCTATGGATTAACACCACTTTTTACAGGGGTAATTTTGTTACCTTTAATCAGTGATGTTTCTGGCATTGTAACTGTTATTCAACTTTCTCTTAAAGATAAAATGGATCTAGTTGTCGCAACTGCAACTGGTGATAGTTTATTAATCTCTTTATTAGTTGCACCGATGTTAGTTTTTGCAGGATTAATTATGAACCAAAATATGGATCTAAACTTTAATCCCTTTGAAGTTGTGGCTTTAGCCGTCTCAGTTACAGTTACTAATTTAATTAGTTTTAGCGGGCGTTCTAATTGGCTAGATGGAACCTTATTATTAGCAACCTATACCATTTTGGGAGTTGCTTTTTTCTATCATCCTGCCTAATTTTTTCTAAATTTTGATCGCACTCGGTTCATTGATTGCGGCAATAATTCGATGACAACCCGAATTAGGTTTTGCCCAATGATATTGATATTCCTGGGGATTTCCCCAACATAATCCTAAAAAAAGTTCAGTTTGGGCCGCGTCAATTTCCGCCCATTCGCTTTCTGTGATCAAGTCCATAAGAGAATCAGAGCTAATGGGAAGATTACGGTGTGCTGTTAACCAAAATTCCATGCCTTGGCTTCTTTCTTGCCAAAATCTTAATACCGAGGCTTTAGCACTGATTAAAATTTCCTTATCGCCCTCAACTGCAATCAATTGATTATGTAATTCGGGATAACGTAAGGAATGATTTTGAAATTGACATTCTCGCCAAATAATTCCCGAAACTTGATGCGATCGCTGATATTCATGAATTTGTTGACGAAAATCTTGATAAGCAAAGACTTTACCTACTTTTCGCAGATTGATTGCCTTAGCCACGACGACATTATCAAGCCGTTGGGCCGACGACAACAAAATACGTTTTCCTTGCCAAGTCGCCCGTAATTCTTGATCAAGAATTTTAATCAGTTCTTGGGTCGTATAGGTCATTGCGTTGCCATCCATCTGTCAATAGGCAATCTTACCGATATGATAATTCATTCTGCAAAAAATTTCTCTTTAAAGTTTTATGTATTATAGACTAATCTAAAAAACGAATTTTCTAATAACCGACAATCATTATCCACATTAAAACCGCTAAAGTAATGGTTGATAAATGCTGGGGAATTAATATTTTAATTGGTTGACGGGCAATTTTTTGGGTAAGAATAATCGAGAAAATTATCCCAAAGATTAAAGTTGTAGCTTGTAAAAAAGCAATCACTGCGGGATGGGCAATTAAAACAGGTAAATTGTTTCCAGATAAACCAAATGTCGCAAAAGTTAAAGGAATAATTGTTCCAGCTTCTCCTAATCCTAACTTTAAATAATGAGCTAAATTACCCGCTAAAACTAAGGGCAAATAACCATAGGCTAATTCCATAAAAGTGGTGCGTTTTCCTCTCGAAAATTGTTTGATAATTTGCTGTGCTAAAAGAGGAATTAGGATAGGCAAACTAAGAATTAGAATTGCAAACAAAAAATGTGGAGTAAATTCTTCAAAATTGAGATGTAATCCCAACTCAAAATTGATTTCTGGTAAACGATGTAAGAAGACATTATTTAATAAGAGAAAAAGAAGTGCGACTTCATAATTGCGAGGAATATGGGTTGTCCAAAGTTCAATTCCAGGAGGACGTAAATTAACTTCTACAGAGCGATGGGGACAAGCTTTTAAACAAGTCATACATAATACACAATCTCGATTATCTTCTAATTGGGCAGGATGGGAATAAAGAGGACAACCATTTGTTTCTAAACCTTCTCCTTTTTTGGGGCCGCCTTTATAACATTGATAGGTCGTACATTCAGCAGAACAAGTGCCTTGTTGAGCGCGTAATTCTGTCATCGAAAGTTTAGCAAACATTCCATTCATTCCGCCAATGGGACAGAGATAACGACACCAAAATCTTCGTTCAAAAATAGCAGAACAAATCATTGCTCCTGCCGTAATTAATAATAGTAACCAAGCGGAAAGATAGGCAGTATTTGGCAAATTCCAGACTTCTTCCCAGAGCAAAATTAAAGCAAATAAGGCGAATAAAAACCAACCTCCCCATTTTTCTGCGGTTTGTCTGGGCCATTTTTTAAGTTGTCTTGGAAATAACCAAAGGGATAATTTTTGAGTGATTTCGCCATAGATCATAAAGGGACAAACTGCGCACCAAAGTCTTCCTACAAAGAGAAAACTTATTAATACTAAAGGCCACCACCAAGCCCAAAAGAAGTTGAGAACAAAATTTTCTGAACGAGATTGGGGTCCTAAAAAAAGAATGGCAATAATAATCGGAAATGCGATCGCAGTAAAGCCATAATTTATCTTATCTGGCCACCAATCACTACGCAGAAAATTTCTGAAACTTGAATAGGAATTTAATAGATTTAAACGAAATTGTTTTTTCTTACTTTGCGACGGCCAAAGAATATCTTCGGTGATTTCAGTGCATCCTTGAAGTTGCGTTATGGCACGATCAATTAGATTGGATAACTCGCGTAAATTATTGGGAAAATCATAGGCTTGTAATCTTCTTAAGGCTTCGGGAGTAACAGGAACAGGCTCCAATCCTTTGGTTCGACAAGCTAAAGCAATAAAGTATTTTACATAATCTTCTATATCGGTTTTTCTGAGCCGTAGCGGCGGAACTTTAATCTTGATCGGAAATAAATTATCTAGTTCGGAAACGGTGGTTTCGGCGATCGCAATAATACGAGCTTGGCTGTTCCTGGGTTCAACAATTTCATCATCATTTTGGCGACTAATCGGGCGATAAGTTCCCTTTTCAATTAATTCGGCGATCGCAGGGCGCAATTCAGCAGGGAGTTCTTGAATATTATTCAAAATCAGCGTTCCCCCATCAAGAGCCGCTAAAAGTCCTAATTTTCCGTTATTACGGCCAAACAAATCCGCTCCACTGCTTTGTAAGATTGCACAGTTGATTTTGACGACTGGTTCTTTGCGATATTCATCCGACTCAAAATGAATCAGAGCCGCCATATTATCTTTTTCTAGCCCTGGTTCTCCAAAAATCAAGACCGCTTCACGACTATCAAAAGCTTCTTTAATCTGCGATCGCAACTTAGTGGCATAACGACTCTTGCCGATAATAGCCCTTCGCGCTTTTGGCACAAGATAGGGGCGTAAAATGATCTGTCTTTCCTGTTCAAAAACTAATTGCGAAGATAATACTTGAACTTCTGATGCTAAATATTGAGAAAAAGCTTGAATAATTTGAGGATATTGTTTAATTAATCCTTGAAAAATAGAAGCTTCCAAAAACCAAAATTCACAATCATTCAAACTCACAACAGTTTCTCGAACAGGCTGATTTAGAATTAACGCCCCTAAATTAATGGCGGCTCCTGGTAATAATCCTACCTTTTGGGAGAGTCTTTCAAGATGACCCGATCGCAAAATATAAAGACCTGTTGTCGGTTCGTTTTCTGTTACTAAAGTTTGATTTGCAAGTAAAGAATACGACTGAAGTTGGGGAACAATTTCATTAAGAATTTCTTGATCAAGTAAACTTAATTCGGTGCGCTCTTTTAACCAATTTGTTAAATCTGTAAAAGTCATTGTTAAATTTTTCTATTAATTAATTTTTAACTGTTTTTAGGATTTAATTTATATGATAATAACCTATTAATTTTTTGGACTATCTTGATGCTTAAAATTTTTTAAAATAAATTAGATTTTTATAAATTATTATCATAAGTTCAAAGTTAAGGTTATCTAAAATCAAAAAAATGATCTGTCGAAAATCCGCTATGATTGCTTAATGTCTAATTAGTTAATTAGCAATTTTTATTAAAGATAGAATGGATGAATTTCTTACTCCCTCACCGATTGGCTCTTTACAAATATCAGCCTTATCTTCTTCCTTGCCTATTCCTAAATTATCATTAATTTTGCCAACCTATAATGAATCTGGAAATATTGCTGAAATTATTCAAATCTTAAGTGAATTACTCGATCCTATTTTAGCCAATCAATATGAATTAATTGTTGTAGATGATAATAGTCCAGATCAGACATGGAAAATTGCTTTAGAGTTAACAGAACAATATCCT
Source organism: Snowella sp. SOY_38_metabat_116 (assembly GCA_031396835.1). Lineage (GTDB taxonomy): Bacteria > Cyanobacteriota > Cyanobacteriia > Cyanobacteriales > Microcystaceae > Snowella. The sequence continues at coordinate 14,326 of JANNLO010000112.1, forward strand.
CAGCTTAAAGTTTTACATCGTCAAGCTGAGAAAGGACTTTCTACCGCAGTAATTCGGGGTTGGCAGGTGGCAAAAGGAGAAATTTTAGGGGTAATTGATGCAGATTTACAACATCCCCCAGAAATTTTATTGCAACTTTTAGAACAAATGGAACAAGGTGCAGATTTGGTGATCGCGAGTCGTCATGTAGAAGGAGGTGGAGTCAGTGAATGGAGCATTATTCGCCGTTTTCTGTCTAGAGGGGCGCAAATGTTGGGATTAGTGATTTTACCTGAAGTGATTAATCGCTTGTCTGATCCGATGAGTGGCTTTTTTATGGTGCGTCGTAAGGCGATCGCGGAGATTAACTTGAGTCCAGTCGGTTATAAAATTTTGATTGAAGTTGCAGCTAGAGGCAAAATTCGCTGGATTGCGGAAGTTGGCTATGTTTTTCGGGAACGACAAGCGGGAGAAAGTAAGGTCACTTGGAAACAATATATTGAATATCTACAGCATCTTGTTCGTTTGCGGTTGTCTTTATCTTCGCGGTTTATTCAATTTTGTCTCGTTGGTTTAAGTGGCGTTGTGGTGGATATGGGTTTTTTATATCTTTTAAGTGACCCTTCAATGTTGGCTTTGCCGCTCACTCGCAGTAAAATTGTTGCCTCTGAAATAGCGATTATTAATAATTTTTTATGGAACGATCTTTGGACTTTTGGAGATGTTACGCGTCATCAGTCTAGTAAAAGACAACGGTTTAAAAGATTTATTAAATTCAATCTAATTTGTTTAGCTGGTTTGGTATTAAATGTAATGTTATTAAATATCTTTTTTAATGTTTTTGGATTGAATCGTTATTTGGCCAATTTCTGCGCGATCGCGATCGTTACCTTCTGGAATTTTTGGGTAAATCTCAGGTTAAGTTGGCGTGTCACAGAAGTTAAATAATTATTAGTTTTCAAACAATATAGAAAAACACTTTGGAGTTAAATATGATGTGATCAAATACAAAAAAAGCAGGAATAACCTGCCTCAGAACTATCTTTATAAATAGCAAAAATTATTCTGAAAAATCCACATTAACAATTTGTTTATCACTATTAAAAAAAATAAAAAACTCGTCGGCAACTTTTTCAAACTGAATTTTGACAATCACCACATTAGTGGCTGCCATTGTACCGCCCGGTTGATTTTGAATATCTAGAATGCTTTGGAAAGGGCCAGTCCGCTTAAGGAGATTTGTCCAACTTTTTTCAATATTTTCAGCAAAAAATTCTGTTTTAAGGGCAGGACTGAGATTTCTTCTGGCACCAGCATAATCTTTTGTAGCTAAATTATTAACAAAAGTTTCAGCTATTTTTTCAATGTTTTGACTAGATGGCCAATTAACTGCTATTACTTCTTGTTTTTTATTAAAGGTAATCAAAATTTCATTACTCCCCTTGGCAAACTGAGTCGTCACTTTCACCACATCGGCATTAATAATATCGATCGCCTTGGAATGTAAAACTTTTTGAAAAGGCCCAAATTGACTAATAATTTCTGTTTCCCAGAGAGCTTGAATTTGTTCGGGTGTCCAATTTTCTTGCAGATTTTTGACTAAAATAGCTCTGGCTGCGCTCGACTTTTTATTTCCTAATAACGCAACAAATTCTTCAGCTTGTTTTTGAATATCTTGTTTTTGACTATTCGTTAAAACTTGAGCTATTTCAGTATTAGTCACTTGAGATTGAGCATGGACAGGAAAAACAGCAAAAAAGCCTACCAAAGTCAATAATAAGCTGGATAAACTGATTTTTCTATAATTTTGAGTAAATAAATGAAACTTTTTCATAAAGATTGAGCCACTCCTTAACCAATAAATTCTTCTTTTTAGTTTAAGGGAGAAGCGTGAATAAAACCTAGTTATAGTTAGTTAACAAAGCTTTTGCTATGATAACAACGGACTAGGCAATTAATTAATCGTTTGTTTAAATTATTATTTACTCAAATTAAATTTCTTTTACTGATAAATAAGCTGGAGAGACTGAAATGCTACGACTGGAACATATTAGTAAAATTTACCCGACGGGCGAAGTCTTGAAGGATGTCACTTGGGAAGTCAAAACGGGCGATCGCATTGGTTTGGTTGGGGTGAATGGAGCAGGTAAATCTACTCAATTAAAAATTATCATGGGAGATATCGAGCCAACTTCTGGAGAAATTATTCGCCCAGCAAGTCTGCACATCGGTTATCTGACTCAAGAATTTGAAGTTGATCCCAGTCGCACGGTACGAGAAGAATTTTGGAAAGTTTTTGGTGAAGCGAATCAGGTTCATCATCAATTAAACCAAATTCATCACGATATGGAAGTTGCCGATCCTGAAACATTAGATAAATTAATCCATGAATTAGACGATTTACAACGAAAATTTGAAGCTCTCGATGGTTATGGACTAGATACTCGCATTGAGAAAATTTTGCCTGAAATGGGTTTTGAACAAGAAGACGGCGATCGCTTAGTCAGTGCCTTTAGTGGCGGTTGGCAAATGCGGATGAGTTTGGGTAAAATTTTATTGCAAAAACCCGATATTCTCCTGTTAGATGAACCGACCAACCATTTAGATTTAGAAACCATTGAATGGTTAGAAAAATATCTCAAAGGGCTGAATACGCCAATGGTAATTGTTTCCCATGACCGAGAATTTTTAGACCGTTTGTGTACCCAAATTGTGGAAACTGAACGGGGAGTTTCTACTACTTATTTAGGGAATTATTCTACTTATTTACAACAAAAACAAGAACTTCAAGAAGCCCAATTAAGTGCTTATGAACGTCAACAAAAAGAGTTAGAAAAACAACAGGTTTTTGTCGATCGTTTTCGGGCTAGTGCAACTCGCAGTACCCAGGCAAAAAGTCGAGAAAAACAATTAGATAAAATTGAGCGCATTGAAGCCCCAACTGGCTCTGTTCGTTCTCTTCATTTTCGTTTTCCGCCATCATCTCGGAGTGGTCGTGAAGTTGTAACCATTCAAAATTTAGTACATAATTATGACGAGAAAATACTTTTCTTAGATGCAGAATTATTCGTTGAACGCGGCGATCGCATTGCCTTTTTAGGACCCAATGGAGCAGGAAAATCGACTCTTTTGCGGTTAATTATGGGACTGGAAAAGCCCAGTGATGGTGTTGCTGAAATCGGACAACATAATGTTATTCCTGGCTATTTTGAGCAAAATCAAGCCGAAGCTTTGGACTTAAATAAAAATGTTCTGGATACTATTCACGATGAAGTTCCTGAGTGGAAAAATGAAGAAGTTCGTACTCTTTTGGGACGTTTTCTTTTTAGTGGAGAAACAGTCTATAAAAAAGTTGAAGCTTTAAGTGGGGGTGAAAAAGCTCGATTAGCCTTGGCAAAAATGTTACTCCAACCTGCTAATTTACTTATTTTAGATGAGCCAACAAATCACCTCGATATTCCAGCAAAAGAAATGTTAGAAGAAGCTCTGCAAAATTATGATGGAACGGTATTAATCGTCTCTCATGATCGTTATTTTATTTCCCAAGCTGCTAATAAAATTGTGGAAATTCGAGATGGAGAACTAATTCTTTATCGCGGAGATTACCATTATTATTTAGATAAAATAGAGGAAGAAAAACAGAAAGCAGAACAAGAAAAAATTGCCGCCGAACAAGCAGCTAAATCTGCCGCTAAAAAGTCTAAACAAAAGACTAAAAAAGGAAAATAAATTTTGTACAATTACCTAATAAATCTCAAGGAAAAACTTTAGCTAAAATTCTTCAGGTGTTTTCATCTGTATTTATTTAGGGCTTGCTGAAAAAGTCAAAAAACAGGGAGAGGGGATTAATTTATGAATCTAAGGAGAGTAAAACATAACTTTTAAATAGGGCTTGCTGAAAAAGTCAAAAAACAGGGAGAGGGGATTAATTTATGAATCTAAGGAGAGTAAAACATAACTTTTAAAT
>JANNLO010000092.1:0-2046 GCA_031396835.1 Snowella sp. SOY_38_metabat_116
GCTTAATCGACAATCTTTATCAGATTTCACGCGAGTTATTTGTTCCTGTTATTCGCCAATTTATTCTTGAACATCATGCCAATATGGCCTTCTCTTAACCGTCTAGCACATTTTTTCATTTTTGACAATGCGTAACTCCTAGAATATTCATTTTCTTTTATCTAATCAACTAACTTATCAAAACCTCTTAGATTTTAAGTCATCATTATTTATACGCATAGGAGAAAAAAAACGACCTCTTTCAGATGAAGCGTTGATTGAATTTGCTAAAAGTTTAGATGATAGCAAGGCTCAAAAACAAGGGTATAAAAATTATCGAGAGGACGATCAAAAATGTTTAGAACTAGGAAGTCGAACAGCCGAAATAACGAGGGATTGTTTGCAAGAACCTAAGTCAATTTTACCTGAAGGTTCATGCTTAATTATTCTTGCATATGATACATCTGACGGGTTGCATGACCTTGATTGGGAAACACATCCTCAAGCTGATAATTATTTTATGCAGTCTGCTCATATTTTTGAAACTAGAGATTTTGACAATATTGATCTATTTTTAGGAATTGAAACAGACAAAAATAAAAGTTATATAGAAAATTTTATCAAAACAATGGGTGGGAAACCTAAGCCTGTTGTTTCGGGAAGTGATGCTCATAAAATTTATGACTATGGTGTTTATCCTAGCAATAAAATCACATGGATTAAAAGTGATCCAAGCTTTGATGGATTAAAATACACAATGTATGATCCATCTGAAAGAGTCCGTATTTCATCAAACGATCCAAATTTAGAATTTCCTAAGCCATATTTCAAAAAAATCAGAATACAAGAATCGTTGATTTTTCCAGATAAACCTAATAAACAAATTAAGTTTTCTTCCACAGAGATTGAATTAAATAGTGGTTTAATTGCTATTGTTGGAGGTAGAGGTACAGGAAAAAGTATTCTTTTAGATGCCATTGCTAAGACTTTCAATAAACCAAAAAGTGAAGAAAGAAAAGACGAAATTTCACTTCAAGATGGTTTTTCGATTCTATATTCTAAAAATACAGGTGAAACAGAATTATATGAAATTGGAAAAAAAGCTGAGGTTATATACTTACATCTTCATCAAAGAGAAGTTAATGGTATTGTCAAAGATCCTGAATTATTGAGTAATGCAATACTTAATATGCTTGGAATTTCTGGATTTAAAAATCAATCTTTAAATGACATTGATAATATCTTATCTAACATGAAAGATTGTCAAGATTGGCTAGATCAACACGACAAAAACCAGAGCAATTTAACTGTTGAGAAGCGTACTCAATTAATTGAAACAATTACAACAGAAAAAAATAGGGAAATACTGGAGAAGTATTCAAACAACATTTCTCTAGTAAATAAACACGAAAAACACATTTCAAAATTAATATCGCTCGCAAACAAATTAAATCGGGTTTCCGAGGAAATTAATAATGAAATTCGAGAAATTAATAATGAGTTATCGGAGCATTCTATACCATCTCTAGATTTTAACCCTCAAATAGATTCGACTAATCAAGTAAAACTTTTTCTTGATTCAGCGATAAATCAGTTAAAAAACGAAAATATATGTATTCAAGAAGAGTTGAAAAACGAAAAGATTGAAGGAGATCCAATTACTTTATTAAATAAAGTGAAGGAGTATCGTGCTGAAATTGAAGAACAGCAAGAAATTATTCGGCAAATTGACGAACATCAGGATGAATTACAATCCCTTCAAGAGAAGAGAAATGACTTTGTAGAACTATTAAATGATGAACTTTATGAGTTAGTGAATCAAATCAACAATAAGTGGGAAGAAAAAATAGAGGGAAGAATAGATTGGGATGAGCGACAAAAAAGCTTAATTCAAGAATTGCTTCAGCCTATCAACCAACATTCAGCAGGTTAAATTGTAAAATGTTATTTTAATCTAAATGAAATTAAGGTAAGCAAAATGAAAAAAGAAATGCAAATAGATGTTCAAGATATAGACCATTTGGGAATAATAGCAGGAATTATAGACGAAATAGGAATAGTCGAAAT
>JANNLO010000123.1:0-2008 GCA_031396835.1 Snowella sp. SOY_38_metabat_116
TGGGGTACATCGTTCAAGGTTCTGGAAGTAGGGGGTGCAAGCCTTTTTACTCATTCTAGACCTTTTTCTCGCACTTTTTTTCTCGCTAAATCTCCCCAGCCCTTTTTCAATAACGCTTTCAGCTTTATTCAGCAAGCCCTATATATTCCTGCTGATATTTGTAAAATAATTTTTCCCATTCTTCTGCGTCAAAGCTTATTGCTTTTAATTGCTCTGCTCTATTCATGAATTCGTCTCCTATTTAAGTATAATTCTACACTGGGAAGGGAGTAAAGATGTTAAAATCTTGATGAGTTCAGAACAAATATCTAGAACTTTAGAACACATTTTTGCCTTAGTCTAAATGTATATTTCTTGAGTGGGAAGGGAGTATCATAAATAACGGGTTGTCCCTCGCGGGCTAAATCACATCCTCCAAAATCTGTCCATTTTCTTGTAACCAAGCCTTTGCTCTTTCCATTGTGGGGGTCTGGGTACGAACAATATTCCAGAAGCGGGGCGTATGGTTTGCCTCAAGGAGATGGGCGAGTTCGTGGACAATCACATAATCAATCACAAACATAGGAGCTTTAATCAAACGCCAGTTTAGGTTGATGTTGTTTTTGATCGTGCAGGAACCCCAACGGTAGCGATTATCAACAATCTTTGCTTCTGTGTATTCGACACCAAGTTCTAAGGCATGACGAGCTACACGGGGTAAGATTTTTTCTTTGGCTTTGTCAATATACCAATCCCGTAGCACTTCTTGACGTTGGGAAAAAGGCGATCGCCGAATTAGAAATTTTTGCTTGAATTGAACATCATTGGTAGCGGATTCCACTACTTCAATACGATAGGAACGACCAAGATAAAGAGCAGATTCCCCATTAACTAATTCTTTGCCAGGAGGATGGGGTAGGTATTGATACTTTTGAGGATGTTTAATTTTTTCATACAACCACTGTCGTTTTGACTGGATAATTGCATCAATTTTTTCGGGGCAGAGATTACTAGGAGCATGGACAACCACACTGCGATCACGCTCAACAGTAATGCTGAGAGTCTTACGCCGAGGCGATCGCTGAATCGTATAGGTTAATTTCATAGTTTATTCCGCATACAAAATCGTATCGTTTTTGGCTTCGGCAATTTCCATGATACGGCTAATGATATGGGCGCGATGTTTGATCAACTGGGGTAAAAGAGTGAATCTGGGAGCCAATAGAACTTGCTGTAACTCAGCTTTGAGTTTATTACGGGCGGGAATACTTTCCCAGAATCCTGTTAGTTTCAGTTCTCGCTCCACTGTTAGATAAATCTGTTGAGTTAAATCGACCAAGATGGCAATTTGATCTTCTTCTTTCGCTGTGGTGTAGTGACCTGTTGGTTCTGACACCTTTTTTCCAGCTTTTGCGGCTTGAGTTGTGCCTTTGGCATCGCCAGTTGTGCTTGTCTGATTTGGAGGATCTTCACCGTAGATTTCTCGTTTTAGGCAACGAAAAAAGGGCATTTGTTTTTGGCGGTGCAGCCCATAGGTTGGTTCCTGGCTGGCATTACGAATCCGTTCTCGTAGTTTTTCCAGTTCCTCGTAAATTTTATTCCAGTTATTTTGGAATTGCTCGAAGATTTGGGACAGAGCGGCCGCAAAAGAAGCCTGTAAGTCAGGATCATCGGTCAAATCAACAGTCAAATAGTGACGGATTGCATGGGCAATTTCAGCCGCTTTAGTTTTAGTTCGCTTGCGTTTCCCCACTTCCTGTTCAAAATTTTCATCCAAGATCGAAATGGGTTGAACTTTCACATTGATGCCTTGAGATTGTAGATAGACATCGGCGATCGCCCGCAGTTTGGGGGGAATATCTTTCATACTGATTCTTCCATCCCGAAGGGGTGTGACCCCACGTTGATGAAAAGAATAAAAAGTGATAAAATAAAATAAAAAGTGATAAAGAGGAAAATTTTATGACAGCAAGACTAATTAATATAGAAGGTTCAAAAATAAAAATAGAACTAACATTAGAACTCAGTC
>JANNLO010000168.1:0-2675 GCA_031396835.1 Snowella sp. SOY_38_metabat_116
TGATGATATCCATTCCGCCATAGCAATCAGGTCTAAATTTTTGAACCAATTTGATAGCTAGATTACGATGGCAAAAGGGTCGTTCTTTCACTTCTTCTGCTATTGCGGGTGGTTTTGATAAAGTCTTGTTAATACCACTGGACTCCCAACACAATAAAGTCATGTCTTCTTTGGGATCTAAATTCGATAACCAGTTTTTGATTATCGGGAGATTCATTTTAATTTGTTCTCGGTAACGATTCGTGTATTCTGCTTTGTTAATACGTTTTACTTTCCAAGCTTGCAGTAAATCAGCACTGGGAATCAAGAATTCTAGGCGACCCTCTACTCGAAAACCTGCGGGAATACTGCGAGAAATAGAGAACCGTTTGCCATGATGCCGATGAGGTTCAAAATAGGATGCAGTGTAAATCATTAATGGTCTCCTGAAATGTGAATATCCTACGTCAGGGCGTGTTAACGGTTATGTATCTCTATAATCATTAAAATGCAGGTGACTCTCTATCTCTAAAACTAGCTATAAAAATCTTCCAAATTGTTTTCAACTCAACCCTATTTTTTCTAATGCCTTCCAAAGATTGCGCCGTTGTTTATGTTGTATGCGCCATTGTACAAGAAGACGTTGATAAGAAGTGGGAGAAAGTTCGCGCAATGCCGCCAGCCATTTTGCCTGCTCAGTGTAGTCTGATTTAGAAGCCATTTCTGGTTTAGGAATCCAGTACTCCAGATGACCCTCCCAATAAGCCATTACTTGATTCCAAAGATGATTTGGGGCCAAGTTGTTCAAAAATAACTGACGGGAATCAGCATCAGAGGTTTTAAGACTTGTAGGAACGAGGACGACAGATTGAAAATAAGGGTAGTGATTCCACTTTTCTCCGCGAATTTCTGCTAAATCGTCTGTAAGTAATCGTAACGCTGAAAATGTATGTCTTGAAGGTTTTTCTTCTGATTCTAAAGCTAATAACCATTGTTCAGTCAGCTTTTGAAATTCCTCTGCTACTGGTTGGGAAGTGGCAATGGTATCTAAAAGCCAAGATAACCACCAGGAATTGCTCGTTGTTCTTTCTTGCCATCCCCCGAATTTGTTTTCAGTTAACCGTAGGATATGATTTCGCCAAGATTGAAAGAGATTTTGACGAGTTTCTTCAGAGATTGTGTCATTCTTAAAGGCTTCTAACATAACTGACCAGTTGAACTTTTGTTTGATAGCGGTTAACTGGATTTGGAGAGCTTCTACCCGTTCGGATTGTCTTAATGCAGTTGCTATCTGTTGGTAATAACGTAAAAGAGTTTGTTCACTTTCTGAGTAATCTCCACCATAAAACATATTGGGAATAGTAACCAGAAGGGAACTTTCAGGAGACCAACTACGATTTTGACGAGTAGATTTTAGTAGGGATGCTAGAGTTTCTTCCAAGACAGAAAGACCTTCTTGATAAGCTTCTTTAGCCAGCAAGTCTTCAATTACAAGCAAGCCATTCTGCCATTGCTGAGGGATGGTAGTCCGCAGTGTTTCTAATCGACTTTCAGGTGCATACTTTTCTAGATAAAACAAATAAATACTGTGCCAATGAGAACGGATATTTTCTAGAGCAGTTTTCCACAATAACACTTGTCTATTGGCTGTCAGTCCCTTATAAATATTCTCTAATGTGGTCTCTGATAGCTGAGTAAAGAATTGAAAAAAAGCATTTTCCTCTAGCTTTACTTTTGGAGCTTGTTTTTCCCACTCTCGGATTCTTTGGGCAAAATCAAAGGCATTAAGTTTTTCATCTTGAGCTTTCAGCCACTCCCATTTAAGCAGACAAGTGGTTAGAGAACTTTCCAAATAAAATCCTTCGTTAACTGATGATATCCACTCTGGTAGAGATGCCGTAATTTCTTCTGCTACTTCTATCAGAATTTGGGTAAAGTTAACATTGGGTGAAAATTCAGACTCATAAGCTGTGGATAATAAGGGTAGCATCTGCTTAGCGATCGCGTCTAAGTCTTCTAGAAAGGCACTATCATTGAAGTAAGGTGGTTCCCAGTCTGCTTCTTGCTCAATATATTTGCCTTCTTCATCGGTCGCTTCAGAGACGATATCGTTCCATTGTCCCCATAGTTTAGACCAAGTTTCTGCTAGTTTCGCTAAAGAGGTGGGTTGCTCTACTTTAACTCGTGTAGAAGAAGAGGGAGTTAAAATTTGTTGTAAAGTCTGTTGTGTATCGGTTGGTAATCGCTTGAGTGCTGTTTCTAGGGATGAGGGGGCTAGACTGGCTAAGAGAGCATCTAAGACGAGAGCGAGTTCATGTTGGGTCAGTGCTGCTAAAATAGATTTCCCAACCGTTTCATTAATTGTGGGTATTTCTCTGCTTTCTTGAGGCATTTATCGACTTCCTCTTGTTTTTTATAAGTAGTCTTACGAAATTGTGAAGCAGTCGTTTGGCTCACAAAAACTTCTCTTGATTATTCATAATATTCGATCGCTTGGTTAAAGTCTCAGGAAAAATAATTTCATCTGTTCAAGTTAATTGATTTTCCACTATAGTATTGACCAGAAAGCCTTAAAATAGTTTGATTAATATCCAACAATACCCATTAAGCCGAAAAATGATTCAGAGTTGTGTCGAATCTTTGATGCCAAGGTGATGCGAAATATATTGAGTCATTTTTATCAGAAATTAGGAGAT
>JANNLO010000232.1:0-4132 GCA_031396835.1 Snowella sp. SOY_38_metabat_116
GAAAAGCCTGACACTGTAAGCTATCTGGCTGAACGTGCCAAGTTATTTGGTTTGGTTAAAGCCGAGAGAAAGCGACATCGAGAAAAAGCTGCTCTCAATCGGCAAATTTGGGAACCCGTCCCTTTAAGTTGACACCAATGAGCGATAGGCAGAGCGACAATACCTCGGATCATAGCTCCAAGAGCCGCCACGTATTATTATTCTACTATCATCTCCTCCTTCTTTCCAGACTGAACCATCTGCTGGTGCGCCTTCATAATTATCGTGCCAAAGATCTGCACACCATTCCCACACATTTCCATGCAGATCACATAATCCAAAGTTATTGGCTACACCAAATTTACCGACTGCTGTTGTTTGCTCTCTATATTCTCCTTTAGGCCCTCTTCCATAAACAGAATTGCCATCATAATTTGCTAAGTCTGTTGTGATTGTTTCTCCAAAATGAAAGGGCGTTTTTGTTCCTGCTCTACAGGCATATTCCCATTCCGCTTCACTCGGTAATTGATACTGTTTCCCTGTTTTTTTAGAAAGTCGCTGACAAAATTCTACCGCTTCGTACCAACTAATTTTTTCTACGGGGCGATCATCTCCTTTAAAATAGGAAGGATCGGTTTCTAGGGTAATTTCTTCTTGAGGCAGAGCGGCTACTGCTCGCCATTGGGCTTGGGTGACAGGATAACGTCCCATAAAAAAATCATCAACTTTGACTCGATGCTGAGGAGATTCATTATCGGATCGCTTCTGTTCATTTTTAGGAGATCCCATCATAAATTTTCCTGCGGGAATGGCTACCATTTCTAACCCTACTCCATCTAGTTGTTCTATAAATTTTTGAGCCTCACCATCTTGGTAAGTTACTTCCCATGTACCACGCTGAAGCAAACCTTGGCGTTTTAAGGTCGCAATTTTAAAGCTAAAGGGTTGGAGAATGAAAGGATCATCAAGAGTGATTGTTGCGACTTCCACTGTCTGCATTTCAATCGCTGGCCATTCGTTTTCCTCTTCAAAAATAATGGTCGGGACTTCAAAGCTAAAGTCTTCTAAGGGTGGAATTCCAGCAAACTCTAGTTCTGTTTCAAAATCTGGAGCAGGATTAATTTGGGGTAAAGTCAAACGATCCGCAATTTCTGCAAAATCTGGCCCCAATCCCCGCAATATCTGAGCAGTAACAGTCGCAAAAGCACTTAAAAAAGCAGTGTCCTCAGAAGCTGTGCCAAGGGTTGGACTACTAATTAAAGCCCAAAACTTATCAACCGATTTACCTAAATTCTCGGCTACATAGCTAGATACGGCTTGTAAGACCATTTGGGCATCAACTACTCTCGTTCCCGCCCGTAACCTTTCTCGTACTTCTTCATCCACTAATTGGTACGCAATGCGTTCAGCATTACCAAAGTTAGCTTTTTGAGAACCACTCACTTCTAATAAACCACTCATCAAAACTTCGGCAATCTGTAGCGCACTAGCTTCGGGAAGCATAGCCTGTTTGATTAATCGCACAATGGGTAAGGTAATCACAGGAGCAGAAGCCAGCAGAGAAGCCAACTGACGGGCGGTGGGGGATGCCAAAAGAACAAAGGAATCAATACGATCTTTCAGTGCAACAGTAGGCTGGTCAGCAATGGGAGGAACGGGTGGAAGTTGGACAGGTTTCGCATCCCAGACAATGCCTAAAACTCGACTCTGACGTTTCCCTACCAAGACAGCCGCCAAACTGCCGAGAGATTCAGGTTCAATACTCACCACAGGTAATCTGACCTGATGTTGATGGAGACTGGTTTTTAATCGTTCTCGATCCCAGACCGAACGGACAAAGGGTTTAAGTTCATCGCTGGGTAGTCCAGGCTCTTTTGCTTGGAATTCCACTGTGATCGATCGCGCTAAGGCTGTCCGAGACCATAGACGTTCAGGAAATACTTGAAAAAGAACAGTGGGTAATTTGGCTGACCAGGTGGCAATGACACTCCTCATACTGCCGTTATGCCAAGCGGCTCCCACACAATCACTGACAATCACCACCAAACGACGGCGATCGCTGGTTAATAAATCCCTCAGTTTGCAAACTGTCCCATTAGGGCGAGTTAAATTGACCTCTCCTGTTTCTGTTGGCTGTAACCACCACAACCGCACATCCCGAAATTCGCCATAGTGGGATAACAAACGATACAGATCTAATCCCAATCGTTGCCACAAAACCATTGAGGGACTGCGATCAAACACCAAAGCGACTTCTAACCACAATTCCGAAGCAGATTTAAGAACTGGTTGCCATACGCCTGTTTCCGCAATTTGTTCCACCGTTGCCCGCTCATCTAATAGGGTCGGTAAACCCATTGCTATCTGACGAGCTAAAGGCCGTAAAGCCCTAGCTAATTGGAGAGATTGCGCGATCGTGGGGGCATCTCGAACGGGAATGTGTTGATAATTTCCTGGCAAATCTAAAGCAGAAGTCTGTTCCAAGGGGGGAGGTACAATTTCTGCTTGGGGTTCCGTTTTTGGAGGATCTGGCAGAGGAGGTAGGCGATCATGATCGTCTGAGTCAGTGCGTTGTTCTAACGTTTCTTCTTTCTCTGGTTTAATAAACACCGTACTTTCAACGGTAATAACGTCTCCCTGAGTTTTTTGGGCCAACCAAAGTACCTCAGCAATCTCTCGACCAGTGGCAATATCTAGCTCGGATTGACTGAGGGTTTTAATTAACCTTTGTAGTGATGGACTCAGAGACGTTTCGATCACTAATCCTCCTCACTTAAACTCTTAAGTAATAGTTGTAATAGCTTCTCTCGTTCGTCTTGATCAGGTTTAACTTCACGAGTGAGAAGATAGACCGCATTCAAAAGTTGATCCGTCGCAATATAAACTGAATTCTTTTTGCCTTTCTCAACAAAATTTTCTACCAGAATGCTAATTTCATCCTGTAGTCGTGTCCAGTTTTTTTCATCATTTCCTTTTTTCAGGTGTGCCTCAACAATCCGTTCTAGAGCAGTGGAATTGCCAGTGGGATCGGGCATTCTTAGACGTAAACAACGACGCAGAAAAGCCTCAGGAAATTCTCGTTCGCCATTGCTGGTCATCACTACCAAGGGAAATTCTCTACAAAATACTCGTCCCCCTTTAATCTCCGCCGTAACATCAGGATCAGCCGTTTGCACTGTCACCAACCCTTGTTCATCTTTACGCCGTACCAACTCTGGAATTTCGTAACGTCCTTCTTCAAAAAGGTTGAGCAGGTCATTGGGCAAATTAATATCACATTTATCAATTTCGTCAATCAATAAAACCCTGGGCAACGCAGAGGGCAAAAAAGCGGTTCCTAGCGGCCCTAAACGAAGGTAATCTCCGATCGGCTTTTTATTTACTAATTGAGCATCCTGTAAACGGGCGATCGCATCATACCGATAGAGTGCATCGGATAAAGTAGAGCGGGCATTAATGGCCCAGGACAAAACAACTCCTAATTTAAGTTCTTCGGCCACTGCATAAACCAAAGAGGTTTTACCAGACCCTGCTTTACCTGTAACTAATAGGGGACGACGGAGATAGAGAGCCGCATTGACCGCATTGCTCACATCAAAAAAATCGGACTCTTCCAAACGAAAACTTTGTCCTCGTTCTTTGCCCCTATTATCTTTTTCTGCAAGAGCCTGAATAGTTTGCCAACGGACATCACTGGCTTCTTGTTCCTTGGCAAAATCTTCATCTGTCATAAAACTTCGCCAGGCAGGGGCTTCTGGCATTTCTGTTAATGGTTCTGATTGACCATTGCCTAAAAATCGTTTCCATTTGTTAGTTGTCTCGTTTGTTGTCATAGGAATCCTCCAAAAGATTAAGTACCAGGATAATTTAGCTGTTTTGGAATATCAGGTAGATAATCTAGATCTTCGTAAAAAACACCGACATAATCTTCCTTCATTTTTTGTTGTCTGTCCCTAATATTAGGAATACGCATTAAAAAATCAAAACGATTATGAGCAATAAGGTGTTCAAAAACCGTCAGATTCTCCCTGGGTAAATGAGTGTTACATTTCCATAGGGCTAAGGGAATACCTGACTCAATTAACTCTTGCCATTTTTCTAGGTATTCTTCTCCAGCTTGTAGCCAATTTCCAGAACAATAAAAACCAGTAAA
>JANNLO010000263.1:0-1883 GCA_031396835.1 Snowella sp. SOY_38_metabat_116
GCGACGCCAGCATCAAGCAGTCCGAGTACCAGGCGCAGATGGACCAGGCGACCTCCAAGGCCCAGCAGGCGGGCCCGCAACCAAGCCACTTTACTCAAAGTTCCAAATTTATCTTGAAAGTATTTTTGACCATAGAATAATTGACGAACTAAAGATTCTCCTGAAACTAAATTAACCTCTGGCTCGACCCACATTCCTCCCAACAATTCCCACTTTTTATTATTAACAGTAGCTTTAATTTTTTGGAATAAATCAGGGCGATTCGTTTCTATCCACTCGTATAAAATAGGACTAGTATGACCAAATTTAAGATCACAAAATTCTTGTTGTAAATTCAAAACTGAATTAAAAGTTCTTTCTCCAACTTCCCAAGTTTCTGCAATTGCCCAGAGCCAAGCCATATCTAAATGAGCATGGCCCATCAGATGAAATTGGCGTTTTTTAATGTTTTCTGCTAAAGGTTTTATTTGCTGACGTAGTTGTAAAAGGGAGTGATCAAAAATTTTAAGATCACCAACATTTTCCCAATTAACATTTTTAATACACTGTTCTAAAAAAGTGAGTTTATCTGGTTCAAATACTTTTAAATATTTTTCTAAAACCTCTAATTCATCCGCGATAAAACCAGGATCAATCTCAGGATATTCTCTTTCATATATTAACTGCGATCGCATTAATCCGCCGATGTCATGACCAGGACTAACTAATCTTAATGTAACCGTAATTTGCTCTCCCTGATTAGCAGAAGATGTTAATAAAACCCTCGCACTCGAATCAAATAAATCACCCGTCTGAACTAATTTTTGATTAACATAAATTTGAGCAGCTTCTGCCCACCAACTGAGGGCTAATCTAAGACTAAAATTTGCTAAAGGATAACCAGCTAAATCCTGGGGAATAATAAAATTTTGGGTTAACCATTGAACTTGATTCCCTTTGTCCCAGGTAAGATAATTTTTATCATTTAAAGGCGCAATTTTATCTATTTCTGGTTCAAAAGAATGGGTTAAAATATTCTCTGAAGTTTGCTGCCATTGAGATTGAATATCAACTTGGGTGAGTTGACGCAGTTTTTGGATGCTAGAAAAATCCATAAAGTTGGAGTAATAGAAAGAAAAAACGAATTAGATCTGAATTTTAACTTTACAGGGAATATTAGGATTAAATACTATAAAAACAGTTCAGTTGGATAAATTCTATCCTGTACTGAATGGTGTAGTTTTAATAGGTTTATTGGTAACGGGAATGACCATGACAAATATGTTTAAAAAACGTCCTACCGCTAACCATAATTTAAACTAATTTTTGTTGATAAAGAATTTCAGACAAAACCTGATAAAAATATGGGTTTTCGGATGTTAGATTATCGAGTCAGCGTTTATCATCGTTTTCCGACTAAAATATCGCGTTTTTATGGTTGCTTTATCTCAGGCGATCGCAAATGTTTACTTTTTTCTCGGTATTTTTACGTTTATAAAAAAATATTAGTGTGATAGCATTATGAAATATTATTTTTCGGATGCTTTCATGTCTATTTTTTCTGTTTCGAGTCTCGCGTCTGTTTATGACCAACTTACGAATTTTGCGAAGTTGGAAAATTTTTGGAGTTTGTTTAATACAATTTTTGGGTCGAATTATGATTACACTCTGGCGGCAAGTTTAAAATCCCAGTGGCAAAACCAGAATTTTAGTCAATTACCGACGATCGCGGTGATTAGTGGTGACATTTTGGGCAATGCGCGAGGAGCCTATGCTAAAAGTACCAATACAATTTATTTGTCGGATCGATTTGTCACAAATGCTAGTCAGCAATCTTTAGAAGCAGTTTTATTGGAGGAGATTGGGCATTTTGTGGATGCTCAGGTTAATCAAGCGGATACGAC
>JANNLO010000267.1:0-15261 GCA_031396835.1 Snowella sp. SOY_38_metabat_116
AACTCTTCAGGTTTAGGAGATGGGCTTGTTTTAACTTCGGGAGATGGCGAGGGTTTTGTTGTAGAATTGGGTGAAATTTCAGGCTTAGACGACGCTTTTTTCGGTAACTTTTGGTCTTTAGTTGCTGCTTTTATTTTGGATTTATTTTCTTCAGGAAAAATAGGTTTAGCAGGAGTTGCCGCCAGACGGGAAAACATCAAATAGCCCAATGCCGATGTTAAGCTAACTAAAATCAAAATTCCCAGAAAAAAACCTAAAATAAATTGCAATAAACTAGAAAAACTTTTCATATTTTTTAAATCAATCCAAAACAAGATAGATAAAATTAACTTACGAATTTTGAATACATCCAAAACGGCTATCACGAGAAGCTAATCTGGCTTTACCCGCGGCTGCCCAGTCTTGCAAAAATTTAATTTGTTCTTGGGCCGTTCGTGCTAAAGGAATAATTTGACTAGCCGCTTCTAGAATATCATCGGTGAAAAAATCTCGATTTTGACTAAAGCCGATGTGCATCGCTTCAATTAAAGTTTGTTCTATTTCTGCTCCCGAAAAATCAGGGGTTTCGTAGGCAAGACGTTTAAGATCATAGTCTTTAATCTTGTGCAAACGCAATCGTGCTAAATGGACGTTAAAAATCGCTTCTCGTTCCTCTTGAGAGGGCAAACCGACAAAAAATATTTCGTCAAAACGTCCTTTTCGTAACATTTCAGGCGGTAAAGCTTGAATATTGTTGGCCGTTGCTACCACAAAAACAGGGGAGGTCTTTTCTGCTAACCAATTAATAAAAGTTCCAAAAACCCGACTGGTGGTTCCGCCGTCTCCTTTTCCTTCAATTCCTGCAAAAGCTTTATCAATTTCATCAATCCAGAGCACACAGGGAGCCAAAGCTTCTGCTAAACTAATCATCTGCCGCGTTCGAGATTCCGATTCTCCGACTAATCCCGCAAATAATCGTCCCACATCTAAGCGCAACAGGGGTAAATGCCAATGGTGAGAAATTGCTTTGGCTGTGAGAGATTTTCCTGTGCCTTGAATGCCGACTAATAAAAGTCCCCGTGGATGGGGTAAACCGTAAGCTCTCGCTTTTTCGCTAAAAGCACTACCCCGACGCAGTAACCAGTCTTTAAGATTATCCAATCCCCCAATATCAGTAATTTGCTCCGTTGCGGGGTGAAAGTCCAAAATTTGTGTTTGGCGAATAGATTGGCGTTTTTCTTCGAGAATCAGTTCTACATCTTCGGGTTCAATTTGTCCATGACTGGCCAGACAACGGGTGAGAACTCTGCGAATTCTTTCTAAAGATAGTCCTTGAGCAGATCGAGTCAGTTCATCCAAGAATTTATCACCGAGAGATTGACCCATGGTCGCGATAAGTCGTTGAATTTCGGTTTTAATTTCGCTGCCACTAGGAAGGGGAAAATCGATAACAGTTAGCACTTCAGTTAGTTCGGTCGGGATTTGCAGATGAGGCGCGATGATAATCAGATTTTTCGGTTGAGATTTGAGCTTTCTGGCTAAGTTTCGTAATTTACGAGATATAGAAACATCTTCGAGAAAACGGTGAAAGTCTCGCAAAATAAAAACTCCGCCCACTTTTTCAGGCAATTTTTCGACAAACTCTAGAGCTTGGAGGGGATTGCGTTTACCAAAATTTTCATTGTTGGGATTATCTTGATAACCTTCGACAAAATCCCAAAGATAAACTGCGCGATCGCCCAATCTTTTAACACAATCTGCAATGGCGATTTCGACCCGTTCTTCTTCGGGAGTGGGAATGTAAATCAGGGGATAACAAGCTCTCAGAAGTAATTCAAACTCGCTGCTAAAACTCATTTGCTCACGGGAAAATACGGTTATTTCTAGGGTACAACAGAAGAAGGTTGTATTTGGAAATGCGATCGCATTTTTTGAGGCTAATTTTCAATAAAGTATTAAATTTAAAAATAGCTAAATAAATAGAAATGATTTAACTTGCGATCGCATACGCTCTAATTCAGTTTCGTTATGTTTAAGCTCTTCATGTCTCCATAAATTATTTGTGTTATTAGCACAATCCTGTGCAAGAGTTTCTCCAATCTTTTCAAAACTCATACGGGTAAAACTCTTTAAGATTTCTGGTTTGTATCTCGTACCAATAACAAATACTCTTTCCTTAAGATCATCTGGTATATCTTCTTGTACATCAGTTAAACGAGATTTCCCTTTATCAAGATCAATTAGTACAACCATCATTCTATCGGGAAATTTTCGCATTCTATGAACATAATTGTTTGTAAATTGATCTACAGTTTTTTCCCAGCCACCAGCATTGGGTAAAATTTGAATAGCAAGTTCATTAATATTATGATTATTAACGAATCCATTTGCAATTTGTCGATTTGCATCATCTTCAGGCAACACTAAAATATGCGGTTTATACTTATTTACAGTCATAATCTATGTCGCCACTTATCAAACTATTGATGAGATCACCTGTAAAAGATAAATCACTAAGTCGTCTGATTAAAGTTGGCTCTAAGTGACTTTTCCTGTCTAGAACAAAAGTATTCTCATCAGAAAATTTGCGAATTGCTTCTTCATTATGGGATGTTACTAAAATTTGTCCACTATTTTTAAAAGCACGTCGTAAAGAAGTTACAAAATGTCCAACTTCTGACAAAGAAAGATAATTATCAGGTTCATCCCAGAAACAAAAAAGTGGCCCATAGTATTCATTAGCCGTTAGAACAACAGCACAAAGAAAAAAGCATTTTTCTCCGTCAGATAAATCTTCAAAATCAATATTTAGAGTTGCATTATTCGCTTTAAATCGAACAACAATAGTTTTAGCATTTTTGCTGATCGGTTCGTTGACAAAACTATCAATATCAGGCATTAGTTCTCGAAGATGTTTTTCAATCTGATAAGGGGCCAGATCAGGATAGTCACTGAGTAAACCAGAAACCCATGTTCCGAAGTTTGATCCATTACGTATTGGGTGCCATGTTTCGCCTTTTGATTCACCTTTCATTAAGCTAGGAATAGGAGTCAAAAGTATCATTTGTGCCAGCCAAGATTTAAGAGTATTCGCTTTACTAAATTGGGCAGGAAGGCTAACATATTCGTTATCTACCAAAAAACGTGTTGATTGAGTTTCATCCTGTTGATCTTTGAAAAACGCAGACCCTTGTTCTTCATTGATAAAATAAATCCTTTTTTCTGAAATAAATAATTCTTCTTCAAAAATACGAAGTTGTTCCTTTCTGTTATTGTGGCTACTACTAATTTTTTGTAGACCAAAAACAAGACAATATCTATATTTATCTCCCTTAAGCAATACGTCAATTTCAAATCGAATAGTAGTATCAATGTCTTCAAGTTGAGTAGTGGCATCAACATTTTTGTTGGGAAAATCCTTTAGAGAGATAAGTTGATCAACTTTAGTTATCCCTCTACCAATAGATTGAAAAATCTCAAGAACTTTTAAAATTGTGGATTTTCCCGAACCATTTTTACCAATCAAAAGCGCAGATGGCATATCTTTGAGATTAAGTTCAAAGTCTTTTAGGCATCTGTAATTGTGTACATAGAGTTTTTGTAACATAAGAATACAATTCCGAGGAGTAAGATTTTTTGGAATATTAAATAAATTTATTTTATATTGTTATTCTCCGAAGTAACCTCTTTCTGACCCGATCGCTCACTCTTCAACAACGGAAACGCAATCACATCGCGAATACTCGGTGAATTCGTTAACAACATCACCAACCGATCAATCCCAATCCCTAAACCACCCGTCGGCGGCATTCCGTATTCTAAAGCCGTGAGAAAATCCTCATCCACTCCATGCGCTTCCAAATCACCCGCCGCTTTTTTAGCCGATTGTTCTTCCAAACGTTGACGCTGATCAATCGGATCAGTCAACTCAGAAAAACTATTGGCTAATTCTCGTCCAACCACAAATAATTCAAAGCGTTCCACTAAACCAGCTTTAGAACGATGGGGTTTAGCTAAAGGTGAAATTTCGACAGGAAAATCAATAATAAATGTTGGTTGAATTAGGGTTGTTTCGACAGTTTGCTCAAAGGTTTCATTGAGTAATTTACCGATAGAATTACAACTTTCAGAAACACCAATTCCCGCAGACTTTGCCGCAGTTTTAGCGGTTGCAAAATCCGTAAATTCACTAAAATCAATGCCTGTTTTTTCCTTGACAGCATCATGCATAGTAATCCGTTTCCAAGGAGCCGTTAAATCAATTTCTGTGCCTTGATAATCGATCTTTAAGGTTTCTAAAACGGTTTTAGCGGCATTAATAATTAACGTTTCTGTTAACTCCATCATCTCATGGTAATCAACATAAGCTTGATACACTTCAATGGAAGTAAATTCAGGATTGTGGCGAGTTGAAATCCCTTCATTGCGGAAAATTCGGCCTAGTTCAAAAACTTTTTCAAAACCACCAACAATTAATCTTTTTAAATGCAATTCAGTTGCAATGCGGAGATAAAATTCTTGATCTAAAGCATTGTGATGGGTAATAAAAGGACGGGCTTCGGCTCCCCCAGGTTCAGATTGCAAAACAGGAGTTTCAATTTCGATAAAGCCCTGTTCATCTAAATAACGCCGAATAGAAGCCGTAATTTTAGCGCGATCGCGGAAAGTTTTTCGCACATCAGGATTAACAATCAGGTCAACATAACGCTGACGATAACGCTTTTCTGTATCAGTTAAACCATGCCATTTATCAGGTAAAGGTAATAGAGATTTAGTAAGAATAGCGTACTCTTTTACATAAACAGATAATTCACCTTTTTCGGTACGTTTAAGAGTTCCTTTCGCGCCTAAAATATCGCCTGAATCTGTTAATTTTGTCAAAATATAAAATGGAGATTTTGAAGATTGAGGAAGAGATTCTTCAATATTTTCTTGAATATTACTGATAACGTTAAACTCAGACAATAGCTTAGGATTGTCTTTAAGAAGTTCTCCGAATTTAGTGAGGGGATTAAAGGCATTTTCCAGATGGGGCATGAACTCATTAATTCGTTTTTTTTCTAGATATAATTGAATCGTCCCTGTTTCATCCTGGAGATTAAAAAAAGCCAGTTTCCCCATAACCCGCCTTGTCATAATTCGCCCTGCAATGGAGACTTCTATTTCTAGTTCTTCCCCACTCGCTAAATCTATATATTTCCCCTGTAGGTCTGTTGCGGTATGGGAAGATTCCCACTGATAAGCAGCATAGGGATTTTTGCCTAATTGCTTGAGTTGAGCAACTTTTTCTAAACGAGTCGCTCGGATTTCTTCTAAAGTTGACTGAGAATCGTTGGGAGATTGGTTGGCAGACATTGGGGATAATTGATAGTTAATAATTGATAGTTGATAATTAGGAATGAGCCTATTTTTAATAATTAATTTGAATTGAGATTGGTAAGTTCTTAAATTATTTATAATTTGCTTTGGTATCTTTAACCGCAAATAAAAATAAAACAACTGTTAAAGGAATACTTGCCGCCAAAATTGAACCAGTTATTAAGTTCCCCAGTTCAGGGACTCCCGATGAAAGTTCAAACACCGAACCCACTCCCGCGATCGCAGTGATACAGGAACCAAGTAATAACACACCACTTTTAGGAGTCATAGACGCTATGCTGACCAAATATTAATTTAAAAATCAAGACAATTAGTAATAACAGTTTAGGCGACAGGTTTCACTGATTGGAGCGAAAAACCTTCTTTTTTCAAAGCTTCCGTTAAAGCGAGAGGATTTTCAACCCGATCCACAAACATGACACCATTGAGATGATCCATTTCGTGTTGGATGACTCTGGCCAATAATCCTGTGGCTTGTAATTTTTTGGGACGGCCGTTTTCGTCTTTAAAGGCAATTTCGATCGCTTGGGGACGAGTAACATCCAGATAAACATTAGGAATACTCAGACAACCTTCTTCCACCACGCATAATTCCTTACCATAACGAATAATTTGGGGATTAATCAAGACAAGAGGCGTATTTTCGTCGTTATCAGGTTCACAGTCGATAACCAGTAATTGTTTATGAACTCCCACTTGGGGCGCGGCGAGGCCAATACCATTCGCACTATACATGGTTTGCAACATTTCTTTGGCTAGTTGACGCACGCTCTCATCTATTTTGGCAATGCGTTTGGCTGGTTGACGAAGAACGCGATCGCCCAAATAATGCAGTTCTAGTGGTGGTTTTTCTAATTTTTGTTTTTCTACAGTCAGGGTCGCAGTCATAATGGATGGCAAAAAAGTCTCTTTTTGGACTGTTTTATATTAGTTAATCTTAACAGGGAATTAATCCGCTATAACGCCTGGACTGAAAAGTAGATCAAATAATTTCTCGTCAACAGGATTAAAAAAAAAACTGAAAAAATTACCAATTTCGCCAACCGCCTTTTTCTGGAGTTTTATTTTTAAATTTTGAAGCTCCTCGATCATTTTTTAATAAATCTTGGTAGGCTTGAGTGGTGGCCCAATGATCAATTTCTCTGGCTCTGAGAACGGGGACGGGATGAGTTAATTGTTCTGTTTGCATGGATTTGAGCATGATTCCCAACTCATTATCACTAATTGCATCATAATCTCGTGCTTGGTCAATAAAAGCTTCTAGATTTAGTTGGGGTGCCAGGGTTGGAGAACCTCCTGCTAATTTCATTAAAACTGACATGACAATTTTTGGGTCTTGAACGGCTAATAAGGCAGCGCGATCGCAGCTAAATTCGGCACAACGCACCCACTCCAACATTTGACCCTGAAGAGATTGAGCCAAAACGGTTCCCCAACTAGGGATTAATCCTGCCGCTAAAACTAGCATATTAGCCAAAGTGAGATAAACGCCATGTTCACATTTCAGATGTCCTAATTCATGGGCAATCACCGCTTGAATTTCTTCTGGAGTTAGCATCTCAATTAAAGAGGTATGCAAAACAATAAACGGTTTTTTACCCCGCATGGCGAAGGTGTAGGCGTTGGGAACAGGATTTTGTTGAATATACATTTCGGGCGGTTCTAAATCCAATATTCGACAAGCATCTAGTAATAATTGATGAAGGTGAGGAAGTTGTTTTTCGCTGATCCGCACACTGGCGGCCAGATTATTTAAGGCAAAAAATTGTTCTGCAACGGAACCCAAAAGACTACGCACGGCTAAATCTAGACCTGGTAATTGTTTGAGCTTGGTGGTGGCATCTCGGTCTAGAGGATGACGAAATTCATCGGCTTTGAGTCCCAGTAATAAAGTTGGTGATAATCCCATAGAAAATAAAAAAGACAGGTAATTCTCTTTTGTAAAAGCTTGTTTCTTATTTTACAAAATTTTACAAACAATTTAGGCTAGGAAAGTTATTGTCCATTAAGGCCTGATTTGAGACTTTCGGCGATCGCGCTTATTAAAAATCTAATTAAAAAATTTTGTATGCTTAAATC
Organism: Snowella sp. SOY_38_metabat_116; assembly: GCA_031396835.1. Classification (GTDB taxonomy): domain Bacteria; phylum Cyanobacteriota; class Cyanobacteriia; order Cyanobacteriales; family Microcystaceae; genus Snowella. The sequence goes on from JANNLO010000267.1 coordinate 7,438, forward strand.
TCCTTTTGCTTCTTTGGCTTGGTTTAGATTGCTAGGTTTTCGGGGATCAGTCTTACCAGCGATTTTACCGAGGATTGCAATCTGTATGATTTTTGCAGTCGGCGTTACTTTGAGCAATTTTTGGGGATGGAAATTCTCGATTTCTTTACAAATTGTTCCCAGTATTGTTATCGGCTTATTATTAGTTTTTCGGACAAATACAGCCTATGAACGCTTTTGGGAAGGACGCAAAGCTTGGGGAACTTTAATTAATACTGTGCGCAATCTTGCCCGTTCCATTTGGATCGCCATAGAAGAAAACGAGCCTGCTGATCGCCGTAAAAAAATTGCCACTCTACGCCTTTTAATCGCTTTTGCGATCGCCACCAAACTGCATTTACGTTCAGAAATAATTAATCAAGAAATCGCCGACCTGATGCCAGCAACATATTATGAAAAACTGCAAACCATGAATAATCCTCCTTTGGAAATTGCATTTTGGATTGGAAATTATCTCTACTCACAATACGAAAAAAAATGTATCGATCCCTATCAACTAGCCGCCATGCTTAAATTACTGGATAATATGGTGGATGTATTAGGAATTTGTGAAAGAATCTTAAAAACGCCCATTCCAATTGCTTATACCGTTCATTTACGCCAACTCATTTTTCTTTATTGTTTTGCAGCACCCTTTGAACTCGTCAATAGTTTAGGCTGGACAACCCCATTATTTGTCGGAGTCATCGCCTTTACTGTCTTTGGCATTGAAGAAATTGGTGTTGAAATCGAAAATCCTTTTGGTCATGATGCTAATGATTTGCCCCTTGATCAAATCTGTCAAACTATGCAGGTGAATATGAACGATTTGATTAGTCAAGTTCCTTGCGGTCAACATTTACAAAATTTTATAGACGAGCAATAAAAAAATTTATGCCTAAAGTACCTACAATTAATTAAGGATAAGAATTGATTAACCTTTTTCGGGAATCTTCTTTCTCCTGCCCCAATTTACCCCATCGTTTCTATGCCTTGGACTCGGATTCTTAGTACAATTGTCGCGATCGCCCTGGCGTTAGGAATGCTAATTTTAGGTGGATGGTATTTCACCGTTGCCATCGGACTTATTATTTTTCAGGGACAAAAAGAATATTTTCAACTCGTCCGTGCCAAAGGAATCGCTCCCGCCGCTAAAACAACAACATTTTTATCCCTGATATTGCTAATTTGCGCAACAATTTCACCCACTTTAACCGACGCACTTTTTCCTTTGACTGGAACTTTAATCTGTTTTTATCTATTATTTCAACCTAAATTTGCCTCAATCGCCGATATTTCTACTTCCTTATTAGGATTGTTTTATGGCGGCTATTTACCAAGTTATTGGGTCAGATTGCGAGTGGGTCTATCAAATCTACCGGATTCCCTAGAAATGACAAATCGTCACTTACCTTTTTTTGATTATTGGCCCAAGGATTGGCTCCAACCCCAATTTTTTTCTACTCCTTTAATGGTAACTTTTTTAGCCTTTTGCTGTATTTGGGCCGCGGATATTGGGGCTTATATTATGGGTAAATGGATTGGAAGAACTCGTTTATCAGAGATAAGTCCTAAAAAAACCGTCGAAGGATCAATTTACGGCGTTTTAGGAAGTATTATTATTGCTTTAATGGGAGCGTGGTACTTAAACTGGCCTTATTGGCAAATAACAGGAGCTTTATTAGGAATTTTAATTGGAATTGTCAGTCTTTTAGGAGATTTAACAGAATCTATGATGAAACGAGATGCAGGAGTCAAAGATTCTGGGCAACTAATTCCAGGTCATGGTGGCATCTTAGACCGCACCGACAGCTATGTTTTTACGGCTCCTTTGGTCTATTATTTTATTACTTTGTTGTTACCTCTGCTGGGACAAGGCGTGTAATTATTGAAGGCAATAAAAGAAAGTAATTTAACTCATATTCAACAGGTTATTTCCTATAATAAATTAACCCATCTCTACTATTTTCATCTCCCAATTTTAATCATTTGATTCAGCAATATTTCTGAAAATATCATATTAGTTATTCAATAAAATTTTGAAGATTTTTTAGCTAAAATTTAATTTATAAAATTAATAATTTTTAGAGCGGGATGAGCCATGAAAAGCGATTAATAACATAAAACTAGGATATTTTTTTAGAGGCAAAAAGATTGGATTAGAGATTGATAAATTAAGATAAATTCTAGGGAAAAGAGTGATTGCTTTTTCTAGGCAAGTTACGGTTTTATCCCAGTTTCCGAGATTCATTTGACAAATGGCTTGATAATACCAGGCATAATCATCTTCTGGATTAATATTTAAAGCTTTTTGATAACAGGCGATCGCTTGCTCAAAACGATTAATTTTTTGATAAATTTGTCCTTGTTGGTACCAACACCAATAATCATTAGGTTTAATTTCTAAAGCTTTTTGATAATCTCTTAACGCATCGGCAAATCTACCCCAACAACGCAAACAATCTGCTCGTCGATAAGTTGCCCAATAATCATGAGGACGAATGACTAATGTTTTATCAAAAGCTAATAAAGATTGATGATAGCGTCCCAAAAAACGATATGCTTCTGCCATGCGATAATGGGCCCAATAGTCGTTGGGAAGTGTTGATAATGCTTTTTTAAAACACTCAATTGCTCGTTCATATTTCTTTAAACCTTGGAGATAAACAGCCCCTAGATCATACCAGACCCAATAATTTTGTGGCTCAATTTTTAAGGCATTTTCATAACTTGCGATCGCGTCTTCGTATTGATCTAATTCATTGAAAATAATGCCCTTTTTATACCATGACCAATAATCTTGGGGATAATAGTCTAAAGCTTTTTCATAACTTATTAAAGCTTCTGAATAGCGACCCTGTTCCAACAATGTATTAGCTTGATCATACCAAGTTTGATAATTATCAGGACGACCTTCTAGAAGATTAAAAATTGTCATTGATGGGTTAGTATCCATAAAATGTTAAACAAACTATTAGGATTTCTTAGATAATTAAATTTTGACACAAGAGAAAAATTAAGATCGATATTTCTGATAAACAAGTTATGAGTTGTTGATAATGTTACCTTCTGAATTACTCATCTATCGGCGTAGTGGTGAAACTATTATCCCTAAATGTTTAGCGATTGACAATAGCGTTATTAGTTTAGCTCAAGAACAAATTTGTTTATTTCAAGCAAGTTTAGGAGAAACACAAGGAAAGCTTAATCAAAAACTTTTAGAATTAGAAGGAGATAGTCCTAATTATAAAGTTATTCGGGGTTTAGCACACCTTTTAAAAAACCATTTTTCAACGTTTGAAATCATCAGTCCTTTAGAGCCGATCGCCCTACGAAAAAAAGTCTTTACCGAGGCAGCTTCTAAGATTTTTAATTGTCAACAAAAACAAGAACTTTTAGAAAAATTAGCTAGTGCTTTAAGCCAGGAATTAAATCGAGAAGTTTTACCTCCAGAAATTGAAAAGGGATTATATGCTGATCTACCTGAAAATCGCATTTTTACTCAGTTTGAACCGCCTCTTACCGAGACCTTAATTCATCGTTATAATGTCTCCCAAGTTCAGGGTATTTTCTATCGAGCTAATCATATTATTATTAATGCTCATCGTAATGATCCAGGAGAATATAAATTGCTATTTCGCTATCTTAAATTATTCCAATTAATGGCTTATATTGAAGGCGATGCAGATACAGGTTTTACAATTACTATTGATGGCCCGACAAGTTTATTTAAAGCTAATACTCGCTATGGTTTGGCTTTAGCAAAATTAATTCCTGCCTTATTACACGTCAGCAAATGGAACTTACAAGCTAAATTAATTGGTCAAGATAGTTATAGCGGGGAGAAAAAAACTACTTATTTTCAATTAAGTGATCGCTGTAATTTAGTAACTCATTATCCCCCTGGAAAACCCTATGATAGTATGTTAGAAGCTTCTTTTGCGAATAGTTGGAATAAGCTAAAAACCGATTGGCAATTAGAGCGAGAAGTGGATTTAATTCCTTTACCTGGAAGTGTTATGATTCCCGATTTTCGCTTAGTACATCCTGATGGCAGAACTTTTTTATTAGAAATTGTTGGTTATTGGCGACCTGAATATTTACAAAAGAAATTCTATCAAGTGAGTCGTGCTGAAGTTGATAATTTGATTTTAGCTATTTCCGAAAGACTTAATTTAGAAAAAGCGGGAGTCAAATTTACAGATACACCTGCTCAGATTATTTGGTTTAAGGATAAACTGAATCCGAAAGCTATTTTAGAAGTTTTAGATCGTTAAAATTCAAGGTTAGTTTTCAAGACTTTTATTTTAAAATTAATCTTTGCAAAATCAATTTCTGTTCTAAATATTTAGACTATTTATTAACTCTAATTTTTGATAATTATCAAAGGAAAATTTCAATGAAACAGTTAAAATCGCGATCCCAAGATTTACGAAAATTATTTGAAAATAGTATTACCATTGAATATGTTGCCGAACCTTTAAAAGCTTTCAATTCGGAAATTTCTGCTCAAGAAATATTGCAATGGATGGAGAAACACGATTATGATGTTGTCGGCATTGAAACGAAGGAAATTATTACTGGTTATCTAGAAAAACAAAGTTTAAATAATAATAGTTTAGGCATTTGTAAAAACCACGAGAAAATATTTCAACCCCAAGATTTAATTGCGATTTCTACACCCTTAATTAAGTTGCTTCCTTTATTACAAAATAAGACTCGTTTATTTATTTTAGATTGTAACTATATCACTGGAATTGTTACTCAAGGAGACTTACAAAAAGCACCTGTTAGAATGCTCTTATTCAGTTTGGTAACACTTTTAGAAATGAATTTATTGCGGTTAATTCGTCTTTATTATTCATCAAATTCTTTACAAAAAGTTTTAACAAAAGAACGTTTACAAGCAGCTTATAAATTATTACAAGAAAGTCGCGATCGCAACGAAGCAACTGACTTATTAGATTACCTACAATTTTGTGACAAACGAGACTTGATCTTACAACATTCTGAGTTATCAAAAAAACTAGAAATAAAATCTAAAAGTTCAGGAGAACGCTTTTTAAAATCAGCAGAACATTTACGCAACAAATTAGCCCATGCTCAAGATTTAGTCAGTGGTTCATCTTGGTTTGAACTAATTTCTCTAGCTGCAGATATCGAAAAATTATTAATCCGATGTGAACACATTTAAAAATAAGTTTCCGAGGCGATCGCGTTAAAACTTAATAAAGAAAAAACAGTCAGAGCATATATAATAAGATTAGGTTTTTTGATAAATTTGATCAACTTTAATATTACTAATTATTATTACTTATGTCCTGGTTACCGAATTATCGTCCGCATCAACTTTCTCTTGGGCCTTTAGAAAGTGAGATTTTACAGATTGTTTGGGATTTAGAAACTGCAACAGTTAAAGATATTCATGAACAAATTTTAGAAAATCCCGATCGTGAATTAGCATATTCTTCAGTAACAACTGTTTTAAACCGTCTAACTCAAAAAGGTTGGTTAGTTTGCCACAGAGAAGGTAAAGCATTTTCTTGGAAAGCAACTGTTTCTAAAGCACAAGCAAAAGCGATTAAATCCTATGAACAATTACAGCAATTTTTATCTATTAGTAATCCTGATGTGGTCGCCTCTTTTGCTGATAGTTTAGACACCGCTAGTATTGAACAATTAGACGCGATCGCCGCCCGACTAAAAGCAATTCGTTCTGAGCGAGGAGAGTAGTTTTAAGATGCACTTAATAATATTAATTATTGCTCTGGGAATTGCTGTAATACTACGAACTTTTTCTCCTATTCTCAATAACAAATCAAAAATATCTTGGCAAAAAACTTTATTTTTCTTTGCCTTTCCTCCTTCGTTAATCCTAATGACAGTTTTTGCCGTTTTCTTAATGGGTTATCAAGGAATGATGTTTGGTTTACAAGCCAGTTTGCTGAGTTATTATTTAGCGATCACGTTCCTTATCTGGAGCTTTGGATTAGGAATTTATCGACTATGGCAAGCAATAAAATCTATTCAAACAATTCAGAATTACGCGCTAAGTTTTACCCAAAATCAACCGACTCGAATTCTTGATATTCCGTTTCCCTACAGTGCGCAAATCGGTCTTTGGAATCCTGAATTAGTCATTAGTCGGGGATTATTAGAAACCTTAGATGATCAACATTTGCAAGCCGTTCTTGCCCACGAAAATGCCCACCATTATTATCGAGATACCTTTTGGTTTTTCTGTTTAGGTTGGTTCCGTGAAATTACCTTTTTTCTTCCCCAAACCGATCAACTTTGGCAAGAATTATTATTTATGAGAGAAATTCGCGCTGATCAAAAAGCGGCTCAACAAGTGGATGCTTTATTATTAGCTGAATCCTTAATACTTGTTGCCCAAACATCTCAAGAAATTCCAGTCTTACCTTACTTTGATACAATTTGTGCCGCTTTCAACTATCAAGATAATCGTTTAATGACTCGTATTAATTGTTTAATTGATCCTTCAGAAAATCTGCCCATAAAAAATCATCCTTTCCATTGGGCATTATTTTGTTTAGCTTTTATTCCCCTAATTTTAATTCCTTTACATTATTAAAAAATGGCTCAACTCCCAACGATTGGACAACCAGCACCAGCATTTTTTGCAATTGCACAAGCTGACAAAACATTAAGTTTATTAGACTTTAAAGGAAGTTGGTTAATTCTTTATTTTTATCCCAAAGATGATACGCCAGGCTGCACAACAGAAGCTATTGATTTTAGTGAAAAACAATCAGAATGGGCAAAACTGAACGTTAAAGTTTTAGGAGTAAGTCCAGATTCGGCGAAATCTCACAGCAAATTTATTGGCAAATATAGCTTATCTCTGCAATTGCTCAGTGATCCAGACCATCAAATTGCAGAAGCTTATGGCGTTTGGGGGCTAAAAAAATTTATGGGAAAGGAATTTATGGGGATTATTCGTTCTACTTTTTTGATTGATCCGTCGGGTGCGCTAGTTTATTGTTGGCCCAGTGTTAAAGTTAAAGATCATGCCAAAGCCGTGTTAGCTAAAATCAAAGAATTGTTAATTTCTAATTAATGCGAGTTCTCTGGTTTTGGAGGAGGACTATACGAGGATTGGACAAGCAGAGAACCGAGTAAGGGTCAAAGAGTTGGTGGATAAAATGGCTGCTGTTAAGGAACGCGATTGTTAATTCTTGAAATTCAGAAATAAGATCGCCTTTATTACTATACATTGGATTAAGAAACGCAACGAATTGTCAAGCTAATCAATAAGAGCCATGATCGAACTCAGGAAAATCGAGATCTCAAAATTTTCCATATTATATCTTTATCTTGTTGATAATTAACTAGATGGAGAATAAGATCATGATAAATATCAAACAAGTCTCGACTTTGATTCCCCAATCCCCGAGTATGGTTAAAGTAAAGGTTGAGGCAGATCCTATAATTACCAAGATTGATTTTTTACCCAATCACTTAAGCGGCTTTGATCAACTTTAATGTAATATTATTGCTGTCATACTTTCCCAGTAAAGTTCCGACTTTGTTCTCTGAAAACGCTTAAAAAATCTGAATTTCTTCAATCAAAAAACAATCCTTATGAACAAGATTTTTATTGCTACTTCTGCTCTTACTCTTGCTGCTGCTCAACTTGTTATTACCGCTACTGCTAGTCTTGCTGCTATTCCTCTGCTGTTTCGGTCGCCAATGCTACTATCGGTTGCTACTAGCAGATGGGATGCCATTGTCCGAATTCAGTTGCATCAGGCGGGACGCCTTGATCTACCGCGCTACCGCGAT